>PMAF01000167.1:0-20965 GCA_003152455.1 Hyphomicrobiales bacterium
GGCGCTGGCCAAGGCCTATGACGGCATGACCGTCCCCGGCGCCTATTCGCCAGACACCGCCAGCGCCGGCCGCCGCGCCTTGCGCAATGCCGCGCTCGATCTGCTGGCGGCCGCCGGCACGCCGGAAGCCATCGCGCGCACCGCGCGGCAATACGATCGCGCCGACAACATGACCGACCGCATGGCGGCGCTCGCCACGCTGGCGCTGCATGCCGGTCCGGAGCGCGAGCGCGCGCTCGCCGACGGTGTCACTGCAGGCCCCTTGGTCACGGAACAGATCGTGCCACTGGACCGCTCGCGCCAGCGGTGGTTTTTGCTCTGGACGTTTTTCTTCGGGCTGATCGCCGGTGCGGCCGCGCTTTTTCTGCTGGCGCTGCTCACGCAACCGCATCCCTAGCCGAGAATCTTCACCCGCCGTTGCTGCATCACCGTGCCGGCGGAGCCGACGCCGCGCGAGATCATTTCGCAGGTCCAGGCGCCGGGCGTGCCGTCGATGGCGTAGAGATTATAGGCGGCTGAGTCTTTTCTCATGCCAAACGCTGCCGACGCCGACGGCACCCCCACCGCCGGCACGCGGGTGCCCCCAGGCCCGCTCAGCCAATTGAGCATATGAAGATGGTCGTGGCCGTGCAGCACGAGTTCGGCGCCGTGCGTGGCAATGACGCGCAGGAATTCCGCGGCGTCGGTCAGCCGCTTGTGGCGTTTGGCCCGGCTGACCGGCGGGTGGTGGATCAGCACGACGCGGAAAACCGGTTCGCGCGCAAGCGCGGCCAGCGTCTCGCCGAGCCGCGCGAGTTGCGCGTCGCCGAGCCGGCCGGTCGCCATGAACGGCGCCGTCGGCACCGCGGTCGAAAGCCCGATCAGCACGAGCGCGCCGCGCCGGCGTACGAAGGGAAATCCGCCGGCGCCGTCGTCGCCATGCATAAAGTCGCCCCATTGGCGTTCCGGCTCTGCTGCTGCCGCGCGAACATAGGCGTCGTGATTGCCGGGGATTACCGTCACGTCGGCTGGAGCGCCGAGCGCCGCCAGCCAGGCGCGGCCGCCGACGAATTCTTGCGGGAGCGCGATATTGGTGAGGTCGCCGGTGACAGCGATGGCGCCGGGCGATTGCGATTTCAGGTCGGCGACGATCTTGGCCAGCACGGCCGGATCGTGGACGAAGCGGCGCCGCCGCTGCCAGTTGATGTAGCCGGTCACCCGCTTGCCGATGAGTTCGCGCCAGCGCGGCGCCGGCAGCGGCGCCAGATGCGGGTCGGAAAGATGGGCGAGGGTGAACATCGCTTCGGGGAGTAGCCCGCTACGAACTTCCGATCAATATGCCGGCGACGAACACCAGCACGCCGCCGACCACCACCTGGAAGGAGGCCTGCAGGAACGGCGTATCCATGTAGCGCATGCGGATCCAGGAAATCACCGCGAGCTCTACCGCCACCACCATGAACGAAACGATCGTGGCCGTGAGGAAGTGCGGAATGAGATAGGGCAATGTGTGGCCGAGCCCGCCGATCGCCGTCATGCCGCCGGTGACCAGCCCGCGGATGACGGGCGAGCCGCGCCCGGTGAGCGAACCGTCGTCGGACAGCGCCTCTGCGAACGCCATGGAAATTCCGGCGCCGACCGCAGCGGCCATGCCGACCAGAAAGGTCGCCCAGGTGTTGTGGGTGGCAAAGGCCGCGGCAAACAGCGGCGCCAGCGTCGAGACTGACCCGTCCATCAACCCGGCCAAGCCGGGCTGCACATATTGCAGCATGAACATGCGCTTGGATGTCGCGTCCTCTTTTTCGCGCGCGCCCTTGGTGAGAATCTGCTCGGTAAGCTTGTGTGCCAGGCTTTCGTGGCCGGCCTCGGCTTCGGCCAGTTCGATCAGCAGTTTTCGTACCGAAACGTCGCGCGCGGATTCGGCGGCCTTGCGGTAGTAACGCTCGGCTTCGAACTCCATGTTCTCGGCGAACTTGCGGGCGGCATCGAGCCCGAGCGGCCGCATCAGCCACAGCGGCTGCTTGGGGTTGAGGAAGCCCTTCACGTCCTGGCGCCGGATGAGCGGCAGATATTCGCCGAATTTCTGCCGGTAGAGGTCGAACAGGATGGTGCGGTGATGCACCTCTTCCTCGGCCATCTCTTCGAACACCTTGGCGGAGGCTGGGAACTGCTCGCGCAGCCCTTCCGCGAAGCCGCGGTAGATGCGGCTATCTTCCTCCTCATTGGTGATGGCCAGTGCCAGCACTTCCTGTTCGGTCAGGTCGGAAAATCTTTTCACGGCGCCCCTCTGATCATCGGCTGGCGGATAGATTTGATATATTGGAATAATTCTAATTCCGAAAGGTCCCGTTTGATACCGTTCGCGACTGCTGCCGATAACCCGGCGATCACCGGTGGAATGCCGAAACATGGGGACGCGTTTGCAACGCATGCGCCGTGCGTTTGAGCCGCTGATCCGGCGGCTGATGCATTTCTACTGGCGTTTCTCGCGCGGCGCGACGCTGGGCGTCCGCGCCATGGTGATCGACGGCGCGGGCCGCATCTTCCTGGTCAAGCATTCCTATGTGGCGGGCTGGCACCTGCCCGGCGGCGGGGTGGAGACCGGCGAGACCTTCCTCGCGGCGATTACGCGCGAACTGGCCGAGGAGGGCAATATCGTGATGACCGGGCCGCCGGTCCTGCACGGCATATTTTTCAATAAACGGGTATCGCGGCGCGACCACGTGGCGCTCTACATCGTGCGCGAATTCCGCCAGGACAGCCTGCCGCGGCCCAATTATGAAATCATCGAGCACGGCTTCTTTCCGCCCGGCACGCTGCCGGACGGCGTCACCCGCGCGACTCGCGCGCGCGTTGCCGAAGTTCTCGGCGGCGCGGCGGTGAGCGAATTGTGGTGAGTGTCGAAACGAAACTATTGAAGAATTGGAAGAAAGCCGCCTTTAGAGGTGCCTGGGCATCAGCCACCCGTGAAAGTCGATGTCAGCGCTTGACCCCATTCATAAAGGCAAACTCCGAGTCTCGGTGATTTCCGAAAACGGCAAAGAAGCCATTGTCGCGATTCATGGGCCGGACGAATTCTGCGGCGAGGGATGCTTGACGGGTCATGGATTCCGTCTGTCTTCGGCCGTCGCCATGACGGAATCCGAAATCATGCGCCTTGAGAAGGCGGATGCAACCAGGCTTCTCCATGAGGAGCCCGCATTCTCCGAAATGTTCATCGCGCACCAGTTGACTCGTACCGCACGCGTTGAAGCGGATTTGGCCGATCAACTTTTCAATTCGAGCGAGAAGCGGCTGGCGCGGGCTCTTCTGCTATTGGCGAATTTTGCCAAGGACGGCAAATCCGAACCGGTGATCGGAAAAATCAGCCAAGAGAAACTCGCCGAGATGATCGGCAGCACTCGTCCGCGCGTAAATTTTTTCATGAATAAATTCAGGAAGCTTGGATTCATCGAGTACAACGGCCATTTGGAAGTCCACAGTTCATTGCTGAACGTCATTCTGCACGACCAGCCCTTGGCCGATCATGACGAGCCGGAATCTTCCGCCGATTGAGCCGACGATGGTATTGCAGTAGCCGGAACCTTTATTGCAAGTTGCGCGTTACCTCCGCGTGCCCAGTTCCAACACATCGCGATACCTCTTTGCAGTGGTGGAACTCTTATGTCCGGTTTCAGACAGCGGAATTTCTAAAGGCGTGCGAGAAACTTTTAACAGGCGAGTCTCGGAATTGTGACTCGCGCATCGTTCGAAACATGTTTGGCGGTTCACATCCTTCGCGCGCCTATGACTCGAATTAGCGCTCGATCCAGCGGTGGAGCGACGATGCTATCGGGAAATACGAGGGATATGCTCACATCAAAGGATTCAAATATGCAATCTGCAATCGTCAAAAGGTCAATCGTTATTGTCGGCCATAAGACGAGCGTCAGCCTCGAGGATGCTTTTTGGCTCAGCCTCAAGCAAATCGGCAAAGTTCAGAACATGACGCTTTCTACGCTGGTTGCCAACATCGATACCCATCGGCAGCATGGCAACCTCTCGTCGGCCATTCGGCTTTTTGTACTCGACCATTTTCGCGCGCGGACCGTGCTCGATTCCATCGATCAGCCCAATCGATCCGATACCCCAGATGCTATTGCTACCAACGGCTCCTACAAGGTAGCCATCAGCCCCGGCTGATGGAGCCTAATATGCGCGTGGGTTTTTGTTGAGAGCCGCCTAGCTAAAGCGCGCCCGGTCATGCGGGGCGGCGAAGTCGAGCTGCGGACCCACCGGAACGATGCCGGTCGGGTTCACCTGCCGCTGGCTGCCGTAATAGTGGCGCTTGATCTGCTCAAGGCTCACGGTCTCGGCCACGCCCGGCACCTGGTAGAGATCGCGCACATAATTCGACAGGTTCGGATATTCGTAAATGTGCCGCCAATTGCACTTGAAGTGCGAATAATAGACCGCGTCGAAGCGGATCAGCGTGCAGAATAGCCGCCAGTCGGCCTCGGTGATGGTATTGCCGGCCAGATAGCGGTGCTGCGATAGCCGCTGTTCCATGTCGTCGAGCGTGTCGAACACTCCGCGGAACGCTGCTTCGTAGGCCGCCTGCGATGTGGCGAAGCCGGCGCGATAGACGCCGTTGTTGATGTTCGGATAGACCAGATCGTTGATGCGGTCGATCTCGCTGCGCAGATCTTTCGGATAATAATCGGTGTGGATATTGGTGAAGGCGTCGAACGCCGAATTGAGCATGCGGATGATTTCGGGCGACTCGTTGTTGACGATCGTCTTGCGCTTTTTGTCCCACAAAACCGGCACGCTCACGCGCCCGGTATAGCGCGGGTCGGTCAGCAGATAGATTTCGGACAACTTGCTCTTGCCGTTGACGTCGTCGCCGCTCGAGCCCTCGTCCTTGTTGAAGGTCCAGCCGTCCTTGAGCATGTCAGGCGAGACGGTCGACATCGAGACGACGTTCTCGAGGCCTTTCAGCTTGCGAAAGATGACGGTGCGGTGCGCCCAGGGGCAGGACAGTGAAACGTAGAGGTGATAGCGGCCGGCCTCGGCGGCAAAGCCGCCTTCGCCGGAGGGGCCGGGGCTGCCGTCCGGCGTGACCCAATTGCGGAAACGCGTGGTCGGCCGGATGAATTGGCCGTCCTTGGTACGCACGCCGTCCTGCTGCCACATGCCGTCAACTAACTGTCCCATGCCGGTAACCTCCGCTTTCGCCGATATCATCTAGGCAATTCGGGCGCCAGGCGCTACCGGCGATGGACCTTCATCGGTCTAAGTGCTAATCGGCACCGCCCAGCCGGGCCGGGAAGCGTTCCCATGCCCGCACCGGCGTTTTGGAGCCCATGAGCGACCTTGCGCTGACAATCCTGCCGGAAACGGCCGACGACAGACTGGCGATCGACCGGCTGCATGAGCGCACCTTCGGGCCCGGCCGCTATACGCGTAGCGCCTATCGTGTGCGCGAGGGCCGCGAGCATGTGCTGGACCTCTCGTTCACCGCGCGCATCGGCTCGTTGCTGGTCGGCTCGGTGCGGCTGACGCCGATCTGCATCGGCGACACCCCGGCGCTGCTGCTGGGCCCGCTCACGGTCGAACCGCCGTTCCGCAAGCGCGGCGTCGGCAGCGCGCTGATCGAGCGCGCGCTCAAGCACGCCAGGACGGCGGGACATCCATTGGTGGTGCTGGTCGGCGACGAGCCGTTCTATCGCAAGGCTGGCTTCAAGCGCATCCCGAAAGGCAAAGTGAAGATGCCGGGCCCGGTCGACCCGGCGCGCTTGCTGGTGGCGGAACTCAAAGCCGGCACCTTCGAGGGCGTGTCCGGAATGATTAGGCCGGATTGGAAATAATCAATGTCATTCCGGGGCGCGGCCGAAGGCCGCGAGCCCGGAATCCATAACCCCGGCGCTGCGGAGTATGGATTCCGGGTGCGCCGCATTGCGGCGTCCCGGAATGACGAATGGGAATTACCGTCCTTCTCTGGCCCACGTGGCGGCCAGCGAGCCGACCAGCAGCAAGAGTCCGATCAGTCCGGAGAAGACCGGCAGCACGCCGATGCCGCGCACGACGCTGACGTCGCGCATCTTCAGGCCGATCCAGTCCTCGCCTTTGAACGTGGTGGAGGTGCGCACCGGCACCACACGCGGCACATCGATCGCGTTGCCGTCCGCCAGCCGCCGCGCGTCGCCGCCGGTGGCGGCAGTAAGTGCGCGCAGGACTTCGGTGGTCGACGTCACTTGCGCGAACTCGCGTGGATTGGCCGGCCCCACATTGGCAAGCGCGGTGAGCTTGCCGTCGGTCGCGCGCCACAGCCCGAGTTCGTTGGCGGTGACCTCGGCGCGCCAAAGGCCCGGTTCGACCGATTGAAGGGTAAGCGTTCGGGCGGCGCCGGTCGGCGAAGTGAGCGTCACGTCGTTGATGCTGTCGGCCATGGTCTGGCGCTGCACGGTGATGTCGCGGCCTTTGACGATCAGGCGGAGCGCTTCCTCTTCAAGCTCGGGCTGTTTCATCAGCCAATGCGACAGCCGCCGCAGCAGATCGAGATGCGGGCCGCCGCCTTCGTAGCCGCGCGCCCATAGCCAGATGTGGTCGGACAGCAGCAGCGCCACGCGGCCTTCGCCCTCATGCGCGAGCACCAAGAGCGGCTTGCCGTCCGGGCCCTGCATAACGCTGGTGCCGTTGTTGCGCTTGGTGTCGACCAGCCGGAACCATTGGCTCCATTGTGGCGGATTGCTCTCGGACCCTTCCAGTCCGCGCGTCACCGGATGGCGTTTGCCGGCCTCGGTGAGGGAGGGCCGGAACGGTTGTTCGGTAACGTCGCCGCTTGGCTCCGCCGGCAGGATCGCGTCGAGCGGCGTGCGCCAGATGCTGGTCGGGCTGGCGTAATCGGGGCCGGCGGCAATCAGTACGGCGCCGCCGTCGCGCACGTATTTTGCGATGTTGTCGAAATAGATCATCGGCAGCACGCCCTGGCGCGCGTAGCGGTCGAAGATGATGAGCTGGAATTCCGAGATCTTCTGCTGGAACAGCTCGCGGGTCGGAAACGCGATCAGCGACAATTCGTTGATCGGCGTGCCGTCCTGCTTTTCCGGCGGGCGCAGAATAGTGAAATGCACCAAATCGACCGAGGCGTCGGATTTCAGCAGATTGCGCCAGGTGCGCTCGCCGGCATGCGGCTCGCCCGACACCAGCAGCACGCGCAGCTTGTCGCGCACTCCGTCGATCGAGATCACCGCGCGGTTGTTGACTTGCGTGAGCTCGCCTTCGAGCGGCGAGGCTTCGACCTCGACGATGTTCTGTCCGGCATGCGGGATCGGCACAGTGACCTTCACGTCGGTGCCGACCGCGACCGCGCGCTGTTCGAGCACCTCGCCGTCGCGCCGCACGGTGATTTGNNGTCTGCGATTGCCCGACGATGCCGAAGCGCGGCGTCTGCGTCAGTACCACGCGGCGGTCGATCTCATCCTTGTAACCGGTGATCAGCGCGTGCAGCGGCGCGGCAAAGCCGAGCGCCGCCGCGTCGGCCGGCACGTCGTGCACGCGGCCGTCGGTGATCATGATTGCGCCGGCGACGCGGTCGGGCGACACGTCGGCCAGCGTCGCTGACAATGCCGAGAACAGCCGCGTGCCGTCGGTCTCGCCGTCGGCCGCGCCCGCTTCGGCGACACGCACTTCCAGGCCGGGGATGCGCTTGAGCCGCTCGACCAGTATCGCCCGCGCGGCTTCGGTCTGCGCATTGCGGTCGCCGAAATCCTGGCTCGGGCTCTTGTCGACTATGACGGCGGCAACCGAGGGGATCGGATCGCGGTCCTCGCGCGTCAGAGAAGGATTGGCGAGCGCCAGCACCATCAGTCCCAGCGCGACGGCGCGCATGGCCGCGCCGCGGCTGCGCGCCAGCAGCAGCACGACCGCAATCAGCAAAGCCGCGCCGAAGGCCGCCCACACGACGTAGGCCGGCACCAAGGGAGCGAATGACACGCCGAGGTTCAAGATCGAATTCCTACTGTCCCAGGCGCTCGAGCAGCGCCGGGATATGCACCTGGTCGGCTTTGTAGTTGCCGGTGAGCGCGTACATCACGATGTTGACGCCGGCACGGAAAGCAAATTCGCGCTGGCGCGGCTCGCCCGGCACCAGCGGCAGCATGGGCTGGCCGTCCGGGCGCATCGCCCAGGCGCCGGCGAAATCGTTCGAGGTGATCAGGATCGACGACACGCCGTCGCCGGCGCGCACCGGGCGTTCGGTGTCTTCCGCGGTTTCCTCCGGCAACGCCTCGACCCAGAGCTGGCCGTTGGTGAAGCGGCCCGGGAAGTCGCGCAGCAGAAAGAACGTCTTGGTGAGCACGTGGTCGCGCGGCACCGGCTCGAGTTCGGGGATGTCGAGCGAGGATAGGATCGAACGCAGCGCCACCATGCCGGGCCCTTGATTCTCGCCGCCGGGGCCGGGCGGCGCGTCGATCGCGTCGCGGGTGTCGAACAAAACGGTGCCGCCGCGCTTCATATAGCTGTTGATGCGGTCGAGCGCGGCCTGTGACGGCTTCGGCGCGCTCGCCGACACCGGCCAGTAGATCAGCGGGAAGAAGGCAAGCTCGTCGCGCGCCGGATCGAGACCCATCGGCTCACCGGCTTCCAGCGCGGTGCGCTGCGCCAGGAACAGCGTGAGGCCCTGCAGGCCGGCTTTGCTGACGGCGTCGACATCCGCATCGCCGGTGACGATGTAGGCGAGATGCGTCTGCATCGTCGCTTTCATGGCGAATTCCTGCTGCTGCGCGGACAACTGCGGCGGCTGTTGCGGCGCCGGTTGCGCCCGCGCCGGATGCGGCATCGCCAGCGTGCCCAGCAGTCCCGCCGCCAGCAGCGCCGCGATCGCGCGCCGGCGCGGTAGCAAGCTGGCGAGCCCGCCGGAGAGCGCGATCACCACCAGGGCGTCGACAATCAGCAGCGACAGCGCGGCAAGGAACACCGGGCCGCGCAGGTCGAGCGGCTCACCGTGGCGGTAGACGTCGAGGCGGGCGTTGAGTGAAGAGAAATCGAGCGGCGCCGGGCGGTCGGTGGGCGCGAGCGTATTGACCGCGACCAGGCCTTCCGGCGGCCCGTAGAACCCGGGCGGATGGTCGGCGCTGGCGCGGGCATTGAAATTGGCCGGTACCGGGCGGGCGGTCGGCGGCGGTGCCGAGAAAGCGCCAAAGCCGTCGAGCACGCGGCTTGCCGGCACGGGCTGGCTGGCGGGGCCGGTGGCGATGCTGGCCTCACCCGCGGTGTCGGCAGTCGCCGTCGAGTTCGCCAGCGCGACGATGTGCCGGAGCATGTCGACGAAGGTGCCCGAAAGCGGCAGGTCCGACCAGCTGGTGTCGGCCGTCACATGGAACAGCACCAGCAACCCATTGCCGTAGCGCTGCGCGGTGACCAGCGGCGTGCCGTCGGCGAGCGTTGCCCAGGTGCGGTCGGTGAGTTGCGCATCGGGCTCGGCCAACACCTGGCGGCTGACGGTGACGTCGGTCGGCACCGGCATGCCGGCGAACGGGCCGTCGCGCGAAAAACCGGCGAGTTGTTGCGGCTTTTCCCAGCTCAGACTGCCGCCCAGAATGCGGCCGCCGCGGCGCAGTTTCACCGGCACCAAGTCATCGTCCGTGGCGCCGGCGAGATGCGGACCCGCGAAACGCACCAGCACGCCGCCATTGTCGATCCATTTGTCGAGCCGTTCGCGCGCTTCGGCGACGTTGCCGACATCGGCGAGGATCAGCATCGGCAGGTGCTGATCGAGGAAACGCTTCACGGCTTCCGCCGGCGCCACGCCCTCGGCGACGCGGACGTCGGCGAATGGATTGAGCGCGCGCTGGAGATAGTAGGTCGCGCCGATCAGCGGCTGCGAGCGGTCGGCGGCCGAGCCGGACACGACGCCAACGGTGCGCCGGCGCCAGCGCTTGTCGAGTAGTTGCACCGCACCGGCCGAGCGCTCGCCGGCAATCTCCAGCCGCGCCACGTCGTTGCGGATTTCGACCGGCAGATCGATCGTCGCGTTGGCCTCCTGGGCGTCGGACCGGAACGCGAACGGCGCCTCGCCGAGCGTCAGGCCTTTGAGATCGATGGCATTCACAAGTCCGGTATCGGCGCCGCCGGTTTGCGCGCGCAGCACCTTCACCGTCAGCGCGCCGGCCGCGTTGTCGGCAGCGGCGAGCGCGTGCGGGACGGGCAGGCCGCCCGCGACCACGGTGAGCGGATGACTGCCGGCGATGCGCTTCAAGCCCGCGATGAATTCGCCGCCTTTGCCGAGATCGACGCCGTCCGAGAGCCAGACGATCTCGACGTCCGGTGCGGATTTGAGAAAGCGCTCGATCAAAGGCAGCGCCTCGGTGCGGTCGACGGTATAGGGCTTCGGCTTAAGCTGCTTGATCTGTACGCGCGCGGCACCGGCCACCTGTAGCGAAAGATCGCGCCCGGTTTCCGACAGCGGCAGGACGGCGACCCCGCGATTGTCGGCCTCGGCGCGCCCGAGCAGTTCATCGGCCGTGCGCAGGCGGGCATCCCAGGAGGCTGCCGCGCCCCAGCCGTCATCGAGCATGACGAGGAGCGGCGCGCCGCTATTCGAGGAAGCGAGCGGCGGGTTCCACAACGGACCGGCGGCCGCGATGATGACCAGGGCGGCCAACGTCAGCCGCAGCAGGACGAGCCACCACGGCGTGCGCGACGGAGTTTCCTCCTTGGGCGCGATCTCGAACAAGATCCGGGTAGGTGGGAAGTTGATGCGGCGCGGACGCGGCGGCACCAGCCGCAGCAGCCACCACAGGACAGGCAGACTGAGCAGGCCGAGCAGCACCAGTGGCTGCGCAAAGCCGAGCGGCAAAGAACCGAACAGCGAGCCCATCAAGCGACTCTCCCGGGCTGCGCTGCCGTGTAGCGGCTGCTCACCGACGTCGTCTGCATATGGCTGCCCATGCGCGAATGCAGCACGAGCAGCAGTTCGCTGGCCGGCCGATCGGTTCGGTGGATCGCGAAGCTCCAGCCGAGCCGATCGGTCTCAGCGCGGATTTGCCCGCGGTGACGCGCCACCAGGCCCTGGTAGTCGCTGCGCCAAGTCTCGGCGCGGCCGGCGGTGACGCTGCCGGCGCCTTCCGGCTCAATGAATTCGACGCGGCCGGAATAAGGGAAACTCTCTTCGGCCGGGTCGACAATCTGCACGATGTGGCCGTGGGCGCCGGTTGCCGAGAGTTGGGAGGTTGTTTGTTGCACCTCGCCGATCGCGCTCCACAAGTCCGATAGCATTACAATTTCGGCGAGCGGCGAGGGCGCGAACGACATCGGCAGGCTAGCGCGTTCCGCCGGATCGAGCAGGATCGCCTGCGCCATCTTTTCGATCACGTTGCGGCTGGCGGTCGGAAGCATCAGCCCGGGAATGCCGACCCGTTCGCCGCCCTGCACCAGAACTTCGGCCAAAGCGAACGCCACCACCAGCGCGCGTTCGAGCTTGCTGTCGGTGACCAGCGCGGAGGCGAAGGCCATCGAAGGCGAACGGTCGGGCCAGATCCATACCGTGTGCGAGGCCTCCCATTCGCGCTCGCGCACATAGAGATGATCGTCGCGCGCCGAGCGCCGCCAATCGACGTTCGACGCTGGTTCGCCCGACATGAAGCGGCGGTATTGCCAGAAATTTTCGCCCGGTCCGGCGCGGCGGCGGCCGTGCAGCCCGTGTACGACGGTGGCGGCGACCCGCCGCGCCTCAAGAATGAGTCGTGGTATGGCATCGGAGAGCATGCGTCCGCTGCCGGTTGCTTGCCGTACTGCGCTGGCTTCGATATCGCTGAGCCTAGGCTCGGCCATCTGGGATTACCCGATGCGGGCTTTCAGCCGCCCGATCACGTTGGGAATTGTTTCGCCTTCCGCGCGGGCGGCAAAGGTCAGCGCCATGCGGTGTTTGAGCACGGGCTCGGCCAACTCGAGTACGTCGTCGACCGACGGCGCGAAGCGGCCTTCCAGCAGGGCGCGGGCGCGCACCGCCAGCATCAGCGCTTGGCTGGCGCGCGGGCCGGGGCCCCAGGAGATCAGCTTGCCGAGGTCGCCCGCTTCGGGGCCGGGCCGCGCCGAGCGCACCAGCGCCAGGATCGCTTCGACCACGGATTCGCCGACCGGCAACCGGCGTACCAGCCGCTGCGCGGCAATCAGGTCATCGGCGGTCATCGCCGCCTTGGCGCGCGTTTCATCTGCGCCGGTGGTGTCGAACAGGATTTTCCGTTCGGCCTCCATGTCCGGATAATCCACGTCCACTTCCATCAGGAAGCGGTCGAGCTGTGCTTCGGGAAGGGGATAAGTGCCTTCCTGCTCCAACGGATTCTGCGTTGCCAGCACATGAAACGGCTTGGGAAGATCGTGCCGCGCGCCGGCGACCGTCACGTGCTGTTCCTGCATGGCTTGTAGCAGCGCCGACTGGGTGCGCGGCGAGGCGCGGTTGATCTCGTCGGCCATCAACAATTGCGCGAACACCGGGCCGGCGATGAAGCGGAAGCTGCGCTTGCCGCCGGGGGTTTCTTCCAGCACCTCGGTTCCTAGAATATCGGATGGCATCAGGTCTGGCGTGAACTGGACGCGCTTGGCGTCGAGACCGAGCGCGATGCCCATGGTTTCGACCAGCTTGGTCTTGGCCAGACCGGGCACACCGACCAGCAACGCATGGCCGCCCGAAAGCACGGTGACCAGCGCCCGCTCGACCACGATGTCCTGGCCGAAGATCACGGAACCGATGGCGGCTTTCGCGGCGCGTATATGGGCGGCGGTCGATTCCGCCGCGCGCACGATCATATCTTCCAGTTTTTCGAGGCTTTCGCCGCTCGCCGAAGCCATGATCTCGGTCCCTTTCATCGCTCGCTTGGGGTAGAGCGCCAGCCCCACTTAGGCGCTATGCAACAAACACACCACATGCGATTTTTGTGCGCCAATTAAGCCGAATCTGCCGCATTCTGCGGGCCAGCTTACGCTATCTTCTACCGCCTGAAGGTGTGGTCACAAAGTTCCGAACAGGCCAGAGCCGGCCTGGATAACGTAGGGAAACAATGGCGAAGACAGGGCAGGACGGACTGGAGGGGCTCGCGGCAGCGGTGACCGGCGAAAAACGCAAGGGTCCGCCGCCGGTTCACCTTTGGAACCCGCCGTTTTGCGGTGATATCGACATGCGGATCGCCGCCGATGGTACCTGGTTCTACCAGAAGACCCCGATCGGAAGGCCCGCATTGGTCAAGCTTTTCGCTTCCGTCCTCAAACGCGAGGGCGACAAATATTTCCTGGTCACCCCGGTGGAGAAGGTCGGTGTAACGGTCGAAGACGTGCCCTTCCTCGCCGTCGAGCTGAAGGTTGCTCGGCCAGAGCAAGATGTTCTTCGGCAAGTTCCTGATAAGCATGTTCTGAGGTTCCGAACGAATGTCGACGACTGGGTCGAGGCCGGTCCGGGTCACGCGCTGCGCTTCGAGCCGGAGGCGACCGGCGGCTTGAAGCCCTACCTGCATGTCCGCCGCGACCTGTGGGCCAAGGTGACGCGCGCGCTGTTCTACGATCTAGTCGAGCTCGGCGAGGAGCGCGTGGTCGACGGCAAGCCGATGTTCGGCGTCGCCTCAGGCGGGGAATTTTTCGCGATGGCGGAAGCGCGCGCGTTAAGGGAGTTCGCCTGATGGAGGGCGCGCAGACCGTGCCGACTCTCCCGGCGCAGGAATTCTTCGCGCGCGCCCGCGCGCGTTTGACGCTCGACGCGCCGGCCGGCATCGACGATCCCGCCGTCACGCCGGCGCGCGGCGATCACGACGCCGATCCGGTGATGCTGAAAATCGCCGCGGTGCGTCCGATCCGGCCGGCCGCGGTGCTGGTGGCGATCGTCGATCGCCCCGAGCCGACGGTGTTGCTGACGCAGCGCGCCCAGCACCTTCCCGACCACGCCGGGCAGGTGTCGTTTCCCGGTGGCAAGATCGACAAAAGCGACGACAGTCCGCTAGCGTCCGCCTTGCGCGAGGCCGACGAGGAAATCGGCCTCGATCGCCAATTCGTCGAGCCGCTCGGCTATCTCGATCTTTACATGACCACGCTCGGCTACCGCATCGTGCCGCTGCTCGTGCGCGTCAAGCCGGGATTTTCGCTCACGCTCAATACCAGCGAAGTGGATGCCAGCTTCGAGGTGCCGCTGGCCTTCGTCATGGATCAGGCCAATGTGCAGCGCCATTCGCGCGACTGGCAGGGTATGACGCGGCACTATTACGCGCTCACCTTCGGCGAGCGCTACATTTGGGGCGTGACGGCTGGTATCCTGCGCAACCTGTACGAACGGATTTATCGATGATCCGCATCGGCTTCACCGAAATCGCCCTGTTCGCCGGGCCGTTCGTGCTCTACGCGGTGTTCCTGTGGGCGACCAAGGCCGGCCTGATGGACCTGGAGTCCTGGCCGCTGTCGCGCATCGCGTGGCTTTCGATCGCCGCGCTCGTGCTGGTGGTCGGCAGCTTCGTCTATTTCGCGAATTTCAGCGGCTCGCCGCCGGGCTCGACTTACGTGCCGGCGCATATCGAGAACGGAAAATTCGTGCCGGGGCAGGCCAATTGACGGCCGGCGCAACCGCCCGCAACCTTGGCCAGGCCGCTTGGCTGAAAGCCGGCGCGCTGGCGCGCCTGCTCGGCGTGCTCGACGTCGACGGCGAAGAGGCCCGCGTGGTCGGCGGCGCCGTGCGCAACGCCTTGCTCGAGATGCCGATCGCGGAAATCGACGTCGCGACCACGGCGGTGCCCGACGAGGTCGTCAAGCGCGTCACCGCCGCCGGCTTCAAGCCAGTTCCCACGGGAATTGAGCACGGCACCATTACCGTCGTCATCGAGAAACATCCGTTTGAGGTGACCACGCTGCGCCGGGACGTGGAAACCTACGGCCGCCACGCCAAGGTTGCCTTCGGCCGCGACTGGAAAGTGGACGCCGAGAGGCGCGATTTCACCATCAACGGGTTGTCGGCCACGCGCGACGGCACGGTCTACGATTACGTCGGCGGGCTCGACGATCTAGCGGCGCGGCGCGTGCGCTTCATCGGCGATCCGGCCAAGCGCATCGCGGAAGATTATTTACGCATCCTGCGCTTCTTCCGCTTTCACGCCGCCTACGGCGCCGGCGGCCATCCCGACGCCGATGGGCTTGCCGCCTGTATCGCCGGCCGCGCCGGGCTCGTCCAGCTTTCGCGCGAGCGCGTGCGCATGGAGATGATGAAGCTGCTGGTCGCGCCGCATGCAGTGCCGACGCTGATCGCCATGGCCGATAGCGGCCTGCTGCTGCGCGTGCTCGGCGGCGTCGGTTATCTGGCGGCCTTCGAGAATATGGCGAAGGTGGAGGCGGCGGCGGGGCTCGCCGCCGATCCGGCGCGAAGGCTCGGCGCGCTCGCCGTCGCGGTGGCCGAGGACGCCGAGCGGCTGTGGCAGAAGCTGCGGTTGACCAATGTCGAGCACGCGCGGCTGTCGTCGATGGGCGAGGGCTGGCGGGCCATCGCGCCGGCGGCCGGCGAGCAGGCCGCGCGCGAGCTGCTCTACCGGCTCAAGGGCGAGCTCTATACCGACCGCGTGCTGCTGGCCTGGGCGCGCTCGCAAGGCTCCGCGCACGACCAAGATTGGCGCGCGCTCGTGACCTTGCCGGAGCACTGGACCGTGCCGGCGTTTCCCTTGAAGGCGGCGGACTTCATCGCGCGCGGGGTCGAGAAGGGCCCGGCGCTCGGCGAAGCGCTCAAGGCGGCCGAGGCGGCATGGATCGCGGCCGGGTTTTCGGAGGTGGCGCAGGCGCTCGATCTGATTGCTGACGAGGCGATCGAACGGACGCGGCGGTAGACACGAAAATGAAAAGCCCCAGGGATGACCGGGGCTTTTGATTGGTTTTCGCTACGTATTACGACATAAACCGATAGTTCAGGCCGAACCGTACGATATTCTCCCGTTGATGAGAGTCGACAAGCAGTCCGCTGTCGACGGTGTAGGTATGGTTCCCCAAATCGACGTAGAGATACTTGACCTTAACCTACCAATTGCCCGAAATGACCCTCCTCACGGCCTTCGCCGATGTCTCGCTCTGGCAGCTCGCGCTGGTCGCCGGCGTGGCGCTGTTTGCCTCCATCGTCGGCGGCGTGTCGGGCTATGGCACCGGCGCGCTGATGCCGCTGGTGCTGGTGCCGCTGGTCGGCGCCGAACCGCTGGTGCCGATCATCTCGATCTCGGCGATGTTTTCCAACTCGAGCCGCGTCGCCGCCTTCGTGCGCCATGTCGACTGGCGCCGGACGATCATCGTGCTGGCCGCCGCGGTGCCGACCTGCGTGCTCGGCGCCTGGGGTTACACGCGGCTCTCCAGCGCCGGCGCCGCGCTGGTGATCGGCGCCATGCTCATTGCGAGCGTGCCGCTGCGGCGGCATTTGAAGAAGCGCGACTTCCGGGTGGGCGACGGCGGGCTGGCTCTGGGATCGCTTGGCTACGGCGTGGT
This sequence comes from Hyphomicrobiales bacterium, assembly GCA_003152455.1. Lineage (GTDB taxonomy): Bacteria > Pseudomonadota > Alphaproteobacteria > Rhizobiales > Xanthobacteraceae > Pseudolabrys. The sequence goes on from PMAF01000167.1 coordinate 16,450, forward strand.
GGTCGGCGGCACGGCGGGGTCGGGCGTGATCCTGCTCTCGCTGCTGATGGCGGCGGGTGTGGAAGGGGCAGGCGTGATCGCGACCGACGCGGCGATCTCGATCGCGATCGGCGTGGTGAAGATTTCCGTGTTCGGGCTCGCCGGCGTGATCACGGCGCAGGTCACCGCTTTTGCATTGTTGATCGGCATCGTCGCGCTGCCGGGCGCGTTCCTGGCCAAGGCCTTCATCGAGCGCATGCCGGTGCATGTGCACACCGCGATCCTCGACGCGGTGGTGCTGCTCGGCGGCGCGGTTTTGATTTATGGGGCGTTGCGGCACTGAACTTCTCCCCGCGCGCGGGAAGAGGGAGGAAAGTCACGGCCACTTCACCACGGGCGGCATGGAGGACAGGATCGACTCCACATTGCCGCCGGTGCGCAGGCCGAAGATCGTGCCGCGGTCGTAGAGCAGGTTGAATTCGACGTAGCGGCCGCGGCGCACGAGCTGTTCCTCGCGCTCGGCTTCGCTCCAGGGCGTAGCGAAGTTGTTGGCGACTAGCGCGGGATAGACGGCCAAAAACGCGCGGCCGACGCTTTGCGTAAACGCGAAGGTCTCGTCCCAGTCGGTTTCCAAATAGTCGTAGAAGATGCCGCCGATGCCGCGCATCTCGTTGCGGTGCTTGAGGAAGAAATAGTCGTCGCACCATTTCTTGTATTTGCCGTAAGGCGCGACGCCGGTATGCGCATCGCAGGCTGCTTTCATCGTCGCGTGAAAGGCGACGCTGTCGGGGTCGTCTTGCGTGCGGCGTTTATCGAGCACCGGCGTGAGGTCGGCGCCGCCGCCGAACCAGGCTTTGCTGGTGACGACGAAGCGCGTGTTCATGTGCACCGCCGGCACGTGCGGATTGTGCGGATGCGCGATCAGCGAGATGCCGGAGGCCCAGAAGCGCGGATCCTCGGCGGCGCCGGGGATTTCCTTGCGGAATTCCGGCGCGAATTCGCCATGCACGGTCGAGCAATGCACGCCGACCTTCTCGAACACGCGCCCGCGCATCAGCGACATCACCCCGCCGCCGCCGGGGGAACCGCTGTGGTCGGTGCGGGACCATGGCGTGCGGGTGATGCGGCCGACGGGACGGTCTGCGAGCGGCGCGTTCGCCGGCAGCGCGTCCTCGACCGCCTCGAGCGCTGCGCAGATGTCGTCGCGCAAGCGTTCGAACCAGGTGCGCGCGCGGGTCTTGCGGGCTTCGATTGGGTTCGCCTCCATCACTGGATCCCGAGCTTGGCCTTGGCCGCGTCGAGGTCGGAGGTGGTGAAGCCCTGTCCGCAGTCGCGGTCGAATTCGGCGACTGCGGCGTCGTAGGCCTTTTTCTTTTGCTGGTACACCGGGAATTCGGCCTTGAACTTCTTCGCCAACTCCTCGTGGCGGATCACGCGCTTCTGAAAGGCGTTGAGGCCGGGCTCGCCATAGCCGTCAAGCACCGGTATCTCGGCGTTGATCTGATTTTCCAGGAATTTGGCTTCTGCCGTCTCGCGGTCGATGGCCGCGATCTGATAATCGATGGCGGTGCCGGTGGCGTCGAGCACGCGCGCCGTGCGCAGGCAGGCTTCTAGCGCGAGCGGGCTCATGATGGGTTGCTCGGCCGGCTCGCCGGGATTGACCGGCGGGCGTGCCAGCAATTCGGCGAGCAGCGGTCGCGCAGCAAAGGCGTGGCTCGCGCCGAGCAGAAGCGCGGCGGGCAGGGCGGCGATCGCCAACATGGTCGCACGGGTCATGGCGGCAATATTATCACCGGGGAAAGCCCCCCGTCTGCCGCAGCGCCTCGCCGGCCACCAGCGCCACCGCCATCGCCACGTTGAGCGAGCGCAGGCCGTCGGCGATCGGGATGCGCAGCCGCGCATCGGCGGCCGCATGCACCGCTGCCGGCACGCCGGCGCTTTCGCGGCCGAACAGCAGCACCTGGTCGTCGCGGAAGGGGTGGTCGAGGTAGGAGGTTTCGGCGGCGGTCGTAAGCAGCACCAGTTGAAGCTGCCCGGCGCGCCGCCAGTGCTCGAAAGCGTCAAACGAGCCGTGGCGGGTGATGGAGACGCGGTCGAGATAGTCCATGCCGGCCCGCCGGAACGCGCGGTCGGTCACCGGGAACCCCGCCGGTTCGATGATATGCGCCTCCAGCTGCAGGCAGGCGCAGAGCCGCAGAATCGTCCCGGTGTTCTGGGGAATGTCCGGCTCGTAGAGGGCGATCGGCATGGCGGCAGAATGTCCGGTTGCACCGTGGATAAGTCGCTCTAGACGAACGGTTTATGCGACTTATGGGCGCTTGCGCGATAGCGGGCTTGCGCTATTACCGCAAGGGTGCCAATAAAACGCCACCGTAGCGCCGTCCTGCCTCACCCAGGGCTGCCGCAACCGGTCCGCCCCGCCGCCGCGGGACTTGTCCTGCCGGCTTTCAAGCCGCGGGCGGATGACTAAGCCAGCCGGGGGAGAGGGCCTAAGACGTGACGACCGTGTCTTCTGCGGGGCACTCGCGCCGCGACTTTCTTTACATCGCAACGGGTGCCGTCGGCGCCGTGGGTGCGGCCGCGGCTTTGGTGCCGCTGATCGCGCAAATGAATCCGGACGCCTCGACCATTGCCGCGGGCGCGCCGGTCGAGATCGACCTGGCGCCGATCGCCGATGGCCAGATCGTCAAGGTGTTCTGGCGTTCCAAGCCGATTTTTATCTTCCACCGCACCAAGCACGACATTGAGCTTGCGCAGAACGTGAACGTCGCGAGCCTTCCCGACCCGGCGCCCGATTCCGAACGCGTCAAAGCCGGCCACGAACAGTGGCTGGTGGTGATCGGCATCTGCACGCATCTCGGCTGCATCCCCCTGCCGCACGAAGGCAACTATGACGGCTGGTTCTGCCCCTGCCATGGCTCGCAGTACGACAGCGCTGGCCGCATCAGGCAGGGGCCGGCCCCAAAGAACCTCTATCTCCCGCCCTATACATTCATCTCCGACACCAAGATCCGGATCGGCGAAGAATCCACCAAATCGGCTTGATGTTGAAGACCCTATAGGTTCGATCATGAGCGGACACTCGACCTACAGCCCGCAGAACAAGTTTCTGCAATGGTTCGAAAAGAGGCTGCCGATCGGCGGACTGATTCATTCCTCGTTCATCGCCTATCCGACGCCGCGCAACCTGAACTACTGGTGGGCCTTTGGCGGCATCTTGTCGTTCATGCTCGGCGTGCAGATCATCACCGGCGTCATCCTGGCGATGCACTACATCCCGAATGTCGATCTGGCCTTCAGGTCGGTCGAGACCATCATGCGCGACGTCAATTACGGCTGGCTGCTTCGTTACCTGCACGCCAACGGCGCCTCGATGTTCTTCCTTGCGGTCTACATCCACATGTTCCGCGGCATGTATTACGGCTCCTACAAGGAGCCGCGCGAGGTGCTGTGGATCCTCGGCGTCATCCTCTACCTGTTGATGATGGCCACCGGCTTCATGGGCTACGTGCTGGTCTGGGGCCAGATGAGCTTCTGGGCCGCGACCGTGATCACCAATTTGTTCTCCGCCATCCCGGGCGTCGGCGACACCATCGTCACCTGGCTGTGGGGCGGCTACGCGGTCGGCAATCCGACGCTCAATCGCTTCTACTCGCTGCACTACCTGCTGCCGTTCGTGATCGCCGGCGTGGTGGTGCTGCACGTCTGGGCGCTGCACGTATCGGGTCAGAACAACCCGTCCGGCATCGAGCCGAAGTCGGACAGGGACACGGTGCCGTTCACGCCCTATGCGACCATCAAGGATGGCTTCCTGATGGTGTGCTTCTGCATCCTGTTCGCCTGGTTCGTGTTCTACATCCCCAATTATCTCGGCGATGCCGCTAACTACATCCCGGCCAATCCGGCGGTGACGCCAGCGGAGATCGTGCCGGAATGGTATTACCTGCCGTTCTACGCCATCCTGCGCTCGATCCCGAACAAGCTGCTTGGCGTTTGCGCGCTGTTCGGCTCGATCGGCATCCTCGCTTTCCTGCCCTGGCTCGACACCTCGAAGGTGCGCTCGGCGCACTATCGACCGCTCTACCGGCAGTTCTTCTGGCTGTTCGTGATCGCGGGCGTCGGGCTCGGCTGGCTCGGCACCAAGCCGCCGGAGGGCATCTACGTGATACTGGCGCGCGTGTTCACCTTCTACTATTTTGCCTTTTTCCTGATCGTCCTACCGCTGCTCGGTATCTTCGAGAAGACCAAGCCACTGCCGAATTCGATTTCGGAATCGGTGCTGGGCGCCAAGGCGTAAGCGGAACAGCCCCATGAAAATTCAGGACACGATCGTCGCCCTTGCCCTTGCCGGCTCCCTGGTTGCGCTGGCGCTGCCGGCCTCGGCGCAGGAGGCCGCGCCGCCGCCGCCGCCGCGGCTGAAATGGTCGTTCGCCGGCCCGTTCGGCAAATATGACGAAGGCCAGCTTCAGCGCGGCTTCAAGATTTACAAGGAAGTCTGCGCCAACTGCCATTCCCTGGACATGGTCTCGTTCCGCAA
>PMAF01000167.1:20976-68534 GCA_003152455.1 Hyphomicrobiales bacterium
GCGACCTATGGCGTCTCCCCGCCCGACATGTCGACGCTGGCCAAGGCGCGCAGCTACAGCCGCGGCTTCCCCTGGTTCATCTTCGATGCGGTCACGCAATACCAGGAGCAGGGGCCGGACTACATCGCCGCCCTCATGAGCGGCTTCCAGGATTCGCCGCCCAAGGGCTTCACGCTGCCGCCGAACGGCCACTACAACGAATATTTCCCCGGCCATAACATCGCCATGCCGCCGCCGCTGCAGGACGGCCAGGTGACCTATGACGACGGCTCGCCGCAGACCGTGGCGCAGTATTCCAAGGACGTCGCGGCCTTCATGATGTGGGCGGCCGAGCCGCATCTCGACGCGCGCAAGCGCATCGGCTTCCAGGTGATAATCTTCCTGCTCGTGTTCGCGGGCCTCATGTACTTCACCAAGAAGAAGGTGTGGTCGGCGGTGCATTGAGCGGCACAAAATTTCTTGACGCCGGGGCCCCGTTTGGGGCCCCTTGTTTTTTGGAGCAGTGAACCGAGGCGGACATGACCAAATCAGTGCTCGGTATCATCGGCGGCAGTGGCATCTACGATCTGCCGGGTCTGCAAAACGTCCGCGAGCAGCGCATCCCGAGCCCGTGGGGCGAGCCTTCGGCGGCCTTACGCATCGGCGACATCGCCGGCCTGCCGGTGGTGTTCCTTTCGCGCCACGACAAGGGCCACCGGCTGTCGCCGTCCGACATCAACTACCGGGCCAATATCGACGTCTTGAAGCGCGCCGGCGTCACCGACCTGGTGTCGCTGTCGGCCTGCGGCTCGTTCAAGGAGGAACTGCCGCCGGGCACGTTTGTCCTGGTCGACCAGTTCGTCGACCGCACCTACAGACGCGAGAGCTCGTTCTTCGGCAAAGGACTGGTGGCGCATGTCTCGATGGCGCATCCCGTCAGCCCGCGCTTGCGCGCGCGGCTCGGCGAGGCCGCCTTGCTGGAAGGCATCGAGCCGAAATTCGGCGGCACCTATGTGTGCATGGAAGGTCCGCAGTTTTCGACGCTGGCGGAGAGCCTCACCTACAAGCAACTCGGCTATTCGGTAATCGGCATGACCAACATGCCGGAGGCCAAGCTCGCGCGCGAGGCGGAGATTTGCTACGCCACCGTCGCCATGGTGACCGACTTCGACTGCTGGCATCCGGACCATGACGCGGTCACCGTGCAGGACATCATCAAGGTGCTGCTGGAGAACGCAAAGCGCGCGCAGGCGTTGGTGGCGCGGCTGGCGCGCGATTTTCCGCACGAGCACGAGCCGTGTCCGATCGGGTCGGACCGCGCGCTCGATTCGGCGCTCATCACCGCGCCCGAGGCGCGCGATCCCGCGCTGATCGCCCAGCTCGACGCGGTAGCGGGCAGGGTGCTCGGCACCCGTTAGTGTCCTTGGCGCTCGCCGGGACTTGAACATTTTGGCCGCGCGCGCTTCTTTAGGAGACCAGTAGGAGGATCGAATGCCTGAAATCACCGTCAATCTCGTTGCCGGCCGCAGCGAAGAGACCAAGAAGGCGCTAATGTACGACATCACTCAGGCGGTGATGAAGAATTGCAACGTGCCGGCCGAGGCCGTTGTCGTGCAGATCGTCGAATGTCCGCCGGCCGACAAGATGAAGGGCGGTCAGACCTTCGTAGAGCGCATGAGGAAATAGTTACCGCGATGAACATCTTCCAAACCGACCTGCGCGAAGCGATCCGCTCGATTCCCGATTATCCCAAGCCGGGCATCATGTTCCGCGACATCACCACGCTGCTCGGCGACGCGCGCGCGTTCCGCCGCGCGGTGGACGAACTGGTGCAGCCCTGGGCCGGCATGAAGATCGACAAGGTCGCTGGCATCGAGGCGCGCGGTTTTATTCTCGGCGGCGCGGTGGCGCACCAGGTCTCGGCCGGTTTCGTGCCGATCCGCAAGAAGGGCAAGCTCCCCCACAAAAGAGTGAGCGTCGCCTACGCGCTGGAATACGGCGAGGACATGATCGAGATGCATGACGACGCGCTGGTCGAAGGCGAGCGCGTGGTGCTGGTGGACGACCTGATTGCGACCGGCGGCACGGCGGAAGCGGCGGTGAAGCTGCTACGCCAGCTTGGCGCCGATGTGCTGGCGGCCTGTTTCGTGATCGACCTGCCGGACCTCGGCGGCGCCGACCGGCTGCGCAAGCTCGACGTGCCGGTGCGCACGCTCATCTCGTTTGAGGGACATTAACCGCGCGTCGGCCCCCATGGGCCGGCCGGCGGAACCGGCGGTGATGCACCCGGCTCCGGACCCCAAGGGCCCGACGTCGTAGGCGTCTGCGGCGGCGCCTCCGGCGCCCACGGCCCATCGGCGGGCGGGTCGGCTTCCGGCGCTTCGGCGCCGCGTTCTTCCGGCGGCGCTATTTCCAGCGGCCCCGGATCGTGACCGCCGGCGAATTTCACCAGCGCCTCGATGCGTTTTTCCACCGGCGGATGGGTGTCGAAAATATTGGAAAATCCCTCGCGCGGATTGTCGATGCACATTTCCATCACGGCGGAATTGGCGCCGGGGATTTCGCCGCGGCCTTTGATCTTGCGCAGCGCCGAGATCATGGCGTCGGGATTTTTCGTCAGCTCCACCGAGCCGGCGTCGGCGAGATATTCGCGCTGGCGCGACAGTGCGAAGCGGATAACGATCGACAGCACCCAGACCACCGCGATGATGGCGAGCGGGATCACGATCGCGATGCCGGCGCCGCCTTTGCCTTCCTCTCGGCTCGATCGCCGGCCGCCGCCCCAAAGCATGTTCTGGAAGAAAATGCGGAACACCATTTCGCCGAAGAACGCGATCACGCCGGCGATTACCACCGCGATCACCAGCATGCGCACGTCGCCGTTGCGGATGTGGGTGAGCTCGTGGCCGAGCACGGCCTCGATCTCCTGATCGTCGAGCGTTTCGATCAAGCCGCGCGTCACCGTGATGGAATATTGCTTGTCGTTGAGGCCGGTGGCGAAGGCGTTGAGCGCGTCGTCGTCGGCGACGCGCAGCGTCGGCGTGGTGATGCCGCGCGAGATGCACAGGTTTTCCAGGAGATTATAGAGCTGCGGCTCCTCCGCGCGGCTGACCACGCGCGCGCCGGTCGCCGCGTCGATCATCGACTGGTGGAATTTGTAGGCGATGATTATCCAGAGGATCGTGCCGGCGGTGGCGAAGGGCAGCGCCTTGAGGAAGTCGAACTCGGCGGCGCGGATGAGGTAGGCGAGCGGCGGATTATCGTAGGGGCCGGCGTTATAGCTGTAGTGCGAGGTCAGCGCCTCGGCCAACAGCGCGCCGGCGAACACCAGCACATAGACCAGCACGAACAGGCCGATCAGCAGCGCGATCGAGCGGCGCTTGTTCGACTGGATATGCGTGTAGAGACCGTAGGCGGCCATGGCGTTTCTGCTTTTCCCGGGCGCAGCGCAGCACGAAGTGATGCGCTGCACACCCGGGTTCCAGGTTTCTTAGCTGGGTCCCCGATGAGGTGCACCGCTGCGCGCTGCACCTCATCCGGGACACGGACGGCATCTAGAACTTCACGCTCGGCGCCTGTTCGAGCTGCGTGCGGTCGGTGCCGAGATCGAAGAACGGACGCTGCGCGAAACCGAACATGCCGGCGAACAGCGAGGCCGGGAACACCTGAATGCCGGTATTGTATTCCTGCACCGCGTTGTTGAAGAAGCGGCGCGAGGCGGCGAGTTTGTTCTCGATATCGGACAGGTCGCTCTGCAACTGCTGGAAGTTCGCATTGGCCTTCAGGTTCGGATAGTTCTCCGAAAGCGCGAACAGCTTGCCGAGCGCGCCGGTGAGCATGTTTTCGGCGGCGACCTTCTGCTCCACGCCCGGCGCGGCGATGGCCGTATTGCGCGCCTGGATCACGGCTTCCAAAGTTCCGCTCTCATGCGCGGCATAGCCCTTCACCGTCTCCACCAGATTGGGGATCAGGTCGTGGCGCTGCTTGAGCTGCACGTCGATGTCGGCGAAGGCCTGGTTGGTCCTTTGCCGCATGGCGACGAGGCCGTTGTAGACGCTGATCGCCCAGATCACGATCACGACAACAGCGCCGAGAATGACCCAACCTGTGGTGGACATGGAAAGGCTCCTGAAATATTTCGAACCGAACAACCCTAGCCTAGATGGGTACGGCGCCACCAACGGCAACCGGGTAGGGGTGCGGCGGCCGGCTGCCGAAACTTCTCATAACCGGCTGATATTGCGAAAAAAAGACCCCGGGCCGAAGCCCGAGGTCTTATCGCCGGACGGCTATTCGGGGGGTAAGGGGGGAGCCGCCCGACTGAAATACACGCCCGGTTAACGCCGACCCCGGACTTTGGTTCCTGGGTTCGGAAGGATGGCCTAGACTTTTTTCACGAGAGGTTTCGCGTCTTACGGCGGTCACGAATCCGGAGTTCCATTCCATCCGCCACCAACAAATCTCGGAGGGCTCGCCATGAGCTCCGTAATGATCACGTGCCCCAAGACCGGCCGACCGGTATCGACCGCGATCGATATAGAACCCACCGTGTTCCGCAAATTGCCGCGACTACCCGCCCGCATGCGCTGCCCCGCCTGCGGGCAAGACCATGTCTTTATGACGAGTTCGGCATGGCTCGCCGGGGAGCCGCGGCTGGTTGGCGTGCGGCGTTCCTCGGGAAGCGAGGCGGCGTAGCGTTTTTCTAGCCGGCCTCGCGGAACTGCACCGCGGTTCCCAGATCGACCGACACGAGCTGCGACACCCCGCGCTCGGCCATGGTGACGCCGTAGAGCCGGTTCATGCGCGCCATGGTGATCGGGTTGTGGGTGATGATCACGAAGCGCGTGTCGGTGGACTTGGTCATTTCGTCGAGCATGTCGCAGAAGCGCTCGACGTTGTGATCGTCGAGCGGGGCGTCCACTTCGTCCAGCACGCAGATCGGCGCCGGGTTGGTCAGGAACACCGCGAAGATCAGCGCCAGCGCGGTCAACGCCTGCTCGCCGCCCGAGAGCAGCGAGAGCGTCGCCGGNNTCGCTTTCGATCAATTGCAGTTCCGCGGTGCCGCCGCCGAACAATTTCGTGAACAAATGCTGGAAGTGCTTGTTGACCTGCTCGAACGAGGCCAGCAGCCGCTCGCGCGCCTCGCGGTTGAGGCTCTGGATGCCGAGCCGCAGTTTCTTGATCGCTTCCACCAGGTCGTCGCGTTCGGTGGTCAAGGAAGTGTGCTGGGTTTCGACCTCGCGCAGTTCTTCCTCGGCGCGCAGGTTGACGGCGCCCAGGCGCTCGCGCTCGCGGCGCAGGCGTTCGAGCTTTTCTTCGATCTCGGCTAGGTCGGGCAGCGCCTCGCCCTCCTTGATCTCGGCCAATTCCGCCACCGCTTCCGGCTCGATCTCCAGCATGTCGTGGATTTCGCGGCCGATATCGGTCAGCCGACGCTTGGCGGCCTCGAAGCGTTCCTCGGCGCGGGCCAATTCCTCGCGCGCGGCGCTGGCGGCTTCCAAGGCGGCGCGGGCGTCGCGGTCGGCTTCGGCAAGGGCGCTTTCGGCTCCTTGCAGACGATCCGCGCATTCGCGCCGCGCGGCTTCCGCCTTGGCAACTTCGCCGATCATGCCTTGGCGTTTCTCGGCGAAAATCTGCGGCGCGTTTTCGAGTTCGGCACGGTCGCGCTTGGCCTCTTCGATGCGCTGATCGAGCGTGGCGATCTGCTTGCTCGCGCCGTCGCGGCGCCCGATCCAGCCGGCCCGGTCGGTCGCGAGCGCTATCAGGCGCTTATCGGCGAGTTCCGCCTCGCGCACGATTGCCTGCTGCTCGGCGCGCACCTCGGCGAGCTTGGCGCGCTTGCCGGCGATATCGTCGCGCACGGCGGCGAGTTCGCCTTCGAGTTCGGCGCCGGGAGCCAGCCCAGCCAGCGCGCGTTCGGCCGCGTCCTTGGCGGCGCTCGCCTCGTCGCGGCTGGCGGTGAGGCGCGTGTGCGCCTCGGCCAGCGCGGAGAGCCGCGCCGCCTGGCGGTTGAAGTCGCGCTCGCGCGTACGGGTTTCGGTCTCGGTGTGGCTCGCGGCATCGAACGCTGTCTGCGCCGCGGCAAGCGTGCCGCGCTTGCCGTCGACCTCGGCGCGCGCCGTCACCAATTCACTATCGATCTCGGCAAAGCGGCTGCGTTGCGCCAGCCGGCGGGCGGCCCCGGTCGGCGCGTGCGCGGCGGCCACGAAGCCGTCCCAGCGCCAGAGATCGCCTTCGCGCGAGACCAGCCGCTGCCCGGACTTGAGCGACAAAGCGAGCTTGGCGCCGGCCTCGCGCCCGACCAGGCCGATCTGCGCCAGCCGGCGCGCCAATTGCGCCGGCGCCTTGACGAAGCGCGACAGCGGCTCGGCGCCTTGCGGCAGCGCCGGATCGCTGGCGTCGGGCGCTAGGTTCGACCAGTGCATCGGCGCGGANNACCGCGACATGGTCGATCACCGGCGGCCACAGATTGCGCGTCTCCAGCGAGAGCATCTGGCCGAGCGTCTTGGCCTCGGTTTCCAGCCGCTGCACGCGCTTTTCGGATTCGGCCAACGCGGCGCGCGCGGCTTCCAGTTCGGCGCGCGCATTGTTATGTGCGGCCTCGGCGGCGACCGCGGCGGCTTCCGCTTCGGTGAGCGCGGCCTGCGCGCCTTCGACCGCGGCCGTGAGCGGAGCATGGTCGCCGCTCTTGAGCGTTGCGAGTTCGCGCTCGATCGCCGCGATTTCGGCCACGATGCGCGCGATGCGCTCGCCTTGCTCGCGCGCGGCGTTTTCGTGCTGATGGCGCTGGGCGGTGAGATCGGCGAGCGCGGTGGTGCGATCGGAGAAAATCTTATCGGCGGCGCTAAGCTCGGCGTCGGCCTGCGCCACTTTGGCGTCGACGCCGCTGCGGCGGCCGGCGCTTTCGGCCGCTTCCTTGCGAATGCTGTCTTCCTCGGCGGCGAGGCGGGCAAGCGCCGCTTCGGCGTCGGCGGCGAGCTTTTTCTCGCGCTCGCCGTCGGCGGCGAATTGCACCAGCCGCAGATCCAGTTCGGCGATGCGGTCCTTGGCGCGCGCTTCCTCGCGGTCGAGGTCCTGCAGCGCGACATTCAGGCGGTGCAGGGCGGCGCCGGCGCGCGCCTCGGCCTCGCGCAGTTCGGGCAGCGCCGCGGAGGCGAGCGCCTGGCGCTTGGAGGCTTCCGCTTCCGCGCCCACGCGGGTCGCGACTTCGCGCACGCAAATATCCTTGGCGTGCTCGGCTGCGGTCACCTCGACGGTCGCGGCGGTCCAGCGCAGATGGTAGAGCGTCGCCTCCGACTTGCGCACCTGCGCGGAGACGGTGCGATAACGGATCGCCTGGCGCGCCTGCTTCTTGAGCCCGTCGACTTGGGCGGCAAGCTGGCCGATGACGTCCTCGATCCGCAGCAGATTGGTTTCCGCCGCCTTCAGGCGCAGTTCCGCCTCGTGCCGGCGCGCATGCAGGCCGGCGACGCCGGCGGCTTCTTCCAGCACGCGGCGGCGCTGCTCGGGCTTGGCCTGGATGATTTCGCCGATGCGGCCTTGATGCACCAGCGCCGGCGAGCGCGCGCCGGTGGAGGCGTCGGCGAACAGGATCTGTACGTCGCGGGCGCGCACCTCGCGTCCGTTGATGCGGTAGGTGGAGCCCGCTTCGCGCTCGATGCGCCGGGCGATGTCGATTGAGTCGGAATCGTTGAACGCCGACGGCGCCGAGCGCCCGGCATTGTCGATCGATATCCCGACCTCGGCATTGTTGCGCGCCGGGCGATTATTGGTGCCGGAGAAAATCACCTCGTCCATCGAGGAGGCGCGCATGGATTTGTAGGAGGACTCGCCCATCACCCAGCGCAGCGCTTCGACCAGGTTGGATTTGCCGCAGCCGTTCGGCCCGACCACGCCGGTGAGCCCCGGTTCGATCAGAAAATCGGTCGGCTCCACGAACGACTTGAATCCGAGCAGGCGCAGCCGCGTAAGCTTCATCGTTCAAGCCTCGACGTTTTTTGCAGAATCGTAGTCCCGTCCGGGGATAGTCCCGAAACCCGGTGATCTTGTGCCGCATTGGCGGGAGAATGAATCGCCGCGCTCGCTGGAGCAACAGGCCAGCGGCAAAGAAGCGTGGTTTTCCAGACCTTTCGGGCCGGCCGGGCCCGCGAACGGCGCTGCCGCGGCACCGGTCCGAGGCAAAAAACCCTTATCCGCCCTTGAGATAGGGGTCGATCACCTTGGCAAATTCCTCGATCGAGACGGCGCCGGCGACCCTTGTCCCGTTGACGAAAAATGTCGGGGTCGAGTCGACTTTGAACTGCTTGATGGCGCGCTGACGCACGCTTTCCATGGCATCCCAGGCCTTCTGATTCGTCAGGCAGGCGTTGAAGCTCTCTTCGGTGAGACCGGCCTGCTTGGCGATCGCCATCAGCGGCGGCACCGGCTTTTCGACCGCCCAGGTGCGCTGCTCGCGGAACAGCGTGTCCACCATGGAATAATATTTGGTCGGGTCGTCCTTGGCGGCGCAATGCGCGAACACGAAGACGGCGCCCGCCAGGTTGTCGAGCGGGAAGTCGCGCAGGACGTAGCGGACCTTGCCGGTGTCGATATAGCGCTTCTTGAGTTCCGGGAAGGTCGTCTCCTGGAAATGCGCGCAGTGCGGGCAGGTCATCGAGGCGTATTCCACGATCGTGACCGGGGCCTTGGCGTCGCCCAGGAACAAGTCCGGCATCGCGTCCGGTTTCATCAAGTCGGCGGCGGGGTAATCGTCCGCCAGCGCCTGGCCGGGGAACGGCGGCAGCGTGGAGGTTCCGAGCATGACAGTGGCGAGCGCCACGGCGGCGGTGCTCAGGCAAAACTCGCGTCGGGTGATGTGCAACTGAAACTCCGTAGGCTTAAAGTCGTGGTTCCATCCGGTCTTGGCTAGCTGGATACGATAATTGTGGCAATGGCGGGCCGCTCTGCCAAGACAAAGCTGAGGCTCACTTTCGCTTGATGGCCGCGCCCAGCCGGCCGAGCGCCTGGCGCAGGTTCTCGTCTTCGACCGGCAGGCTGGCGGCGATACGGGCGGCGATTTCGGGGTCGAGCGGCGGGGGCGGGGCAGGCGGCTCGCGGCGGCGCAGCGGGGCCTGGCGCAGCGCGATGCGGCCGATCGCCTGCCAGCCAAAGAAGCGGTTGACCCGCTCTAGGATCACCGCCGACAGATGCTGAATTTCGAGGGCGGCCGGACCCTCCACCCGCAGCACCAGCGTGGCCGGCTCCGGGCTGTCTTCCCCGATCGCGCGCGGCCAGGTGATCTTCATCGGCTCGCTATGGGCGGCGATCTCTGGTCCGGCGATATCGGCCCAGCGCGCGATGATTTCGTTCGAAGCGAAGCCCTGCGCCTTGAGGCTGTCGCTCAGGGTCGCGCCCGTGAACTCGGACAAGGGCCGGGGAAAACTGCGCGAGGGCTTATTCATTTAGAGTCTTCCATGGCGCATGATCTTATCCGAAAACCGGTTCCGACTTTTCGGGATCATGCGCGGGGTCTCATGCCATCGTCGGCGCCATGAGCGTAGCAGTCCGATTGCCGCGGCGGAAGAAAGCCGAAGCCGCGCCAGACCCGGCCGATTTGCTGGCCTGGTATGACCGGCACCGCCGCGTATTGCCCTGGCGGGCGCGGCGCGGCGAACAGCCCGACCCGTACCGGGTCTGGCTGTCCGAGATCATGCTGCAGCAGACCAACGTAAAAACGGTCGCGCCCTATTACGCTAAATTTCTGGCGCGCTGGCCGACGGTGGAAGCGCTTGGCGGCGCGAGCCTCGACGGCGTGCTGCGGGCCTGGGCCGGGCTCGGCTATTACGCGCGCGCCCGCAGCCTGCATGTTTGTGCCAAGGCCGTGGCCGAAAACCACCGCGGCAAATTTCCGGCGAACCTGGAGGCTTTGCGCGCGCTGCCGGGCATCGGCGAGTACACCGCCGCGGCGGTGGCGGCGATCGCCTTCGATGCGCCGGCGGTGCCGGTCGACGGCAATGTCGAGCGCGTGGTGGCGCGGCTCTTTGCCGTCGAGCAGGCATTGCCGGCCGCCAAGCCCGCCATCAAGCGGCTGGCGGCGTCGTTGCTGCCGCCGGAGCGCAGCGGCGATTTCGCGCAGGCGCTGATGGACCTCGGCGCGACGATTTGCTCGCCGAAGCGGCCGGCCTGCGCGCTTTGCCCTTGGAATGAATCCTGTGCCGCGTTCGCGCGCGGCGATCAGGAGACGTTTCCACGCAAGGCGCCAAAGCGCGAAGGCCGCAAGCGCTTCGGCGCGGCCTTCGTGGCGTTGCGCGCCGACGGCTGCGTGCTTTTGCGCTCCCGCCCGGAGAAAGGATTGCTCGGCGCCATGACCGAGGTTCCGGGCAGCGACTGGGCGCACGATTTCGATCTGGCGGGCGCGCTCGACGCCGCGCCGCGCTTCAAGACGAAGCTAAAATGGCGCAAGCGGCCGGGCGTCGTACGCCATGTGTTCACGCATTTTCCGCTCGAGCTGACGGTATTCGTCGCGCCGGCAGCGCGCGCGACGCGCGCGCCTCAAGGCGCGCGCTGGGTGATGCTTGCCGATTTGCCGGGCGAAGCGCTGCCGAGCGTGATGCGCAAGGTGCTCGGCCACGCGCTGGAAGACTAGATCGCCGGAATGCCGGCCGCCGCGGCCAGCAGGGCGTTCTCCGCGCGTTCGCTGCGGTCCGGTTTGGGAAGTTTGCTGGCGGCCGCCTTGCGGTTGATCTTGCGCTTGGCGATGTCGCCGAGTTTTTTGTCGGTCGCCTTCTCCTCGTTGAGATTCATCGTCAGCAGCTTGGCGACATCGTTGCGCCCGAGCAGTTTCGCCCAGGCCACCAGCGTGCCGTAGCGCGTCATCTCATAGTGTTCGACCGCCTGGGCGGCCGCGATCAGCGCGGCGTTGAGCACCAGCTTGTTCTCGATCTCGCCGGCGATTTCATTGGCCTCGTCGAGGATGCCGTCGATGGCCGGGCATTTGGTGCCCTGCGGCACCGATTTGATCAATTTGAAAACCCGGTCGAGCCGCTTGATCTGGCCCTTGGTCTGCTTGAGGTGGGTGCGGAAGCCCCGCTTCAACTCGGCATCCGACGCCTTTGCCACCATGTCCGGCAAGGCTTTCACGATTTGATGCTCGGCGTAGTAGATGTCCTGCAACGTGTGGACGAACAGTTCGTCGAACGTATCGATATCGGATGAAAACCAGCCCATGGCGGCGTACTCCCAGTGATCGTGATCCGTTAAGCTCCGCGGCGGCCACAAGTTCCCAACGCGCTTGAAGAAAGCTAGTTTCGGCGGCGATGACGCAACAAGGCATCCTGGCGATCTGGAACGATTGCCGCGCCGGCCGCGAGGCCGAATTCGAGGCCTGGTTTCAGGGCGAGCATCTGCTCGAACGCCTGGCCGTGCCCGGCTTTCTGTTCGGAAGGCGGCACCAGGCGATTTCCGGCTCGTGCGGCTATTTCAATTTCTATCTCGTCGAGTCGCCTGCCGTGCTCACCTCAAAGCCCTATTTGGAGCGGCTCGACCATCCGACGCCGATGACGCGCAAGGTGATGTCGGAAATTTTCATCAACATGAACCGGACCATCTGCCATCGGACTTTGCGGCGCGGCGCGTTCCGCGGCGCCTACGCCGTCACCGCGCGCTTCGACGTTGCGCCGGAAATGAGCGCGCTGACCGCGCTGGCCGAAAACCTGGTGCATGACGCGGGCGTCGCGTCGTGCGAGATCTGGAGCGCGGTCGATCCGGCCGGCCTGCCGGTGTCGATGGAAGAAAAGCTGCGCGGCGGCGACAAGAAGATCAAAGCCTGCCTGATGGTCGATACATTGCGGCAAGGCGATGCCGAAAAGCTTGGTGAGCGTTTGTCGCAGCAATTTGCCGGAGCCGAAGTCGGCGTGTTCCGCGTGCTATGCCAGTTGGGCCAAGGAGACTGAGCCATGCAATTGCTACTGCCGATCGCGGAGAAAATCGCGGCGCGCCTGATTGAACGGCGTGAGACGATTGCGGTGACCGAATCCTCGACCGGCGGACTGATCGCGGCGGCATTGCTGGCGGTGCCCGGCGCATCGGCTTTTTTCCTCGGCGGCGCGGTCGCCTACACGCGCGCGGCGCGCCTGGCGCTGCTCGGCATCGGCGATGCCGACATGCAGGGATTGCGGCCTTCGACCGAAGCCTATTCGCTCATGATCGCGCGCCGCGTGCGCGAGCGCCATAACGCGACTTGGGGCCTCGGGGAGACCGGAGCGACCGGGCCCACCGGCAACCGCTACGGCGACGCGGCGGGCCACACTTGCATCGCGGCCGCCGGCCCGATCGAGCGCGCGACGACGCTGGAAACGGGAAGCGCCGACCGGCAGGCGAATATGGATGCTTTTACCAAGCGTGCGCTGGAGTTTTTCTACGAGGCGATATCCGCCAAATCGTGAGCGCTATTCGGCGGCTTCCGCCATCTCCGAGCGCACCACGGCGCGCAGCTCGTCGATCAGCTTAAGCCCCTTCGGCGTCTCGAGGTGCCAGAAGGTCCAGCCATTGCAGGCTTCCAGGCCTTGCGCCAGCGCGCCGATGCGATGGATCGAGCCGACGCTGTCGCCGAGCGACACAGCGCCGTCGGCGCGCACCAGCGCCTTGTGCCGCTTCTTGGCGTCGACCAGCAACGCGCCGGGCGTCACCAGCCCGCGCTCGATCAGCAACGAGAACGCCACGCGCGGCGCTTCGCGCGCGGTCACGAACGGCGCGATCGACGGCGAGGGCACCTGTTGCACTTCCGCAATGCGGCGCTCCGCGGCTAAAGCGTATTTCGCTTCGCGCTCGATGCCGACGAAGCGCCGTCCCAAACGCTTGGCCACCGCGCCGGTGGTGCCGGTGCCGTTGAACGGATCGAGCACCAGGTCGTCCGGCCGCGACGCGGCGAGAATGACGCGCGCCAGCAGCGCTTCCGGCTTCTGGGTCGGATGCAGCTTCTTGCCATCGGCGCCTTTCAGGCGCTCTTCGCCGGTGCAGAGCGGGAAGGTCCAGTCCGAGCGCACCTGCACGTCTTCGTTGCCGGCTTTCAGCGCCTCGTAATTGAACGTGTAGCCCTTGGCGGCGGCGTCGCGCGACGCCCAGATCATGGTCTCGTGCGCATTGGTGAAACGGCGGCCGCGGAAATTCGGCATCGGATTGGTCTTGCGCCAGATCACGTCGTTGAGGATCCAGAACCCGAGATCCTGCATGATGGCGCCGACGCGGAAGATGTTGTGGTAGGAGCCGATCACCCAGATGGTGCCGGCGGGCTTGAGCACGCGGCGGCAGGCGTTGAGCCAGTCCTTGGTGAAGGCGTCATAGGCGGCGAAACTGTCGAACTTGTCCCAATCGTCGGTGACCGCGTCGACGTGCGAGTCATCCGGGCGCTTGAGTTCGTTGGCGAGCTGGAGATTGTAAGGCGGGTCGGCGAACAACAGATCGACCGAAGCCGCCGGCAGTTTCGCCATCTCGGCGACGCAGTCGCCGACCAGGATACGGTGATGTGGAGTCTCTGAAACTCCACGGGGCGCCCGTGAGGGCGCCCCGCGACGCGACACAACCATGACTCAGAACTCTGACTCAGGCGACGCGGTCGGCGACGCGGGACCTACAACCGACAGGCCCGCATCATGTCCGCCCAAGGTGAAGAAACGGTTTATCCGGCGCTCGCGCAGCTGGGCAAATTCTGCCTATGTGCCGGGGACTTAAGCAGCAGCGCCGGCGGCGGGAAAAAACCCGGTTGGACGCGGGCCTGAGCTTCAGTAATTATCGATTTAAGGTAACCGGAGGCGCGCTAAATGCGTTGGGATGACTTTCACCGTAGCGATAACGTCGAGGACGATCGCGGCGGAGGCGGCGGCTACGCCGGTGGCGGCGGATTCAGTCTTCCGGGCGGCGGCGGGCTCGGCATCGGAACGCTGATCGTGCTCGGCCTGATCGGCTGGGCGATCGGCATCGATCCGAGCATCCTGATCGGCGGCGCGGAAATCATCAACGGCGGCTCGCACTACCATCAGCAATCGCGACCGGTGAACCGCCGCACCGGCACACCGACCGACCAGACCGGCCAGTTCGTCGCCGCCATGCTCGGTAATACCGAGGATACCTGGGGCGAAATATTCCAGGCGAGCGGCCAGCAATACAGTGCGCCGCGGCTGCGGCTATATGCTGGCGGCGAGCAGGGCGGCTGCGGGTTTGCGCAAGCCGCGATGGGTCCGTTCTACTGCCCAAACGACCGGCGCATCTATCTCGACACCTCTTTCTTCCGCGACATGCAGGTGCGCTTCCACGGCTGCAGCGGCAAGGCGTGCGAGTTCGCCGAGGCTTACGTGATCGCGCACGAGGTCGGTCACCACGTGCAGAATCTGCTCGGCATATTGCCGAAGGCATCGTCGGCGCAGCGCGCCGCCGGCAGCAAGGCTGCGGCCAACCGCATCCAGGTGCGGGTCGAATTGCAAGCTGATTGTTTTGCCGGCGTCTGGGCCAACCATTCCAACCAGCGCTGGAAATCGATCGAGCCGGGCGACGTCGAGGCTGCGCTGCAGACGGCGTCGGCGATCGGCGACGACCGCCTGCAAAAGCAGGCGCAGGGTTATGTAGTGCCGGACGCGTTTACCCATGGCACTTCCGAGCAGCGCCAGCGCTGGTTCACCACCGGGCTGAAAGAGGGCAAGGTGTCGGCCTGCGACACGTTCGCGGCGGCTTCGCTTTAAGGAAACAGGGTATGCCCGGCATCGACGAAACCCGACAATTCATGCCGCTCAGGATAGCGGTGCTCACGGTGTCCGACACCCGCGAGCTTGCCGACGACAAGTCCGGCAATACGCTGGTCGAGCGCATCGCCGCCGCCGGCCACGCGCTGGCCGGCCGTTCGATCGTCAAGGACGAGGTGACGGCGATCCGCCAGCGCGTGAAGGAATGGATCGACGACAAGTCGATCGACGTGATCATCTCGACCGGCGGCACCGGCTTCACCGGCCGCGACGTGACGCCGGAGGCGATCGAGCCGCTGTTCGAGAAGCGCATGGACGGTTTCTCGACGCTGTTCACGATGATCAGCGTGCCGAAAATCGGCACTTCGGCGATCCAGACGCGCGCCACCGCCGGCGTCGCCAATGCGACCTACGTCTTTTGCCTGCCGGGCTCGCCCGGCGCCTGCAAGGACGCTTGGGACGAGATCCTGGTGCACCAGCTCGACTACCGCTACCGGCCGTGCAATTTCGTGGAGATATTGCCGCGGCTCGACGAGCATTTGCGGCGGCCGAAGGCGAAAGGCGCCACCGCGTAGCGGGCGGCGGCGAGGAGCAGTGTGCCTATTCGCCTGCACGCAGCCACACGCGCCTGCGTCCGCATAAGCCGAGCGTTCGCGATGTGGGCAATGACCGTTTGCGCACCCAGGTCGGGTGGCCACTCGTTCATAACGTCAAATCCCAATATTCGGCGACGACGTCCTTGCTCCAGCTATGCCTCTTCTCGCTGGAGGAGAGCGTGAAGCCGGCCTTCTCGTAGATGTGGCGGGCGGCGGTGAGAATGCTGTGCGTCCACAGCGTGATCTTCTTGTAGCCGGCTTGGCGCGCGAAGCGGACGCACTCGTCGACCAGCCGGGCGCCGAGGCCAAGCCCGCGCCCCTTCGGATCGACCAGCAGCAGGCGGACGCGCGCGACCTCTTCGGAATCCTTCACCAGCATGACGGTGCCGACATTCTCGCCGTTTACTCCCGCGATCCAGCAGCGCTCGCAAGCGGGATCGTTCTTGTTGGCGAAGTCGGCGACAATCTGTGCGCACAGTCCTTCGAACGGTTCCGTCCAGCCGTATTCCTGCGCGTAAACCTCGGCGTGGCGGGCGACGATCCAGCCGAAATCGCCGGGCTTGGGCTCGAGCAGAATGTAGTCGCGTGACGGCCCTGCCTCCGGATTTCCGGCGAGCAGATTCTCGATCGTCTGCATGGCCGCGATCAGCTTGGCCTGGTCGTCGGTACGGAGCTTGCCGAGCATTGCCGCGACGTCACGCTGCGAGCGCTCTTCGGCCGGCGCGAAAGCTTTTCGCCCGCGCGCCGTGAGCGTGAGATGGCTCTGGCGGGCGTCTTCGGCGGAGGGCTTGCGAGCGAGCAGGCCGCGCTTCTCGAAATTGCGCAGCACGCGGGAAAGATATCCGGCGTCGAGATCGAGCGCCCGGCCGATCGCGGTGGCGGTGATGCCGTCACCGTGGGCGATCTCGTAGAGCACCCGCATTTCCCCCAAAGAGTAGGGGCTGTCGAGATAGGTTTTGCGCAGCACGCCGATCTGCCGCGTGTAGAAACGGTTGAAGCTGCGCACGGCGCCGGTGCGTTGCGGGTTTACGGCGGTCATGGCGGCAGGGTCGGAGAATTACTTGACTATGTCAAGTATCTCTCAGCGCCAGGAACGTGCCCCGGCCGCCAGCATGGCGAGCCGCCGGCGGCCGATCCGGCGCAGTATGGCGGCCTCGGCGCCGTCGCCGTCAGGATGGCCACCGATGCGGTCATAGTGCAGCCGCGCGATCACCAGGCCCTGCTCAGGCCGCGCGCCGCCGCCGAAAGCGACGCGGACGAGTTCGAGCAATTCCGCCAGGCCCGGCCGCAGCAGGTCGGCGACCCCCGGCGGGCGGAATACCGCGGCGCGTCCGGCGCCGTTGAGCCGGTCGGTTGCTTCGATGAAACGCTCGGTGGCGCTGACCCAGCCCGGCTCCGGCACGCAGCCGGCGCGCAGGAACATCAGCCACGGCGTGCGGGTCGAAACCGCGGCCGCCTTCAGCCGCGCTCCCAGCGGCGTGCTCGAGGTCATGAAACGGCAGCCGGCGATATCGGCCACTTCCGCGGTGGCGTCGTGCGAGCCGGCATCGGTCACGATCACTTCGCCGAGCAGGCCGGCGGTGGCGCCAGGCACGAGTGCCGCCAAGGTCGGCACCAGCGCGCGTTCCGATTCGTGGGTGGAGATGATCGCGCTCAGCATGGAACCCGGATCTTGTGGATCGGGTTACACCATATCATGTGGGATTTGCCGGCCGCGCTACGAGATCGGGCCATAGGCTGCTCAAATTGTGGGGCCTTCCAATAATGTTCTTGTTATGTTCTCCTTTCTCTACTAGGATGCCGCCATGGCTCGACACACTGCAGCCCTGAAACGCCCGCCGGAAAAGGAGCTGCCCTCCGCGCCGGCGGGCGTCTATGTCGACGAGGCGACCGATTTGCTCGGCGTCGCGGTCGAGTTCGAACGCCGGCGCGGGCGCGGCGCCCAAAGCAATGCCGTGGGCCGTTACGAGCCGCTGGCGCGCATCGCCTTCGACGACGGCTGGCGTTCGCTCGACGAATTGCCGCCGTTCAAGACTACGGTGGCGACGGATGCCACCCGCAAGATCATCACCCGCAACGACTCGCCCGACATCGGTTTCGACCGCTCGATCAATCCCTATCGCGGCTGCGAGCACGGCTGCGTCTACTGCTTCGCGCGCCCGACCCACGCCTATCTCGGCCTGTCGCCCGGACTCGATTTCGAATCCAAGTTGTTCGTGAAGCCGGAAGCCGCCGAGCTTTTGGCGAAGGAATTGTCGGCGCCCGGCTATTCGCCGAAGGTGATCGCCATCGGCACCAATACCGATCCCTATCAGCCGATCGAGCGGCGCTACAAAGTCATGCGCCGCATCCTGGAAGTGCTCGACCGCGCCAACCATCCGGTCGGCATTGTCACCAAGTCGGCGCTGGTGCTGCGCGATCTCGACATTCTCGCCCGCATGGCAGAGCGCAAGCTCGCCAAGGTCGCGCTCTCGGTCACTACGCTCGACGCCGAACTCGCGCGCAAGATGGAGCCGCGCGCGGCGACGCCGATGCGGCGGCTGGAGACGCTGCGCCGGCTGGCGCAGGTCGGCGTGCCGACGACGGTGATGGTGGCGCCGGTGATCCCGGCGCTCAACGACATGGAAATCGAGCGCATCCTGGAGGCGGCCGTGACCGCCGGCGTCAAGGAGGCGGGTTATGTGCTGCTGCGCCTGCCGCTTGAGGTGCGCGACCTGTTCCGCGAATGGCTGCGGGCAAACTTCCCACATCGTGATGAACACGTCTTCAAGCTGATCCGCGAAACGCGCGGGGGCAAGGACTACGACTCGACCTGGGGCAAGCGCATGAAAGGCACCGGGCCTTACGCCTGGATGATCGGGCGGCGCTTCGAGGTGGCTTGCGAGAAGCTCGGGCTCAATGCGAGCAAGTCCTCGCTCTCGACCGCGCATTTCCGCGCGCCGAAGGCCGCGACCGAGCAGTTGAGTTTGTTCTAGGCGCGCTCTCGATCAGACCGGGATGCCGACGAGGGCTTCGAAGCGCGCGCGATAGGCCGGCCAAGCTTCCGGATTGACCAGACGCGGCGGCCGGCCGCCCTTGAGCAAGCCGACGATCTGCTCGGCCGCTTGTTCGGCCATGTCGTGGCGCGCTTCCATCGTTACGCCGGCGGTGTGAAAGGTCGCGATCACGTTGTCGAGCGTCAGCAGCGGATGCTGCAGCGGCGGCGGCTCCTTGTCCCAGACATCGACGCCGGCGCCGCTCAGATGGCTGGATTGCAGCGCCTTAAACAGCGCGGCTTCGTCGGCGATGCCGCCGCGCGCCGTGGTCACGAACACGGCGCCTTTTTTCATCCGGGCAAATGCTCGCGCATCGATCATTCCCAGCGTTTCGTTTGTACGCGGACAGTGGATCGACACGAAATCCGATCGCGCGAGCAATTCGTCCAGCGTCACCGAACGCGCGCCGCGCCGGGCGATTTCTTCCACGCCGACGTAGGGGTCGTAGGCCAGCACGGTCATGCCGAAGGCGTTCGCCAGGTAAGCGACGCGCGTGCCGACATGGCCGATCCCGACAACGCCGAGAATCTTGCCGGCAATGTCATGGCCCATAAGCTCTTCGCGCGCGAAGCCGCGTTCGCGCCGCAGCCGCTTGTCGGATTCGGCGATCCGCTTCGACAGCGAAAGCATGACGCCGAGGGTCTGCTCCGCGACCGCGCGCGCGTTAATGCCGGCCTGGTTGACGACGATGATGCCGGCCTTGGTGCAGGCGGCGACATCGACCGTGTCGTAGCCCGCGCCGCTGGTCGAGACACACAGCAGCTTCGGACAGCGTTCCAGCAGCTCGGCGGTCGCAAACCACTGCTTCGGCAACTCGTCTTTCGCCGACGAAATCAGATAGACGTGTGCGTCACGCAGATCGGCCCATGTGCCGTTCTCCGCGCCCTTGAGATTGCACGTCCGCAACTCGATGTCGGCTTCGCGCGCAAATTGTTCGGCCATCGCCGGATCGTACGGAAAGTTGAATCGAACGACGATTTTTGGATTTGCGGTCATCGGACTCTCAAAATTACGCCGGCTCGCGGGCCGGCTGAAGCAATATAGATAGCGCGCGCCGGCTATCGTTTGCTAGTTCCGTTTTCATCCACACGCGCCGCTTTGCGCATTGACTTGAGCGCCCTGCCGCGCATTGTCTCTCGCGTCATGGCCGCCAAATTAAAAAAAGCCAACCCGAAGGTGAAGACGCTTGCGCGCCTGGCGCTCGACGAGCCGGTGTTGCGCCCCACTTTCCGGCGCGAGCGGCGCGCGCTCAACAAAGGTATCTACCCGGTCGCCGGCTGTGACGAGGCGGGCAGGGGACCGCTCGCCGGTCCGGTGGTGGCAGCGGCGGTCATCCTCGATCCCAAACACATCCCGCGCGGCCTCAACGACTCCAAGAAGCTCGACGCCGCCGTGCGCGAGAAACTGTACGAAAAGATTTGCGCCACCGCGCAAGTTTCGGTGGCGTTCGGCGCCGTCGCGCGCATCGATCGCGACAACATCCTGCGCGCCTCGCTCTGGGCGCTGGCGCGCGCGGTGAAGGCGCTGCCGGTCGCGCCGCGGCTCGTTTTCGTCGACGGCAACATGAAAATCGATTGCGGCTGCGACTGCGAGGCGGTGGTCTCCGGCGACGCGCTGGTGCTGTCGGTGGCGGCGGCCTCGATCGTCGCCAAGGTCACCCGCGACCGGCTGATGGTGCGCCTCGGCCTCGAGCACCCCGGCTACGGCTTCGAGCGCCACATGGGCTATTCGGTCCCTGAGCATTTCGCGGCGCTGGCGCGCCTCGGGCCGACCATCCATCATCGCCGATCCTTCGCGCCGGTGGCGGCCAAGCTTGCCGCGCTGGCCGGGGCCTCCGACGAGGTGATCGCCGCGTTGTTGCCTCTTTAGCCCGGCTTCTCTATCTCTGCCCGCTCTTATCCCTCCCTGCTCGTGGGGAGGGTGGCGAGCGAAAGCGAGCCGGGTGGGGATTGTTCACCCCACCCCGATCTTCGCTACGCCCGAATCGACCCTCCCCTTGCAGGGGAGGGATTAAAAAAATTGCGGGCCAATGCATTACGTCTCTTTGATCGTCGAATTCGTGCGCGGGCGCCCGGCGGTGGTTTTCTGGACCGCGGCGCTGACGCAAGCCACGTTGTGGACGCTGATGCCCGCGCTGTTCTATAGCGCGCCGCCCGGCGGGGCGCCCTTGCTGTTGGCCATTGGCCACGAATTCGTGCTCGGCAGCTATCTCGGGCCGCCGCTGTCGTTCTGGCTGGGCGAACTCGTCTTCCGCCTCGGCGGCGCGTTCGGGCTTTACGCCTTGGCGCAGGCCTGCATCGTTCTCACCTATTGGTCGGTGTTCATGCTCGGCCGCCGCATCGTCGGCACGCGCCATGCGGTGCTGGCCGTGCTGCTGCTGGTCGGCGTTTCGGCCTTCACGGTGCCGAGCCCGGATTTCGGTCCGGCGGTCCTGGCGGCGCCGTTCTGGGGCCTGGCGCTGCTGCACTACTGGCGCGCGATCATCGAGCGCGAGCGCGGCTGCTGGTATCTGCTCGCGGTCGATCTTGGCCTGCTGCTGCTCGCGAGCTACGTCGGACTGATCCTGATCGCGCTAATGGCCGCGTTCACGCTGGCGACGGCGCGCGGGCGCGCGTCGCTGTTTCATGCCGATCCCTGGATCGCGCTGTTGCCGTTTGTCATCGTCATCTTTCCGCATTTGCTGTGGCTGAGCGGAGGGCGCGATCTTGTCATCTCGGGCCTCAACGACAAGAGCGAGGTGATCGACGCGCTGCCGCCCGGCCTTTGGCTCTGCGCCGCGCTGGTGGCGACCCATCTCGGCCTCGGAGTGATGGTCGCGTTCGCCGGCGGCTGGCCGAGGCGGCGGCTGCGCGCACCGCTGATCGAGCGCAATCCGGTCGAACTGCTCGGACGGTCGTTCGTCTACTTCTTCGCGCTGATGCCGGCTGCCGTGGCGATCGCCATCGTCTTTGTCTGCGGCCGGCTCGGACCGCTTGATCACGTCGCCCCGCTGGTGGTGCTCTCAGGGCTGGCGGTTGTGGTCGCCGCCGGCGATCAACTGCCGA
This sequence comes from Hyphomicrobiales bacterium, assembly GCA_003152455.1. Lineage (GTDB taxonomy): Bacteria > Pseudomonadota > Alphaproteobacteria > Rhizobiales > Xanthobacteraceae > Pseudolabrys. The sequence continues at coordinate 42,342 of PMAF01000167.1, forward strand.
TCTATCACGAGCGAACGGTGTCATCGATCTGGCTCGGTTTACTGGTGGTGCCGCCGATCTTCGTCATGATCGGCCTCGGCGTGCTGCCGTGGACGGCGCCGGTCGACCTCAAGGTGTCGCAACCGGCGAACGCCGAGGGCCGTTTCTTCGCCGACAGTTTCCAGCGCCGCACCGGCCAGCCGTTATCCTACGTCACCGGAGACGCGCGCCTCGCGCCGCTGGTCGCGCTCGGCGCGCCAAGCCGCCCGCACGTTTATTTCGACTGGGCGCCGCAGCGCAGCCCGTGGGCGAGCCCCGCCGATTTCCGCGCGCACGGCGGCATCCTGGTTTGGCCGGCCGAAGCCGATGGCGCGCCGCCGGCAGCGCTGAAGGCGCAATTCCCCGACCTGGTGCCGGAAGTGCCGCGCTCGTTCGTGCGCCGGATGCAAGGCATCCTGCCGCTGATCCGGCTCGGCTGGGCTACGGTGCGGCCGCCATCGCCCTAACTTTATGCAGAAGCCGGCTCGCGCGCCTTAATGATAGCTCTCGCCTTCGCGCACCTTGCCGCGGAACAGCCAATAGACGAACACCTCGTAGCCGATCACGAACGGCAAAAGTAACAGCGTGCCGAGCAACATGAATATCTGGCTCGCGGGTGCGGCGGCGGTTTCCCAGACGGTGAGCGAGGGCGGCACCAGATAGGGGAAATCGGAAATCACCAGCCCGAGATAGCCCAGCATGAACAGCGCGATCGCCGCCAGGAACGGCGGCACTTCGCGGCCATTTTCCAGCCAGCGCCAGCAGAGCCAGGCCGTGAGCGCGGTCACCACCGGTACCGGCCACAGGAAGTAGAAATTCGGCAGCGAGAACCAGCGCGTCGCGATGCGCGGCTCGGCCAGCGGCGTCCACAGGCTTACCGCCGCCATGAAGAACAGTACCGCGAGCAACAGTCCCTTGGCTTGCGCGCGCGAGCGCGCGGCGACCGGTCCCTCGGTTTTCATCGTCAGCCAAGTGGCGCCGAGCAAGGCGTAGCCGGTGACCAAGGCTAGCCCGCATAAGAAGGCGAACGGCGTCGCCCAATGGAACGGCCCACCGGCATAGCCGCCGTCGCGCACCGGAACGCCTTGGATCAACCCGCCCAGGATCATGCCTTGCGCGAAACCGGCGAGCGTCGAGCCGCCGGTGAACACCACGCTCCACCACGTCTTGCTGTACGAGACGGTGCGGAATTCGAACGCAATGCCGCGGAACACCAGCGCCAGCAGCATGACGATCACCGGCAGATAGAACGCCGGCATGATAACCGCATAGGCGCGCGGGAAAGCGACGAACAGGCCGGCGCCGCCCAGCACCAGCCAGGTCTCGTTGCCGTCCCAGAACGGCGCCACCGAGCGCATCATCTGGTCGCGTTCGCCCTCGCTGCGCGCGAACGGGAACAGCATGCCGATGCCGAGATCGAAGCCGTCGAGGGTTACATACATTGCGACGGCGGTGCCGATAACGGCGGCCCAGATGACCGGCAGATACCATTCCATCGCTAGTTTTCCTGCAAGGCTTGCGGGCCGCCGGCTTGCGCGGCCGCCATCGGGTTGCCGGAGAAGCGTCCGGTCTCCTTGGCCTCCGATCCGCCCGGCCCATGCGCGATCAGCCGGTTGATGTAGTAGATGCCGAACCAGAACACGATACAGTAGGCCACGACGAACAGCGCCAAGGTGCCGGCGATGGTCGCACCCGGAACCGGCGAGGTGGCGTCGGCTGTGCGCAGCATGCCGTAGACGATCCAGGGCTGGCGTCCGCTTTCCGTCACCACCCAGCCGGCGATCACTGCGACGAACCCGATCCACCAGCATTGCGCTATGACGCGTAGGTACCAGGCGGTTTCAAACAGCATGCCGCGCCACCACAGGAAGGCGCCGAACAGCGCCGCCGCGATCATGAAGAAGCCGACCGCCAGCATGATGCGGAAAGCGAAGAACACGACCTTCACCGGCGGACGCTCGTTGGCCGGCACGCTTTTCAGGCCGGGAAACAGTCCGTTCATCTTATGGGTTAGGATAAGGGAAGCGCCCTTAGGGATTGAAATCGCGAAGCGATTCGTCTCGGCCTTTTCGTCCGGCCAGGCGAAAATCTCGAAATCGGCCGGCTTGCTGCCGTCCCAATGCGCCTCCATCGCCGCGATCTTGATCGGCTGATGCTCAAGCGTGTTGAGCCCGTGCTGGTCGCCGATGATGAGCTGCAGCGGCGCCAGGATCGCGGTCAGGCCGATCGCCATGCGCAGCATGGTGCGACCTTCCTCCACATGCTTGCCGCCGGTTAGGAAACGCGCGCCCACCGCCAGAACCACGAAGCCGGTGGTGAGATAGGCGGCATTGAGCATGTGCGCGAAGCGATAGGGGAAGCTCGGATTGAAGATGACGGCGAGCCAGTCGGTCGGAACGGCGACGCCGTCCTTGAGCGCGTAGCCGGCCGGTGTCTGCATCCAGCTATTGGCCGCCAGGATCCAGAACGCCGAGATCGCCGTGCCGGCCGCGACCACCACGGCCGACATCACGTAGAGCCACGGCGGCACCCGGTTAAAGCCGAACAGCAGCACGCCGAGGAAAGTCGCCTCCAGGAAAAACGCCGCCAGCACCTCGTAGCCGAGCAGCGGCCCCAGCACGTTACCGGCGAATACCGAGAAGCGGCTCCAGTTGGTGCCGAACTGATAGGACAGCACGATGCCCGAAACCACGCCCATCGCAAACGACACCGCGAAGATCTTGGTCCAGAACCGCATCAGCCGGTGGTAGCGGTCCTCGCCGGTGCGCAGCCACATCGCGCCGAGGGTGGCGATATAGGCCGACAGCCCGATGGTGAAACTCGGGAAAATGATGTGAAAAATAATGGTGAAGGCGAATTGCAAGCGGGCCAACAGGACAGGATCAAAATCCATCGCGACCTCCGCCCGTTCGCCCTCGGGCCGTGATTGTAATGCCAACGATAAGCTTTTGCGAGCTGATCCCGTTCCGTGCCTTTGCGCCAAATCGTAGCGGGCCGCGCCACCCCGCAGTATCCACAGCATCCAAAGTCGCTACAGCGGGCGGCAAGCGTCCGGGCTAGGCTTGCCGTTCGAGCGGCCGGCGAGGGGGGCCCTTATGGCGAAGCAGGCAAAGCACACGGAAGCGAAGGCGGCAGCGTCGAGCGCAGCGCCGGCCGCGTCATGGCTGGAGAACTATTTCGGGCTCAAGGAGCAGGGCACCGACGTCCGTACCGAATTCATCGCCGGCCTGACCACGTTCCTGACGATGGTCTACATCGTGTTCGTCAATCCGGCGATCCTGAGCAAGGCCGGGATGGATCCCGGCGCGGTGTTCGTCGCCACTTGCGTCGCCGCTGCGGTGAGCACGATGGTGATGGCGCTCTATGCCAATTACCCGATAGCGCTCGCGCCCGGCATGGGGATCAACGCCTTCTTCGCCTTCACCGTGGTGCTGACCTACAAATATACCTGGCAGCAGGCGCTGGCGGCGGTGTTCTGCTCGGGCGTGCTGTTCTTCCTGATCTCGGTCTTTCGTATTCGCCAATACGTGATCGAGTCGATTCCGCAAAACCTCAAGCTGGCGACCTCGGCCGGCGTCGGGCTGTTCCTCGGCATCATCGCGCTGGAGGAAGCCAAGGTCGTCGTGGCGCAGCCGGCGACGCTGGTGACGATGGGCGACCTGAAGAACCCGGTCGCCGCGCTGATGCTGCTCGGCTTCGTGCTGATCATCGCGCTCAACTACCGGCGCGTCATCGGCGGCACGCTGATCGGCATTCTGGCGGTGACCATCATCGGCCTGCCGTTCGGGCTGGCGCATTATTCCGGCATCGTGTCGCTGCCGCCCTCGATCACGCCGACGCTGCTGCAACTCGACTTCTCGCGCGTGTTCGAAGGCACGTTCCTGATCGTGGTGTTCTCGATCCTGTTCATCGACGTGTTCGATAATGCCGGCACGCTGATCGGCGTCACCCATCGCACCGGATTGATGAAGAACGTCAAGCTCGCGCGCATGAAGGAGGCGCTGATCTCCGACAGCTTCGCCGCGATGTTCGGTTCGCTCATCGGCACCTCGACCACTACCAGCTACATCGAGAGCGCGGCGGGCGTCTCGGCCGGCGGCCGCACCGGCCTGACCGCGGCCTTCGTGTCGATCTTTTTCCTGCTGGCGCTGCTGTTCGCGCCGCTCGCCGGGATGGTGCCCGCCTACGCCACCTCGGCGGCGCTGCTCTATGTCGCCTGCGTGATGGCGCGCGGCCTTTCCGAAATCGACTGGGACGACATCACCGAATACGCGCCGGCGGTGGTGACGGCGATCACCATGCCGCTGACCTATTCGATCGCCACCGGCATCGGGCTGGGCTTCATCACCTACGCGCTGGCCAAGTTGATATCCGGAAAATTCAAGGAAGCCTCGCCGGCGGTGATCGTGCTGGCGGTGCTGTTCGCCATCAAGTTCGCGGTTTCGGGATGAACACGTTCTCGTCCTGGCAAACCTGGGCGGTGCTGTCGGCGATCTTCGCGGCGCTCACCGCGATCTTCGCCAAGGTCGGCGTCGAGAACATCAATGCCGACCTCGCCACCTTCATCCGCACCATCGTGGTCATCGTCACGCTCGGGTTTCTGCTGGCAGTGACCGGGGAATTCCAGGCGCCCGGCACGATTTCGGCGCGAACTTATCTATTCCTGCTGCTGTCGGGGCTCGGCACCGGTGCGTCGTGGCTCTGTTACTTTCGCGCGCTCAAGCTCGGCGAAGCCGCCAAAGTGGCGCCGATCGACAAATTGTCGGTCGTGCTGGTGGCGATATTCGGCGTGATGTTTCTCGGCGAGCGGCTGAGCGCGCCGAATTGGGTCGGCGTGGCGCTGATCACCGCCGGCGCGCTGCTGGTGGCCTATCGCTAGCCCGACCTGTCACGGAATTATGTCGTCTGTTCAAAACGTTAGACTGACATTGAGGGTCGGGTAACATCTTTTCTCTAGGCTGCCGGCTCGGCAAACCGAGTATCCGGCCCCATGACCAGCCTCGACCTGACCACGGCCCCTGACGCGGCAAAGCGTAGCGAGCGGCTGGCGCAGTGGACGCGCGTGCTCTGCGTGCTGTTTTTCTTTTCCGGCTTTCCGGCGCTGATCTATCAGCTGACCTGGCAGCCGCAACTGTTTCTCATCTTCGGCGTCAATATCGAGTCGGTGACGATCGTCGTCACCGCCTTCATGCTCGGTCTCGGGCTCGGCAGCCTTGCGGGCGGCTGGCTGTCGAAGCGGCCCGGCATCCCGCCTTTGCCCTTGCTGGCGGCTATCGAATTGATGACCGGCGCTTTCGGGGTCGTGTCGCTGAGTATCTTCGACAAGGCCGGGGAATGGATGATCGGGCTGAGTTTGCCGGCGACCGCCGCCGGTTCGCTCGCTTTGGTCATCGTGCCGACGCTGCTGATGGGCGCGACTTTGCCGGTGCTGGTCAGTCACCTGGTGCGCCGCTCCGGCAGCATCGGAAGCGCGGTCGGCCTGCTGTACCATGTCAATACGCTTGGCGCCGGCGCGGCCTGCCTGGTAAGCACCGTGCTGCTGTTTCCGTTCCTCGGCATGAGCGGCTCGATCTACGTGGCCGCGGCGATCAACCTCACGGTGGCGATTGGCGCGCTGGCCGCCCATTGGCTCGACGGCCGCAATCCCGAAGCCGTTATACCTGCCCCGGCGGCATTCGCGGAAAGGCGCGGGCCCGGGCTCGGGCTGGCGAAGGTATCGGCATTGGCGGTGGCGGGCGGGTTCGTCTCGCTTTCCTACGAAATATTCTTCTTCCGCACCGTTTCCTACGCCACCGGATCAAGCGCTACCGCTTTTGCCGTAACGCTGAGCGCGTTTCTGGTCGGGATTGCATCGGGCTCGCGTCAAGCCGGCGAATACAGCGAAACCTCGTCTCGCGCGGCGATCATGCGGCGCATGGTCGACACTCTTCTAATGGCCAGCGTGGCTGGCATTCTTTTCCTGCCGCTCTTGAATGCGCTGGCTTGGCTCGACAGCGGCATCGTCGGCGTGGCCATTTTGATGGTCTATCTGGTGGCGCGTTTCTGGGGATCGCTGCTGCCTTATCTCGCCGAAGTCTCGATCGCATGCGATAGCCGGGCCGGCATGCGGACCGCCATGCTCTATCTCGCCAACATTCTCGGTTCGGCGGCGGGCTCGGTCCTCACCGGCTTCGTGCTGATGAACTATCTGGGGCTGGTCGCTATCGACGCGACGCTGGTGCTGGCCGGCATCGGCTGCGTCCTGCTCCTGATCGTTACGGTCGATATTCCCCTGCGGGAAAAGCGCCAACGCGCGGCCTTGGCCGCGGTATTCGGCATCGTGGCGGCCTTCGCCATTCCGCGCTTGTCGGGCGACGTGCTGGAGAACTTGCAAGCGAAGGAGGTGCCGGGCGCCAACTCCTTCACGGAAGTGGTGGAAAATCGCAGCGGTATCATCACCGTGATCGACCACAGCATCGTCTTCGGCAATGGCATGTATGACGGCCGCTTCAACACCGATCTCGTGCACGACGTCAATGGCATCGTGCGCCCCTATGCGCTGAGCCTGTTCCATCCGGCGCCGCGCGACGTGCTGATGATCGGGCTGGCGACGGGTTCGTGGGCGCAGGTTCTCGCCAACAATCCGGACGTTGCCTCGCTCACCATCGTCGAGATCAATCCGGGCTACCTCACGTTGATTGCGCATGCCCCGGAGGTCGCCTCGGTGCTGAACAATCCCAAGGTCAAAATCATAATCGATGACGGGCGCCGCTGGCTGCGCGCGCATCCGAACCGGCATTTTGACGCGGTCGTCTCCAACACGACCTGGTATTTCCGCGCCAGCGTCACGAACCTCTTGTCCGTCGAATTTCTCGATCTGGTCCGCCATCATTTGAATCCCGGCGGCATCTTTTTCTACAACACGACCAGTTCCGATCGCGTCCAACGTACCGCCTGCCGGGCATTTGCGCATGGCGCGCGCTTCACCAATCACATGGTGGTGTCGGACACGCCGATCGCCTGGGATTTCCAGCGCTGGCGGCGCACATTGGCATCCTACCGCATCGACGGGCGGCCGGTTTTCGATCCGGCGCGCGACCAGGATCGCGCCGAACTCGATCGGTTGGTGTCTTGGCAGAGCAGCCTGGCGCCCGGCAGCGCAAGCACGTTGGACCGCCCGATCGAGCCCTGTCCCGACGTCCTCGCCCGGACGGCCGGCAAGCTGGTCGTCACCGACGACAACATGGGCAGCGAGTGGCTGCATTTCCTCGGCCTGGAGTAGCCGGGCGCACAACGCAAATCAGGTTTGCGGCGTCAGCGCTTTTTTTATCGCCAGAAAATCGCGCCAGGCGAAACGTTTCTGCAGCGGGCTGCGCAGCAGGAAGGCCGGGTGAAACGTCGGCATGGCGCGGATCTCGCGCTTGCCCGTATTGAACGTGAACCAGCGCCCGCGCGTCTTGGTGATGCCTTCCTTGATGCCGAGCAGCGTCTGCGCCGACGGATTGCCCATGCAGACCAGGATATCGGGGTCTACCAGTTCGATCTGGCGCAAGATGAACGGCAGGCAGATGGCGGTCTCCTGCGGCGTCGGCGTGCGGTTGCCGGGCGGGCGCCAAGGTACGACATTGGCGATGTAGACCGATGAGCGGTCGAGGCCGACTGCTGCCAGCATGCGGTCGAGCAGCTTGCCGGAGCGGCCGACGAAGGGCAGGCCCTCGATGTCCTCGTCGCGGCCGGGCGCTTCGCCGACGAACATCACGCGTGCCTTGGGGTTGCCGTCGGCGAACACCAGTTGCGTGGCAGATGCCTTCAGCGCGCAGCCGTCGAATTTTTGTAAGATTTCGCGCAGCTCATCGAGCGTCCTGGCGGTTTTGACCGCCGCCCGCGCCGCCATGGCGGCTTCGTCGGGCGCCTGCGGGGCAGCGTAGGGGCTGGCGCGGCCTTTGGTCTCAAGGTCGGGCGGGAGCGAAACCGGCTGGGGCGCGCGGGCCGGCGGCGGCGGGTCGACCGCCGCGAACCGGTCTACCGGCTCCTCGCCGACCAAGGTGTCAGCACCGGCTTCCAGATAGAAGTCGAGCAATTCGCGCGCCGTTTTTTCGCGAATGGGAGGCATGCGCCAAGCCTACCACGGCCCGCGCGCGATTGCCCCGGCTGTGCAAAAGTGGAATATCGGGAGCGAGGAGACCCGCATGGCCGACCTGCCTGCCCGCGAGGCGATGGAATTCGAGGTGGTTATAGTTGGTGCCGGCCCGGCCGGCCTCGCCGCCGCCATCCGCCTCAAGCAGATCAATCCGGATATCTCCGTCGTGATCGTGGAGAAGGGCTCCGAGGTCGGCGCCCATATCCTGTCCGGCGCGGTGATCGATCCGGTCGGGATCGACCGCCTGCTGCCGGAATGGCGCGGCGAGGAAACGCCGATCAAGACCGCGGTCAGCGATGACCGCTTTTATTGGCTGTCGGCCGGGGCTGCGCTGCGGCTGCCGAATTTCGCCATGCCGCCGCTGATGAACAACCACGGCAATTTCATCGTCTCGCTCGGCAGCGTCTGCCGCTGGCTGGCGAGCAAGGCGGAAGCGCTCGGGGTCGAGATCTATCCGGGCTTTGCCGCGGCCGAAGTCCTGTTCGACGACAACGGCGCGGTCGCCGGGATCGCCACCGGCGACATGGGCGTCGGCAAAAACGGCGAGCCCAAGGATTCATTCACCCGCGGCATGGAGCTGCGCGCCAAATACACGCTGTTCGCGGAAGGCGCGCGCGGCAGTCTCGGTAAGCAGCTGATCGCCAAGTTCGGCCTCAGCGAGGGGCGCGAGCCGCAGAAGTTCGGCCTCGGCCTCAAGGAGCTTTGGCAGGTCGCGCCCGAAAAGCACCGAAAGGGGCTGGTGCAGCATTCGTTCGGCTGGCCGCTCGACGGGCGGACCGGTGGCGGCTCGTTCCTCTATCACTTCGACGACAATCTGGTGTCAGTCGGTTTCGTGCTGCATCTCAATTACACTAACCCGTATCTGTCGCCGTTCGAGGAATTCCAGCGCTTCAAGACCCACAAGCTTGTGCGCGACACTTTTGCGGGGGCAAAGCGCCTGGCCTATGGCGCGCGCGCTTTGACGGAAGGCGGCTATCAGTCGGTGCCCAAGCTCGCTTTCCCCGGCGGCGCGCTGATCGGCTGCGATGCCGGCTTCATGAACGTGCCGCGCATCAAGGGCAGCCACAACGCCATGCTGTCGGGGATGTTTGCCGCCGAAGCCGCCGCCGCCGCGCTTGACGGTGGCCGCAGCCATGACGAACTCGCCGATTACGACGCCGCCTGGCGCTCCTCGCCGATCGGCAAGGACCTTTGGAAGGTGCGCAACGCCAAGCCGTTGTGGTCGAAGCTTGGGACTTTCGTCGGCATCTCGCTCGGCGGTCTCGACATGTGGTGCAACACGTTAGGTTTCTCGCTGTTCGGCACCCTCTCGCACGGCAAGCCGGACTCCGCCACGCTCAAGCCGGCGTCGGAATGCACGCCGATCGCCTACCCGAAGCCGGACGGCAAGCTCACCTTTGACCGCCTGTCATCCGTGTTCCTGTCCAATACCAATCATGAGGAAGATCAGCCGGTTCACCTACGCGTCAAGGATATGCCGCTGCAGAAGAGCTCCGAACATGACGTTTTCGATGGACCGTCCGCACGCTATTGCCCGGCCGGCGTTTATGAATGGGTAGACGAGGGCGGCGCGCCTAAATTCGTCATCAACGCGCAGAATTGCGTCCACTGCAAAACCTGCGACATCAAGGACCCGAATCAAAACATCACCTGGGTTCCGCCGGAGGGCGGCGGCGGGCCCAACTATCCAAATATGTGATACCGGCGGGCGGCCCGGCCACGATACTGCCACATCGGGGTTTTCAACCTCACATCTGCGCGCCGCGACCGCCGTTCTTGCGGGGGCGGCGCAAAAAGGCCATTCTCGGCCCAACCTCGGCGGTTCGCGCATAATCCGCGGCTAGCCGCCTCATTGGAGCATCGCCCGTGAAGTCTTCGAGTGTCGCCCGGTGCGTTCTCGGCACCGCGCTTGCCGCATTCCTGGTGGCAACGCCGATCGAGCTTTCCGCCCAGGCGCCGTCCGCGCAGGACCTTTCCGGAATGACGGCTGCCGGGAGCTATCTCGCCGCCCGCCACGCCGGCCAGCAGCGCGATGCCGGCGCGGCCGCCGCCTTTTACGGCGCTGCGCTCAAGCGCGACCCGAAGAACGGGGATCTGCTCGACCGTACCTTCCTGTCGCTGCTGGTAGACGGCGATATCGAAGATTCCGTGAAATACGCCGAGCGCATTGCGCAGGCCGACAAGGGCGATCGCGTCGCCCAGCTGGTGCTCGGCGTGCACGCGCTCAAGCATAAGCAATATGCCGCCGCGCGCCGCGATCTGGCCCAATCGATCCGCGGTCCGATCACCGATCTGACGGCGACGCTGCTTTCGGCCTGGTCGATGTACGGGACCGGCGACAGCAAGGGCGCGATCGCGGCGATCGACCGGCTGGCCGGGCCGGATTGGTACGCGATCTTCAAGGAACTGCACGCCGGCATGATCTCCGACATCGCCGGCAACAAGAAGGAAGCCGGAAAGCGCTTAGAGCACGCCTACAAACTTGACGGCACCGCGCTGCGGGTGGTCGAGGCCTATGGCAGCTGGTTGTCGCGCAATGCTTCGTCCAAGGAAGCGCTCGACGTGTTCGAGACCTTCGACAAAGCGCTGCCGCGCCATCCGCTGGTGGTCGAGGCGATGAGCCAGCTCAAAGCCGGCCAGAAATTGCCGCTACTGGTGTCGAACGCGCAGGCCGGCGCCGCCGAAGCGCTTTACGGCCTCGGCGCTTCGCTCGGCCGCCGCGGCGGCGAGGATCTGGGTTTGGTCTATCTGCAGCTCTCGCTCTATCTCGTGCCCAACCATCCGTTGGCGCTGCTTTCGCTCGCCGATCTCTACGAATCGCTCAAGAAGCCGGAGCTGGCGATCAAAGCCTACGAGCGTATTCCGGCGAATTCGCCGCTGCATCGCAATGCCGCGATCCAGATGGCGTCCAATCTCGATGCGCTCGACCGCTCGGACGAGGCCGCAAAGCACCTCGATGCGCTGGTCAAGGAACACCCGGACGATCTCGAAGCGATCATGGCGCTGGGCAACGTGCTGCGCGGGCATAAGAAGTTCGCCGAATGCGCCGACGTCTACACCAGGGGCGTCGACACGCTGAAGCAGCCGGAAAAGACCAACTGGGTGATCTTCTATTTCCGCGGCATCTGCTACGAGCGTTCGCATCAGTGGCCGAAGGCGGAAGCCGATCTCAAGAAGGCGCTTGACCTATTCCCCGAGCAGCCGCACGTGCTCAATTATCTCGGCTATTCCTGGGTCGATCAGGGCGTGCACCTCGACGAGGGCATGGACATGATCAAGCGCGCCGTGCAGCAGCGGCCGGACGACGGCTACATCGTCGACTCGCTGGGCTGGGCCTATTTCCGCACCGGCAACTACCCCGAAGCGGTCAAGCAACTCGAACGCGCCATCGAGCTTAAGCCGGAAGACCCGACCATCAACGATCACCTCGGCGACGCCTATTGGCGCATCGGGCGTACGCTCGAGGCCAAATTCCAGTGGGCGCATGCGCGCGATCTCAAGCCCGATCCGGAAGATTTGCCGAAAATCGAAGCCAAGCTGAAGGACGGGCTGCCCGAAGAGACCTCGTCGCAGGCCAAGGCTGTCAAATCCGAAAAGAAGAGCGGCGACGGCGGCTAGTTTGCGCCACGCCCAAGGGTAGGGCTTCCGCGTGAGCGTAACGCTAGTCGAAAAGGCTCCCGCCAAGATCAATCTGACATTGCGCGTGCTTGGCCGCCGCGCCGACGGCTATCATTTGCTTGAAAGCCTGGTGGCGTTCGCTGATCTCGCCGATACGCTCAGCCTGCAGCCGGGCGGCGAGGCTGCGCTCGACATCGCCGGCCCCTTCGCCGCCGCCTGCGGGCCGGCTGCCGGCAATCTGGTGCTCAAGGCTTTCGCCGCCCTGCAAGGACGCGTCCCCGGGCTCAAGGCCGGGCGTTTTTTGCTTGAGAAGAACATTCCGGTCGCGGCCGGTGTCGGCGGCGGCTCGGCCGATGCGGCGGCCGCGCTGCGGCTGCTCGCGCGTGCCAATAATTTGGCGGCTGGCGACGAGCGGCTGGCGGAAGCGGCGCCCATGGTCGGCGCCGACGTGCCGGTCTGCCTCGATCCGCGCGCTCGCATCATGCGTGGGGTGGGCGATGAGCTCTCGGCCGCGCTCGATCTGCCGCCGCTGGCGGCGCTGCTGGTCAATCCGGGCGTGACGTTGGCCACGCGCGACGTATTTGCCGCCTTCGCCGGCCGTGGCGGCGGTAAGACGCCGCTTGCCGGCATGCCGCGCGAGCCGGGGGCATTGATCGAATGGCTCGGCGAGCACGGCAACGATCTCACCCAACCCGCAATCGCCTGCGCGCCTGTCATAGCCGACGTGCTCAAGGCGCTGGGTGAACTGCCGGGCGTCCGGCTCGCCCGCATGTCGGGCTCGGGCGCCACCTGCTTTGCGTTGTTCGCCTCTCCCGGCGAGGCCGCCGCGGCGGCACAACGGCTTGGAAGCGAGCGTAAAGATTGGTGGATCTGTCCCACCACGCTCGGTCCGGTGGAAAAACGTCCTTGAAAATGCCGGCTTTGCGGGGAACCGTTGCCAGCCCGGCGGTTTACGCCTAGGCAACCGTGCGCAGCAGGAGAGCAAGATGAAATTCAGCTGGATCGTCGTTGCCGGCGCGGCCCTGGTCGCGGTCTCGGGCGTGATCGCCGCCGATCCGGCGCTCGCGCGCGCTCGGCACAAGGCGGTCCGCCATTGCGTCGATCGGACGGCGCGGGACCCAGGTTTATTCGGCTTTTTCTTCAACCCGGCGCCGCGGCCGAACGGCTGTGCGCGGCCGGTCTATCAATATGGCCGCTACGTCGGCCAGGATCCCGACCCGTTTATCCGCCTGCAGTTGCGTCGCGATCCGACGACGGGATATTCGCCGCTTTAGGCGGCGGGCCGCCCTGCGCTAGTGCGCACGCGCGATGCAGAAGGCGACCGCTTCTTCCAGCGCGGTCTTGATCGGCGACGACGGCACCAGCGCCAGCGCATCCGTGGCGATGGCGCCGTAGTGGCGGGCGCGCCCGACCGTATCCTCGATGGCGTGGTGCTTGACCATCAGCGTCATCGCTTCGTCGAGATCGCCGTCGCGGACTTCGCCCGAGCCGAGCGTGCGGTTCCAGAACGTGCGCTCTTTTTCGGTGCCGCGGCGGAATGACAGCACCACCGGCAATGTGATCTTGCCTTCGCGGAAATCGTCGCCGACATTCTTGCCGAGCTTGGCCGACTTGCCGCCATAGTCGAGCGCGTCGTCGACCAGCTGGAAGGCAATGCCGAGGTTCATGCCGAACGACCGGCAGGCGGCGAGCTCGGCCTTGTCCTTGACCGCCAGCGCCGGTCCCACCTCGCAGGCGGCGGCGAACAGCTCGGCGGTTTTGGCGCGGATCACCGCCATGTATTCGTCCTCGTTGGTAGCGGTGTTCTTGGCAGCGCCGAGTTGCATCACTTCGCCTTCCGCGATGACGGCGGCGGCGGTGGAGAGGATATCGAGCGCGTGCAGATTGCCGACCTCCACCATCATCTTGAAGGCTTGGCCGAGCAGGAAATCCCCGACCAGCACGCTCGCCTCGTTGCCCCACAGCATGCGGGCGGCGAGCTTGCCGCGGCGCATGTCGCTTTCGTCGACCACGTCGTCGTGCAGCAGCGTCGCGGTATGCATGAATTCGACCGCGGCGGCGAACTTGATATGACCGTCGCCGGTGTAGCCGGCGAGCTTGGCCATCGCCAGCGTGAGCATCGGCCGCAGCCGCTTGCCGCCCGAGGAGATCAGGTGGTTGGCGACCTCCGGGATCATGGCGACGTCCGACCCGGTGCGCGCCAGGATCGTCGTGTTGACGCGCTCCATATCCGGTGCCACCAGATCGGCAAGCCGGGCGAGCGAGGCGCCTTGCGGGCTTTCGAACGGGACGATGACGGCCAAAAGACTTCTCCGGGGTCGTGACGGCCCGCGAGCATAGAAATGCTATGGTAACGGGGCAAGTGCGTTAAATTGCAGGTTATCGCAATGTGACGCGGATGGCGCACGGGGGTACCGATTGGCGAAACGAACCTCTCACTCGACGGCGGACACATCCGGCGGCGCCGGCCCGTATTCGGTCGCCGTGCTGGTGCCCTGCTACAACGAAGAAGCGGCGGTCGCCAAGGTCGTCAACGACTTCCGCGTCGCGCTGCCGGACGCCACGATCTTCGTCTTCGACAACAATTCCACCGACAATACCGCCGCGGCGGCGCGCGCCGCCGGCGCCGAGGTCTATGAGGAAAAACGCCAGGGCAAAGGCTACGTGGTGCGGCGCATGTTCACCGACGTGGAGGCCGATATCTACGTGCTGGTCGATGGCGACGCAACTTACGACGTGCCGAGCGCCGCCGGCATGATCGAGCGGCTGCTCGAGGACCGGCTCGACATGGTGGTCGCCAACCGCATCGACCGCGAAGTGGCCGCCTACCGCGCCGGCCACCGTACCGGCAATTGGCTGCTGACCGCGTTTGTCGCGTCGGTCTTCGGCCCGAGCTTCAACGACATGCTGTCGGGCTACCGCGTGTTCTCGCGCCGCTTCGTCAAGTCGTTCCCGGTGCTCTCGGGCGGTTTCGAGATCGAGACCGAGCTCACCATCCACGCGCTCGAGCTCGGCCTAGCGGTGGCCGAGATCGACACGCCTTATTACGCGCGGCCGCAGGGCTCGGCCTCCAAGCTCAACACCTGGAGCGACGGCTTGCGTATCCTGCGTACCATTTTGCGGCTCTACCGCGCCGAACGGCCGCTGCCGTTCTTCGGCGCCATCGGGCTGGCGCTGGCGATCGCGTCCATCGGTTTCGCGATGCCCGTGGTGACCACCTATCTGGAAACCGGCCTGGTGCCGCGGCTGCCGACCGCGTTGCTGTCGACGGGGCTGATGATCGTGGCCTTCTTATCCGCCGCCATCGGGCTGGTGCTCGACACGGTGACGCGTGGGCGGCGCGAGATGAAGCTGCTGGCCTATCTGGCGCACCGGGCGCCGGGCGAAGAACGCCGGCGGCGCTGAATTTACTTGCTCGCGTGCCGCCTCTGTACATCGCAAAAGACTGGTGTCAGAACGGCTCGATTGAGTGGTGTTTTGCGCGAGGTTCAATGCGGTTTCTGTGCGTGGTGGGGACGCGGCCCGAGGCGATCAAGTTGGCGCCGGTTATTCTGGAACTCGCGCGCAACTCGCACGTGACCACGCTGTGCTCGGGCCAGCACACCGCGTTTGCCGAGGAGCCGCTTGCTTGGTTCGGGATCGAGCCCGACGATCGCATCGCGATCGATCCGGAATCGCGCACGCTGGCGGTTCTCACCGGCGCCTTGTTTGCTCCGCTTGAGCGCATGATCGCCAAGCACAAGCCGGATGTGATCGTGGCGCAGGGCGACACGACGACCGTTTTGGTGGCGGCATTGACCGCGTTCTATGTCGGCATCCCGTTTGCTCATGTCGAAGCCGGTCTGCGGACCGGCAATCTCCAGGCGCCATTTCCCGAGGAGTTTAACCGGGTCGCAGCCGGCAAACTTGCAAGTTGGCACTTTTGTCCGACCCAGCGCGCGGTCGACAACCTGCGCGCGGAAGGCGTCGATCCCGCGCGGCTCTTTCTCACCGGCAATACCGGCATCGACGCCCTCCGATTGACGCTGGCGCGGATCGAGAAGCAGCCCGCAGGCCGCCGCCGTCTCCGGCGTATCCTGTTGACGGCGCATCGCCGGGAAAATCAGGGCGAGCGCATGGAGGCGATTTGCCGGGCTGTAGCGACGATCGTGCGTGAATTTGACGATGTTGAGTTTGTCATTCCGGTTCATCCGAATCCCGCAGTCGCGTCGACTTTCAAGGTGCTTAAAGATCATGAGCGCGTCCATTTGTCGCCGCCGCTGAAATATCAGCAACTCGTTTCGGAAATGGCGCAAGCTCATTTGATTTTGACCGACTCCGGCGGCATCCAGGAAGAGGCGCCTTTTATCGGCAAGCCGGTTCTCGTGCTGCGCGAGGTGACCGAGCGGCCGGAAGCCGTAGAGATGGGCGTGGCCTCGCTCGTGGGAACGAATACGGCAACTTTGGTCGCCGCTGTGAGACGCCTCCTCACCGATGAGACGAACTATGCTGGAATGGCGAGCGGCGGTTCTCCGTACGGAGACGGCTATGCCGCGCAACGTATTGCCGAAGCGTTCGGTCTGGTGAAAGGATCGGCGTGCGCAGGCCGATAACGATTCGCTTATCCCCGCCGCCCGATCGGAGTTCATCGCAATGACGACCGTCGGCCGCGTCTATCTCGGGCTGCCTGCTTTTAACGAGGAGATCGCGCTGCCGCGTCTGCTTAAGCGCGTGGAAAGCCTGGCTCAATCGTCGCGATTGCCGATCACGGTCGTGATCTATAACGACGGAAGCACGGACACGACCGCGGGCATCGTGACGCAATGGCAACCGCGCATAGCGCTGGTGCTGTTGGATTGTCCCCATAATAAGGGCTTGGGCGTCGGGCTGAGCGCGTTGTTCGATTACGCCGTCACAATCGGCAAAACCGACGACGTTCTTGTCATCATGGATTGTGACGATACGCATGATCCCGCCCAAATTCCCGAGATGCTTGCGGCCGTGACGAAGGGCGCAGACGTCGTGATTGCCTCTCGATTCCGACTTGGGGCAACCGTGCGCGGCGTGCCGCTATTGCGCCGCCTGACGGCTCTGGGTGCGGTCTGCTTGTTTAAATTGATTCACCCGGTGCGCGGCGTTTGGGATTACACCTGCGGTTACCGCGCCTACCGCATTGGAGCGTTGCAGGACGCCGCAAAGCGCTTTCGCGGCCGTTTGGTGACGGAATCCGGTTTCGCCTGCATGGTGGAAGCGCTGCTCAAACTCAACGCCTCGGGCGTTCGTTGCTCGGAAGTCGGGCTGCACCTGCGTTACGATCTCAAGCCCACCGAGAGCAAGATGGCCGTGAGCAGCAACATGCGCCGGCTCCTGGTGTTACTTGTCCGCTGGCGCTGGCGCGGCTTTGACGCCGCGTGAGCCGCGGCGAAGCTGCTATTTATCCAGCCGGAGCAGCCGCCATTCGTCGTCTTGCCCGAATGGCATCACAACGTGGAGTTTTTTGGGCCGCTCCGCCATAAGCGCATTCGCCTGATCGGGCTCGGCCGCGATCCACGCGGGTCCGGAAACCGCCCCGAGTGCGGCCATATCCTTGGTGATGATCGGACCCGGCACCAGGATAAATACGTTCAGGTCGACGCTGTCGGTGCGATAGATCGGCGCCGGCGCTGCTGCCATCTGCGCGGTGATGCGCGCCGCGTCGATTTGCGCCTCCCGAAACTGTCTTGGCATCAGCGGCGCTGCGATGGCGGAATAGACAAATGCGTAAGCAAGAAGGCCAAGCGTTACCAAAAGCCCCGGCGCTATCGTCAGCGGCCATCGCTTCGCGAGCGCATCGTAGCCGAGTGCCCCAAATACGCACATTGGTAAGATCGAGGGAAAGAAATACCGTGTCGTCGATCCGCTTGGCCAGAACAGCACGATAATCGCCGCAGCGCTCGCGTAGCAGATCATGGCCTTGAGTAAGCCGGCAGGAAGCGGGTCTCGCACGCCAAATCCTCGAGCGACAAAAAATGCGATTGTAAATAGTGCGGCCGGGAGCGTCTCGCTGATAAGGATAAGTATTCCGGCAATCGGATTATCCAACCGGGCGGCGGGGGATAGGCGCATGAAAGTGCCCCACTGGTTTTCGTCGCCGGGCGAATATACGTAGCCATACCAGGCCGCGAGCGGGATGACGCAGATCAATCCGGCGAGAATGAAGCCCGGAATTTGTCGCCACGAGCGTGTGATCAGAATAAACAGACCTATTCCGAGGGCGAAATAGCTGACCGGTTGTGGCCCCTTCATGAGACCGGCCAGCGCCAATACAATGCCGATCGCCGCCCACCGCCCCATGCTGATGCGACCGCCGTTATAGCCGTCCCACCAAACGACGAAGGCGACAAAGAGCAGGATGGCGAGCGGCATGTCAGCGGTCGGCATGACGTAGGCCCGTATGACGATCGGGCACGCTAAAAACAACGCGACCCCGAGCAATGAAGCAGGAATGCTTGCCGAAACGCGGCGCAACACCACGTAAATCAGCCAGCATCCGGCGAGTAAAAAGAGGATAATGGGAAGACGGGCCGTAAACTGGTTGACGTTGCCAAAAGGTGCGCTCACCCCAGCGATAATCCACGACAGTAAGGTCGGGCGCTCGACGAAGCGGGTGTTGTATATATGCGGTGTAATCCAATACCCATCCTCAACCGCGCTCCTCGCCGCCGTGACGGCGACGCCTTCATCGGAATGAAAGCCGCGAAAAAAGAGCAGGGGTACGGTCAGGACGGCGCAGGTCGCGACGGTAACGGCGATCGGATCCCATTGCGTCGCGAACCTGTTCCACGTTGCGACGAGGCGCGCGGCGGCGGCCGATGCCGCGGCAAAAATAGGGGACGCGCCAATGGCTTGGATTCTCATTGTGAATACAGACGTAATGGGCGAGCGGCGGGAAAGCACCTTATAATCGAATATGCGTGCGGGCAATGTTTGGTGCAATCACGCTAATTTCGAACGCTTGGTGTTATAAGTGACGAAGGAACCGGGGGATAGATTGCCGTGCGCGAACTCATTCGTACCAATGACATGGTTCTGGTCTCGGCGGTGGTGGCGCTGCTTGAGGGCGCCGGCATCCGCCACATGGTGCTCGACCAGAACATGAGCGTGCTGGAAGGCTCGCTCGGCGTCCTGCCGCGGCGAATTCTGGTCGCGGAAGGGAACGAGCCGACGGCGCGGCAGATCATGGAAGACGCCGGGCTCGGCAAGGAGCTGCGTCCCGATGGGGACTGATGTCCTCGAAACCAGCGAAGACACGGTGCTCGGCGGCCGCTTGCGCCTGCGCCAGCCGCTCGCCGGCCATCGCGTCGGCCACGACGCGATCCTGCTCGCCGCCGCTACCGCGGGCCGCGCCGGCGAACATGCGGTCGACCTCGGCGCCGGCGTCGGCGCCGCCGGCCTCGCGCTGGCGGCGCGCGTTGCCGGGCTCAAGGTCACCCTGGTCGAGATCGACCCCGCGCTGGCGGCGCTCGCCGCCGACAACGCGCGGCTCAACCGGCTGGACGATCGCGTCGATGCGCTCGCCCTCGACGTCGAGGATAGGCAAGCACTGTGCGCGGCGCTTGCGCCGGGCGGCGTTGACCGTGTGCTGATGAACCCGCCGTTCCTCGATGCGACTAGGCAGAACCTTTCACCCGACCCGCGCCGGCGCCTCGCGCATGCGGCTGTGCCCGGCTTATTGCCGCGCTGGATCGCGGCCGCGGCGGACCTGCTCAAGCCGCAGGGCGTATTGACCTTGATCTGGCGCGCTGACGCGCTCGCGGCGGTGCAGAACGCGCTGGCGGCCGAGTTCGGCGGTATCGGCGTGCTGCCGGTTTATCCACGTTCCGACGCAGCGGCGATCCGCATATTGGTGCGCGCGGTGAAATCGGGCGGCGGGCCGCCGGTGAGTTATCCCGGCCTCATCCTGAACGACCAGGACGGCAAGCCATCCGCGGCTGCGGAGGCCGTACTGCGTGGCGGGGGAACGCTGAGGATTACTGAAACTTAAACGCGGGCTATTCTGCCTAGGATTTGCGCCGCCCCGGCACGAATTCGCGCCAACTCCGGATAACGAGCTGGCGACGCATACGGGCCAGGTTGTCATCATTGAGATGCGAAAGCCCAATAATGCTGCCGATAAGCACGAACAGTATGGTGAGCTTGGGATCCATCAATCCGCCTCTTTCAAAAGCCGCCAGACGTGCCGGCGCTTACCGAATTGCAAAAACCATTCCAAAGTTAAAGATGGTGTAATTTTAGGCATTTCTGCGCCAGTTACGCAAAATATACTGCATGGCACCAAAATTTGATCGGCCGTGATGCGCGGTGCGGGCAGCCTTTGACTTGGGTTCCAAGGATGCCTAACTGCCCAGCATGGCGCGTACCGCAACCCCACCGATGCCCGACATGCTCAAAAGCACGCTCGAATTCCTGCTTAAGCTGGTGCCGGCGCGTTTCCGTACCGACATACCGGTGGTGCCGGTGGTGCGGCTATCGGGCGTCATCGGCGCGACTACGCCGATGCGGCCGGGGCTGATGCTGTCGAACACCGCCCGCGCGCTGGAGCGTGCGTTTGAGACCCGCAACGCCCGCGCCGTTGCGTTGATCATCAACTCACCGGGCGGCTCGCCGGCGCAATCGCATCTGATCTTCCGCCGCATCCGCCAATTGGCCGCCGAAAAGAATCTGCCGGTCATCGCCTTCATCGAGGACGTCGGCGCGTCCGGCGGCTACATGCTGGCCTGCGCCGCCGACGAGATCATTTGCGATCCGTTTTCGATCGTCGGCTCGATCGGCGTGGTCGGCGGCTCGTTCGGCTTTCCCAAGCTGATGGAAAAGCTCGGCGTGGAGCGCAGGCTTTACACTTCCGGCGAACGCAAGGCGATGCTCGATCCGTTCCAGCCGGAGAAACCGGAGGACGTGAAGCGCATCAAGGCGATCCAGAAAGACATCCACGAGCACTTCATTGCGCTGGTGGAAGAACGGCGCGGCAGCAAGCTGAAGAACAGCGAGAAGAAGACGCTGTTCTCCGGCGAATTCTGGACCGCGCAAACCGCGATCGAGTTTGGACTTGCCGACAGTATCGGCGATTTGCGCTCGACGCTGCGCGAACGCTACGGCGAGAAAGTCCGCATGCCATTGATTTCCACCGAGCGCACTTTCTTCGGCCGCAAGATTCCCGGATTCACCTCGCTGGAAAATCTTACCCGCCAGCCGGGGCTTGTGGCCGACCTGTTGGTAGCGGTCGAGGAGCGCGCCTGGTGGTCGCGTTACGGGCTCTAGCGCCTACTGCACCGGCTTGTTGCCGAACAGCTTCGCGACCTCGGCCACCTGGGCCTTCTGCTTGGCGATGGAGACGGCGAATTCGGCGGCGTTGCCGGCGCTGACGATCTGGCCGGTGGCGGTCATTTTCTGTACGACCTCGGGATCGCCGGCGACGGCCTGAATATCGTTGGCGATGCGGGCGCGCACCTCATGCGATATTCCCGGCGGTCCGAACAGGCCCACGAGCCCGTCGAAATCGAGCGACGGGTAGCCTGCTTCGACCGCCGTCGGAACGTCGGGGGAGAGCGGGAGCGCGCTCGTGGTTAGTGACGGCCAGCACCTTCACTTTGCCGGCCAGAACCTGCGGCCCTACGATCGCGTAAGCCGGCATGTAGACCTGGATGCGTCCTTCCGCGAGGTCGGTGACCGCCGCGACCGGGTTCTTGTAGCGGACTTTGGCCATGGTCAGGCCCACTGTGTGCAAATATCCGGCGAACACGAAATCGGTGAAGCCGGTAGCGGTGGTCCAGTTCAGTTGGCCGGGCCTGGCGCGCGCCAGCGCCTCCAAGTCATGAAGCGAATTGACGTTGAGCGAGGTCGGCACGCTGACCACGACCACGGTTTTGGAGATGCGCGCGATCGGCACCAGATCCTTCGGCTCGTAAGGCAGCTTGTCATGGAAGTAGGGGTGCGCGGTAAACGAACTGACCGGCGTGACCAGCAGCGTGTGATCGTCATGCGCGCCCAGGAACGCGGTGATGGCGACCATGCCGTCGCCGCCCGGACGGTTTTCGACCACGACGGATTGGCCCCAGCGTTTCGACAGCTTGTCCGCGAACAGCCGCGCGCCGATATCGACCCCGCTGCCGGGTCCCAACGTGACGATGAGCCGGAGCGGCCGGTTCGGCCAGGTCTCCGCCTTGGCTTGTCCCGCCATGAGGAGCGGCAGTATCAGCAGCGCGGCGATCAGCGCTGTTACCGGCCCCCTTGTTTTCACTGAAGCTGTCATAGGCGTGCTCCCCCTGGCTTTTGAGCTATTTGGCGCGGAAGGCCGTTGACCGGCTCTGGTGGAAATAACCCCGCGCCAATATTAATCTAACGTGGATTGGATGGGCAGTTAAGCTCGGCCCCGAAAATGCCTTGTTCGCTGCCGAGCATCCGGCTTTCCAGCTCGGAGATGCCCCGATGCCGCCGATCCTGCTCTCGCCGCTGCTGAAATGGTCGCTCGCCGCTTTGGGCGGCGCCATGGTCGTGCATTGGGTGGTGAAGGAAGCGCGCCGGATCAACGAGGAACTCGACAACGCCAGGCGCGCGAAGGTCCGGATTTCCGATATGAACCGGCCGACTTTGCGGCGGGATCCGACGACCGGCGAATACATCCTCTAACCGATCCTAGATTTTCGGAGCTTATAGGCCGTGAATTAGCGGCGGCCGGCGTTCGGGTTGCGGGTCACGAGAGAACCCAGGAAGATGAGGGTGAAGGCCAGCCCGATCAGTTGGAAAGTGATCATTGGATTTCTCCGTCGCCCTGTTGGTTACGTTTATAAGTCGCGCCCATTTCGGTTCCGGTTCAAAATCCTGTAGATGTTTTTTCAGCGGCCCCTTTCGCGGAGGCCGCTGATAGGCCTAACCCATTCAAGATGCTTAAAAATCCGCCCCATGGTTGAAGCGAATCTCGCCGCCAGTGACCGTTCGAGGCAGGACAACTTGGATCCGAAGCGGTCGTTCCAGGGGCTTATTCTTGCCCTGCAGCAATATTGGGCGAATTGGGGCTGCGTCATCTTGCAGCCCTACGACATGGAGGTGGGGGCGGGCACCTTCCACCCGGCGACCACGCTGCGCGCGCTCGGCCCCAAACCCTGGAATGCGGCCTATGTGCAGCCCTCGCGCCGGCCCAAGGACGGCCGCTACGGCGAAAATCCCAACCGGCTGCAGCATTACTACCAATTTCAGGTGATCCTGAAGCCGTCGCCGCCCGACATCCAGGACCTCTATCTCAATTCGCTGAAAGCGATCGGCATCGATGCGAACCTGCACGACATCCGCTTCGTCGAGGACGATTGGGAAAGCCCGACGCTCGGCGCCTGGGGGCTCGGCTGGGAATGCTGGTGCGACGGCATGGAGGTCTCGCAGTTCACTTACTTCCAGCAGGTCGCAGGATTCGAATGCAATCCGGTCGCCGGCGAGCTCACTTACGGACTCGAGCGCCTCGCCATGTATGTGCAGGGCGTCGACCGCGTGTTCGATCTGAATTTCAACGGCCGCACCGACGCCAAGAAGGTCACCTACGGCGACGTATTCCTGCAGGCTGAGCAGGAATATTCGCGGCACAATTTCGAATTCGCCGACACCGCGATGCTGTTCGAGCAGTTCAAGATGGCGGAGGCGGCCTGCAAGAAATATCTCGAGGCAGGCTGGAGCAAGGACCGCAAGCACCACCTGATGGCGCTGCCGGCCTACGACCAGTGCATCAAGGCTTCCCACGTGTTCAATCTGCTCGACGCGCGCGGCGTCATCTCAGTCACCGAGCGGCAGAGTTATATCTTACGCGTGCGCGAACTGGCGAAAGGCTGCGGCGAAGCCTGGCTGGCGACCGAGGGCGGGGGAGCGTCTTAATTTCCGTCCAGAGGGGCAGCCACAAGCGGCTTTAGCGGAGCGGCCGCCGATATGCGAAAATAGCGATTCGAAGCTATATTCGAACCTATCGGCCGGACGGATCGACAAACGCACATGCTGCTCTGGGGCATCCTTTCGATCATGGCGCTGGCGGTCGTTTACGCGATCGCCGTCTTCAACACGCTGGTGCGCGCGCGCCAGATGGCGAACGAGGCGTGGAGCGGGATCGACGTCCAGCTCAAGCGGCGCTCGGATCTCATTCCCAATCTGGTGGAAATCGTCAAAGCCTATGCCGGCCACGAGCGCTCGGTGCTCGAGGAGGTGACCGCGTTGCGCGGCGCTGCGCGCGCGCTGCCAACCGACGATGTCGCCAGCCGCGCGCAGGCCGAAGGCGCCTTGTCGGTCGCGCTCGGCAAGCTCCTGGCCGTGGCCGAGAGCTACCCGGATCTCAAGGCCAGCGGCAGTTTTCTCGAATTGCAGCAGCAGCTCAACGCGCTGGAAAACGAACTTCAGATGGCGCGCCGCTACTACAACGGCGCCGTGCGCAATCTCAACGTGCTGGTGCAATCGTTTCCGAGCAACCTGATCGCCGGCGTCTTCGGCTTTACGCCGCGCGATTATTTTGAAGTTTCCGATACGGCCGACCGCGCCGTGCCGCAGGTCGCTTTGAATCCGGCGCAGCGATGAGCAGGCTTTTGCGGTTTGCCGTGTTGCTGGGCGGGCTGCTCACCGCCGGCCATGTCTTTGCCGCCGAAGTCATCCAATCCTTCGATTCGAACGTCAGCGTTGCCAAGGACGGCGAGCTCACCGTCATCGAAGCGTTGCGCGTGCGCGCCGAAGGCAGCGCCATGCGCCACGGCATCTATCGCGATTTTCCGCTCACCTTTCGCGACGCCGGCGGCACGCTGCGCGAGGTGACTTTCAGCCTGCTCGGGGTCACGCGCGACGGTCAGGCCGAGCCCTATCACACCAAGCGAACGCACGGCTTCATCCGCATCTATGCCGGCGATAAGGACGTTTTGATCCGGCCCGGCGAACATACTTATGTCTTTCGCTACCGTACCGGGCGGCAAGTCCGCTGGTTCGACGGCAAGCCGGAGCTCAACTGGAACGTCACCGGAAATTTCTGGCGCTTCGCGATTCTGCAGGCGCGCTATCGCTTGCAACTCGAAGGTAACGCGCGGGTGGTGCGCTGGACCGCTTTCACCGGCCAGCTCGGCGCGCGCGGCATCGATTGGCAGGGCGCATTGGCCAACGACGGCGCTCTAGCGGTCGCCGCCACCCGTACGCTGGCGCCGGGCGAAGGCTTGACCGTCGTCGCCGAACTGCCGGCGGCCGCCGTCGAGCCGCCCAGCCAGAGCACGCTGCTGTGGTACCAATTGTTCGACAACCGCCAATGGATTTTCGGCGGCATCGGTTTCCTCGTGGTTCTCATCTATTACTTCGCCGCCTGGGAAGCGGTCGGCCGCGATCCACGGCGCGGCACCATCATTCCGCTGTTCCACCCGCCGCAAGGCGTCTCGCCGGCGCTTGCCAACTACATTCACAATTGGGGCCTCGGGCGCGAGAAATGGCGCGCGTTCACGGCGGCGGCGCTGTCGCTCGCCGTGCGTGGGCTCATCCACTTCGATCAAACTGGCAAAGCGCTGACGCTGAGAAAGACCGGCAAACAGCCCGAGGGCGGCTTCGCGAGCCTGCCGGCTGGCGAGGGCGCAATTTACAGCTGGGTCAATGTCGGAGGCAGCGCCATCATCGACAAAGCGCACGGCGAAGCAGTCGCCAAGGTTGGTACCGCCTTCACCACCAGCATTGAAGCCGAAAACCGCAACCGCTTCTTCCGCCGCAATCTCGGCTACGCGATCGCCGGCATGGCCATGACCGTGGCCGTCATTTTCGGTGTGGTCCTGTTCGGCGAATTACAGGACCAGGATATTTCGATCATGGTCGTCTTGGGCTTTGCCGGATTTCTGGTGGGCATGTTCCTGGTGCCGGTGCTGCGCGCTTTGTTCAGNNTTCACCATCGGCACCAATTTCGTGCGCGTGAGTTTCCAGAACGGTTTCGGCAATGCGTTGCCACAAGTCTGGGCGTTCGTTTCCGGCTATCCGTTTTCCTTCGTGCTGATGGGCGCCTTCGCCGCGCTCAATGGGCTGTTCGTCTTCTTGATGCGGGCGCCGACCGCGCTCGGCCGGCCGATCATGGACCAGCTTTCCGGCTTCCGGCTCTATCTCGAAACCGCCGAAGCCGATCGCCTCAACATGCAGGCGCCCGAGATCACCGCCGAACGTTTCGAGGCACTCTTTCCCTACGCGGTCGCCCTCGACGTCGAAAAGCCGTGGGCGCAGGCCTTCGAGGCGGCGTTGCGCCGTGCGCATCCCGGCGAGGCCGATCCGATGTCGCATTACCAGCCGGGCTGGAGCAGCGGCGGCGGCTGGTCGGGCGGCAATTTCGGCAGCGCGGTCGCCGCCAGCGTCGCCAGCGTCTCGAGCGCTCTGGCGAGCGCGATGCCGGTTTCGTCCGGCTCGTCCGGTTTCAGCGGCGGCGGAGGCGGCTCGGGCGGCGGAGG
>PMAF01000256.1 GCA_003152455.1 Hyphomicrobiales bacterium
CCATCGCTATCCTAGTAGCTGCCAAGCAAACTAGGAGCGAAACGATGAACGAGCAGGAACTTAAGGCGGAGATGCGTTTATATGTCATGGAGACGATGATCGCGAATTTGTTGGTTGGTTTCTGCTTACAAGCCAATCCGCATAACCCTTCAACGGCCTTAACTGCAATGAAACAACAAATGATCGAGGGCGCAAAACGTCAGACGTTTTCTCATCTGAAAGACCCAGCACAATCGGATTTGTATTCGGCAGAACTTGAAGCCGCCGCATCTCGTCTTGGCAGCCTGGCAAGTGAGCAAATGAGCGTGATGGAAGCATATCGTTCAGGGAAGAGTCGTCCATGATGACAAGCGCCTCCGTTGCTAGCCCTTGGGGCTACGTGAGTGAAGGGGGTACCCATTTGGGGGTATTATGCAAAGTGGGTATCCCCTTCACTCACGTAGTCACCACTGATAGCGCCGCGCATGACGCCCATCCCCGCCATCGCTATCCTAGTAGCTGCCAAGCGATCCCGGAACAGATCGCAGCTCTTTTGGTGGAGCGGCTTCCTGTGTTTTTGGCACCGACAGCGGTGTCCTCGCCGAGGACGGCGCACCGCGCTCGCTGCTCTTCAAGGGCGGCGAGCAACTGACGGAATGCATCTCGCTCGGCATCGGCCTCGACCAAGCCGAGACGCTGGTGCAAACCGCCATCACCGGAAGCTACCCGATGTTCGGCAGCACGCATGCCTGCGAAGGCCTGCACCACGCCGTCACCGGCGCGCCGACGTCGTGGCAACCTTATTTTCGCTATTGGCACGGCTACCGCGTGATCCTGGCGCCGCTGGCGTCCGCGTTCCCGCTCTGGTTCGTCAAAGTCATCAACGCGCTGATGGTCGCGGCGGCCTGCGCGCTGCTGTGGATGACGCTGCGCCGCTATTGCGATGCGGCGGTCGCGACCATTTTCCTGCTTACGTTTGTCTGCCTGAGCGACGTCTTGTTCATTTGGCGCACGTCGACCCACAGCCTCAGCCTGGCCTATATTCTCGCCGGCGCGTCGCTGTTTGCCGCTTTGCTGCAAAAAGACTGGACGCCGTCGCGCCTGATCGTCTTGGCCGCTATCTTGGGCAGCGGTTTCAACTTCATCGATTTCCTGATCAATCCGCCGATGATGCCGATGCTGATGGCGTTTTTTGTTCTGCTGAGCCGCCGCCGCGATGCCGGCCTCATCGCCTTCGCAACCGTGGTCGCCTGGTTTGCCGGTTATTCCGAAACCTGGGCGACGAAATGGGTTCTCGCCTATGCCGCCATGCCGGCCTCGGCCGGCGTCGTCGGGGACATTGTTTCAACCATCGAAGTGCGCACGGTAGGCGCCTTCAACGGCGTCTATTTATTTCCGCTGGCTGCGACGGCGCGGACATTCTTAAGAGCGTTGAATCGCGGCGGTGTCATCGTGCCGCTCCTTATATTGGCCGCCGTCGCGCATTACGCCGCCACGGTGTCGCGCATCGACTGGCGCGGCGCGCTTTGGCTGTGGACGCCGGCGCTGGTCGCGGCCGTATGGTTCGAGGCGCTTTCCAGCCACACCCAATTCCATCTCACCGTGAGTTCGCGCAGCGCGGCCATGGCGCTCGCAATCTTGCTGTCGGCGGCGGTCGTTTCCATGCAAAAGCGGCCGAGCCTGGGGGAATTGTGGGCTCAGCTGCAAATGCTGAAAGCCAAGCTTCCGCGGCTTCGACCCAAGCGCGCCCGTCACCCGGAGGCTTGAATCTGGGATCTGCCGGCCGCCCATTAACAAAATCGTCGAAAATTTGTTCACTGCGGTGCACCGCGCGTTGTTCCTAAAGCCGCGAAAGACTCGCTCCCATGCGTTGTACGGCGCAAGTTTACGTCGCGGCTACGCTGTGTGCATTGCAAAACTGTAACGTCAGGGCCGCCATAGTTTCATCAAACGGTCGCGCGAGCGCCACGATGCCCGTCTAACCACCGTGGGGGAAACGATAAAAGGAGACCGAGGCCATGCAGCTCCATACCGATCGGCCGAAGCTCGCCGGAATTCGCTCCTTCGCCTCGCCGGTGCGCTGCCCGCGTTGCGAAGACTGGATGGTCGCGCCCGTGGTGTCCGAATTCGTCGAAGGCGGCGGAATCCGGCACTACTGGGAGTGTGAGGCTTGCGGGGAATCCTCCACCACCGCCTTCCCCCTCACGACCCATTGAACGCTGTCCCGCCGGAATAGGTGTTACGATGCGGTGTTAACAAGAACAGGCTGACCCTGGCCTGCTCCAAGGAGGAACCAACATGACATCGACTATTTTGCGGTCCACGGCGGCCGCCATCGCCATCGCCTTCGTCGGCGCGCTCGCGCTCGCCACGCCGTCCATGGCCACCATGATGAATTTCAAAGCCAGCCTGAGCGGCAAGAGCGAAGTGCCAACCAATGCGACGGCAGGCACCGGTTCGGTCATCGCCAGCTACGACACTGACAGCAAGAAGCTGACCTGGAAAGGCAGCTATAGCGGCCTCACCGGTCCCGCCACCGCCGCCCATTTCCATGGCCCGGCCCCCGAAGGCAAGAACGCCGGCGTGATGGTCCCGATCAGCCCAAACGGTCCCTCGTTCGAGGGCTCGGCCACGCTCAACGATGCTCAGGCCAAGGCGCTGATGGATGGCGACATGTACGTCAACATCCACACCGCAACCAACAAAGGCGGCGAGATCCGCGGCCAGTTGATGAAATAGTCCGTTCTATGCCGCCGGTTTCGGCGGCGAACCGCAACGAACCGCCCGCCGGTCGCATGACCGGCGGGTTTTTCGTTGGCCTTGGCGGACGCCATCCCAGCGTTTAAAGCTTGCCCGGAAAACCTCGCCAATAATGCAAGTGCCAGGGAGCGATCATGGTCGGTAACGGTGGCGGCGCGGCGCCCATTCTTATTTCCGGCGGCGGCATTGGCGGCCTGGTCACCGCCTATGCGCTGGCGCGCCAGGGCATGCCGGTGCGCGTTTTTGAGCAATCGCCCGAATTCCGCGAAGTCGGCGCCGGCATCCAGCTCGGCCCCAACATTTTCCGCGTGCTCGAAAAGATCGGCCTCAAGGACGCCGTGCTGGCCGACGCACACATTCCGCCGGCGCAGGAAATGCGCGACGCGGTGACCGGCAAGCTGATCACCCAGGTCCCGCTCGGCCCTGCGTTCTTCGAGCGCTTCGGCCAGCCTTACGCGGTCACCCACCGCGCCGACATCCACGGCACGTTCCTCAAGGCCTGCCAAAGCAGCAACCGGATCGCACTGGAAACCAGCCGGCGCGTCGACGGCTACGAAGAGCACGCCGACGGCGTCGCGGTCACGCTCGAAAACGGCGAGCGGGTCGACGGCCGCGCCTTGATCGGCTGCGACGGCATGTGGTCGGGCATCCGCGAACGCATCGTCGGCGACGGCAAGCCGCGCGTCTCCGGCCATATCGCCTATCGCGCCGTGCTCAAGCGCGAGCAAGTGCCGAAGGACCTGTGGCGGCCCGACGTCGTGCTGTGGGCCGGCCCGCGTTGCCATTTCGTGCATTATCCGCTGCGGCGCGGCGAACTGTACAATCTGGTCGCGGTGTTTCATTCCGATCAATACCAAGAGGGCTGGAACGCCGAAGGCAGCAAGGAATTGCTGTGGAAGCATTTCCAGGGCCTACGGCCCGAGGTGCTGCGCCTGCTCGATCTGATTGATACCTGGCGCATGTGGGTGCTGTGCGACCGCGAGCCGGTCAAGAACTGGACGAAAGGCCGCGTCACGCTGCTCGGCGATGCCGCGCACCCGATGCTGCAATATCTGGCGCAAGGCGCCTGCATGGCGACCGAGGACGCGGTGACGCTGGCGGAGAAAGTAGCGGCGTCGCCGGACGATCTGCCGGCGGCGTTCAAAACCTACGAACAAGAGCGCTACTTGCGCACGGCGCGTGTGCAGATCATGGCGCGCGTCTATGGCGACTTCTATCACGCGCGCGGGGTCACCGCCGAATTGCGCGACCTCGCGCTCGCCGGGCGCGCGCCGCAGCAAAGCTATGACGGCGTTGCGTGGCTCTATGGCGGGCCGTAAGTCAGCTCCCTCACCTCGCCGAGCGTCAGCACCCGCGGCGCGCCGCCGTCGAAATAGACGAAGCGCAACCGGCGCGGCCGCAGAGCCGCCGCGCCGATGGCGATTATCGCAAAGCCGCTACTTTTTCGGAATCCCGGCCTTGACCATGACCGCGTCCCATTTGGTGATGTCGGACTTGAGCCGGTCCGCCAGTTCCGCCGGCGTGCTGGCATGCGCCTCGACGCCGACCTTTTCGAACGACGCCTTGAGCGCGGGCTCCGCCAGCGCCTCCCGCATCGCTTTGTTCATGCTGTCGATGACGTCCTGCGGCGTGCCCTTGGGCACGGCGATGCCGTTCCACGAAATCACCTCGTAGCCTTTCACGCCGGCTTCGGCGACGGTCGGGATATTCGGCATCAGGCTCGAGCGCTTCGGCGACGAAGTCGCCAGGATTCGCAGCTTGCCGTCATTGACTTGGCCTTGCACCGCCGGCGGAAACTCCACCAGCATCTGCACGTCGTTGCGCAGCAGCGCCACCACGATATCCGGCGAATTCTTGTAAGGAACGATCTGCAAGTTCAGGCCGGCCAGCGACTTGAACAGTTCGGCGCCGAGATTCTGCGTGCCGCCGACCGCGATGGTGCCGATGTTGAGCTTGCCGGGCGCGGCCTTGGCCGCCTTGATGAAATCGCCGAGCGTCTTGTATTCCGACTGCGCGTTGACCACGAACACCAGATCGAAAGTGCCGACCATTGACACAATCTGCAGATCCTTCACCGGATCGAACGGCAGCTTGTTGAACGCGGCGACGCTGATCGCGGTGCCGTTGGTGACGAGCGCCATGGTATAGCCGTCGGGCGGCGACTGGATCACCGCGCGGGCGGCGGCGATGCCGCCGGGGCCGGGCATATTTTCGATCACAAAGCGCTGGCCCAATTTATCGCTGAGCTTGTCGGCCATGATACGCGCGGTGACGTCGGCCACGCCGCCGGCGCCGAACGGCAGGATGATGCGTACCGGCTTGTCCGGCCATTTGGCCTGCGCCTGGCCGAGCGGAGCCAGCGCCAGGATGAAAGCCGCCGGCAGCGCCGGCAGCGCGAAAAGCATTTTCCTCATCGTGATCCTCCCTCAAATTTTTTGATTTTCTTCTTATGAGCCGAAACTATAAAGCCGGGCCGGATTGTCCACCAGGAGGCGCTGTTGCGCCAGCGGGGTTGCGGCAAATTGCGGCACCAGGTCGACCAGATCGGCCTCGTCGGCCGCGTGGGTGGCGTTGGGGTGCGGGAAATCGGTACCCCACAGCACGCGGGTCGGCGCCGCCTCGACCAAAGCCCGGGCAATCGGCACCGCCGCCGCGTAAGGCGGCATGGAAATGCGCTCGGCGCCGCACACCTTGATCCAGCAGTTTTCCAGCGCCGAAAGCTCGATCAGCGCGCGCAGGCCGGGCTGATCGACCCCGGCCGCCGACGGCACGCGGCCCATGTGGTCGATGACGAAGGGCAGCGGCAGCGCCCGGATCATGGGCGTCAGCGGCACGATGTCGGGGGCGTCGAGATGCAGCACGACGTGCCAGCCGCGGCCCTTGATGCGGTCGATGACGCGGTTGAACACGGCCATGTCGGGCGCGCCGCCCAAGTGCTTGACGAAATTAAAGCGCACGCCGCGCACGCCGGCGGCATCGAGCCGGTCGTAGTCGGCCTCGTTGAAGCCGTCGTCGACGATGGCGACGCCGCGATAGCGCTTGGGATCCGACGCGATGCAGTCGAGCATCGCCCGGTTGTCGGTGCCGTGGCAGCTCGCCTGCACGATCACCGCGCGCTCAATGCCCTGATGGGCGTGCAGCGCCGCCAGCATCTCCTTCGGCGCGTCTTCCGGCGTGTAGCGGCGGTTGGGCGCGTAGGGAAACCGGTCGCCCGGCCCGAATACGTGGCAATGGGCGTCGGTCGCGCCGGGCGGCAGCTTGAAGCGCGGCTTGCGGCGCTTGGCTAGGAAGGCGGGGTGCACGTTCATGGGCTGCCTTTAGCGAAGGGAAATACGGGAGACAACCCTCCTCAGCGCGGCGGAATATCGCCCTGCTGCCACTGCGCCCGGGTGGCGGCATGGAAATCGCCGAAGCGCCCTGCGGCGATGGCCTCGCGCATGCCGGCCATCAGCGCCTGGTAATAGGCGAGATTGATGGTCGAGAGCAGCACCTGGCCGAGGATCTCATTGGCCTTGGTCAGATGGTGCAGGTAGGCGCGCGAATAGGTGCGCGCGGCCGGATGCGGGCTCTGCTCGTCGAGCGGGCGCGGGTCATTGGCGTGGCGGGCATTGGCCAGATTGATCGACCCGAACCGCGTAAACGCCATGCCGTGGCGGCCGTTACGGGTCGGCAGCACGCAGTCGAACATGTCGATGCCACGCGCCACCGCCTCCATGAGGTCGTCGGGCGTGCCGACGCCCATCAGATAGCGCGGGCGGTCTTGCGGCAGCATGGGCGCGACTTCCGCCACGATCTTGAGCATCACCTCCTGCGGTTCGCCGACCGCAAGGCCGCCGATGGCGTAGCCGTCGAAGCCGATGCCGGTCAGCGCCCGCGCACTCTGCTCGCGCAGGCGCGGGTCGTCGCCGCCCTGCACGATGCCGAAAAGGGCGTAGCCTTCGCGCGCTCTGCCCTCGAAGACGCGCTTCGAGCGTTCTCCCCAGCGTAGCGACAGCTGCATGGCGCGCTCGATTTCCGCCGGCGCTGCCGGCAGCTTCAGGCATTCGTCGAGCTGCATGGAAATATCGGCCCCCAGCAGCGCCTGGATCTCGATGGCGCGCTCGGGGCTAAGCTCCACCATGGCGCCGTCGAGGTGAGAGCGGAACGTCACGCCAGTTTCGGTCAGCTTGCGCAGCGCCGACAGCGACATCACCTGGAAGCCGCCGCTGTCGGTCAGGATCGGCAGCGGCCAGTTCATGAAGGCGTGCAGGCCGCCGAGCGCGGCGATGCGCTCCGCACCCGGCCTCAGCATCAAATGATAGGTGTTGCCGAGCACGATTTCGGCGCCGGTCGCCGCCACGGCCTCCGGCATCAGCCCTTTGACGGTGCCCTGCGTACCGACCGGCATAAAAGCCGGCGTCTGCACTTTGCCGTGCGGCGTGACGATCTCGCCGCGGCGCGCGGCGCCGTCGCTTTTGAGGAGGGTGAAGGAGAAGGCCTGCGGCATCACGAACACATATCAGAACCGCACCGACTCGTGTCCCGGGCGCAGCGCGAAGCGGTGCGCTGCAGAACCGGGACCCCGGTTATGTTTGAAAGCAAGCTGGGTCCCGGATCAGCGGTGCCCCGCTCCACTTCGTTTCGCGCTGCACCGCATCCGGGACACGTCAGTTTGCCGGATACAGCAAACACGCGTCGCCGTAAGAATAGAAGCGATAGCCGGCTTTCATCGCATGGGCATAGGCGCGGTGCATGGTCTCCAGCCCGCTGAAGGCCGACACCAGCATGAACAGCGTCGAGCGCGGCAGGTGGAAATTGGTCAGCATCAGATCCACCGCCTTGAAGCGGTAGCCCGGCGTGATGAAAATCGCGGTCTCGCCGGCAAAGGGCCGAAGCATGCCGTCCGCGCCGGCCGCGGTCTCCAGGAGCCGCAAGGCAGTTGAACCGACCGCAATGATTCGCCCGCCTTTGGCACGCGCGGCATTGAGTGAGTCGATTGTTTCACGGGAAACTTCGCCGAATTCGGTATGCATTTTATGGGCTTCGGTGTCGTCGGCCTTCACTGGCAGGAAAGTACCGGCGCCGACATGAAGTGTTACTTTAAGAAGCGCCACGCCGTTTTCTTTGAACCGCGCGATCAACGTGTCGGTGAAATGCAGTCCGGCGGTCGGCGCCGCCACCGAACCTTCCGGCGCGGCAAACACGGTCTGGTAATCGGCGCGGTCTTGTTCGTCGGGCGCGCGCCGCGAAGCGATGTAAGGCGGCAGCGGCATCGCGCCGCGCTCGGCAATCGCTTGGTCGAGCACCGGTCCATGGAAGGAAAATGAGAGGGTTACCTCGCCTCCCTCATCTTTATGTGAAACTTGAGCATCCAGTTCGCCGAGGAAACAGACCTTGCCCTCGCTGCCGAACCGCAGATTATCCCCTATTTGCAGCTTCTTGGCCGGCTTTACGAAAGCACGCCAATGCGAGCCGTCGATCCGCTTATGCAGGGTGGCCTCGATCGCGGGCTCCGTGGAACCCCGCCCGATCCGCCGGCCGGAAAGCCGCGCCACGATCACCTTGCTGTCGTTGACCACCAGACAATCGCCCGCCCGCAGCAGGCCGGGCAGATCGGCGATCGTGCGGTCCTCCAGTTCGGCCGCCTCGCCCGGCCACACCACCAGGAGCCGCGCGGCCTCGCGCGGGCTCACCGGCCGCAAGGCGATGCGGTCGGCCGGCAGGGTGAAATCGAACAGGTCGGTGCGCATATGATGCCGTCATTCCGGGACGCGGCCAAAGGCCGCGAACCCGGAATCCATAATCCCGGCGCTGCGGAGTATGGATTCCGGGCTCGCCGCGGAGCCTGTCATCGGGCCGCGCTTCACGCGGACCCGTTGGCGGCGTTCCGCAATGACAAATCCCTACGCCCCCAGCGTCGCCTTGACGATCTTGTCGGGGTTCGCCACCGGCTCGCCGCGCTTGATCTTGTCGACGTTGTCCATGCCCGAAATCACGTTGCCCCAGGCGGTGTACTGGTTGTCGAGAAAGCGGGCGTCGTCGAAGCAGATGAAGAACTGGCTGTCGCCGGAGTCCGGGTTGGCCGCGCGCGCCATCGACACCGTGCCGCGCACATGCGGCTCCTTGTTGAACTCGGCCTTGAGCTTTTTGCCCGAGCCGCCGGTGCCGGTGCCCTCGGGACAGCCGGTCTGCGCCATGAAGCCGTCGATCACGCGGTGAAAGACGATGCCGTCATAGAAGCCGTCCTTTACCAGTTCCTTGATGCGCGCGACGTGCTGCGGCGCGAGGTCGGGCCGCATGGCGATCACCACCGGTCCTTGGGTGGTTTCCAGCGTGAGGGTATCTTCCGGCTTGGCCATTTTTCAAATTCTCCGTTTTCGGATTTCGTCGTGTCCGGCCTGATGCCGGGCATTCACGTCTTTCTTTGACGACTTCGCCGTCACTTGGCGTCGGCAGCCACCTGCATCTTCAGAATCTTGTCGGGATCGGTAACCGCGCCGTTGGCCGCTTCCGGTCCCTTTTTCAGCTTGTCGACCGCCTCCATGCCGGACACCACCTGCCCGACCACGGTGTACTGGCCGTTCAGGCCGGCATTCGNNCCGCCGGTGCCATTGCCGAATTGTCCGTCGCCGGTCTGCGCCATGAAGCCGGCGATCACGCGGTGGAAAGGCACGTTGTTGTAGAAGCCGTCGCGCGCGAGTTGCTTGATGCGGGCGGCGTGGTTAGGCGCGATGTCGTTGCGCAGCTTGATGATGACGCGGCCGTATTTGGTGTCGAGCAGCACGGTGTTGTTCGGGTCGAGCCCGGCCGGCAATTTCACCTGGGCGAAGGCGGGCGCGGCGCACACGAGCGCAACGACGACAGCGAGAATGCGGATCATAATATCTCCCGGTTGTTTATTCGATGGCATGCGCTGGCGCTAGCGCGCGAACTTCTTCTTCAGCCGCTCGGCCACGGCGGCCGGCACGAAGGCGGTGACGTCGCCGCCCATGCCGGCGATCTGGCGCACCAATGTGGCGGTGATCGGGCGCGCCGCCGGCGACGCCGGCAGGAACACGCTCTGGATCGCCGGTGCCATCGCCTCGTTCATGCCCGCCATCTGCATTTCGTAGTTGAAATCGGTCGAGTCACGTAAGCCCCGGATCAGCAGCGTCGCCCCGGCCTTGCGCGCGGCCTCGAGCACCAGGCCGGAAAACGTGACGTATTCGAGCTCGCACTTGGCCTCGCGCGCGAGCGGGCCGCAGATCTCCTTGAGCATGGCCATGCGCTCGTCGGCGGAAAACAGCGGCGCCTTGCCGGGATTGACCCCGACCGCCAGCACCAGCCGGTCGGATAGCAGCACGGCGTGGCGCACCACGTCGAGATGGCCGTTGGTGACGGGGTCGAATGACCCAGCATAAAGGGCGGTCCGCGGCATGGCCGGGGGTCTAGCCCGGCCTCCGGCCGCTCGCAAGACTATTACGGATACCCAGGACCTTTCCGGCCCCTGGCGGGTTGTCCGTTTGAACCTGTTGCGTTGCGTTCACGACTAACCGGCAAGACACCAAAAACAGGGGAAATTCATGTTCAAGACCTTCACCGCCATTATGGTCGCCGCGACGGTCGCCGCCGTCGTCACCGTGCTGTCCGCGCCGACTGCCCAGGTCGACGCCAGTCCGTTGGCCGCAAGCGCGTCCGAGCCGATGACCGCCTGCGCGCAACGGGCCTGGCCCTACCTGCGCTGCGTCGGCACCGCCTTCGGCAATCCGCACATCCGCATGGTCACCACCGACCGGCTCAACTAGCCGCCTGCCCGCCGGCGCGTTAGGCTCCCCGCTAGGGACACGTACGAAGATCCCAGCGGGAGGAAGTCATGCGCCGTTTCGTGCTCGCGGCGTTCGCGTTGCTGTTCGCCGCGCCGGCTTTCGCCCAATCTTATCCGGACCGCCCGGTTCGCATCATCGTGCCGACGCCGGCCGGCGGCCCGGTCGACGTGATGGCGCGGCTGGTCGCCGCCGCGCTGCCGGCCACACTCGGACAAAACGTCATCGTCGAGAACAAGCCGGGCGCCGGCAATACGCTGGGCTCGCGCGTGGCCGCCGAGGCCGCGCCGGACGGCTACACGCTGATGGTGTCGGCGGCGAGCGGATTGATCATCAGCCCGATCCTCTACAAGACCGCGGGCTATGATGCTGCCAGCTTCGCGCCGATTGCGCTGATCGCGGAGACGCCGCAACTGCTTGTGATCAATGCCCAGCTTCCCTTCAAATCGCTCGCCGACCTCGTCGCCTATGCCAAGGCCAATCCCGGCAAGCTGAACTATTCGACCGGCGGCAGCGGCACCATCCCGCATCTCGCCGGCGAATTGTTCAAGAAGACCACCGGCACCAATATCGTGCACGTGCCTTATAAGGGCGGCGGCCCGGCGCTGACCGGCGTAATCGCAGGCGAAGTGCAGATGACCTTCGATCCGGTCGCGACCTCGCTGCCGTTGATCAAGGACGGCAAGCTGCGCGCCCTCGCGATCGCCGGGCCGAGGCGCGTCGCCGCCCTGCCCGACGTGCCGACCATGGCCGAAAGCGGCTACGCGTCTTTCACCGTCGGCGCCTGGACCGCGCTGCTGGCGCCCAAGGGCACGCCGGCCGCGATCATCGCCAAGCTCAATGCCGGCGTGAACGCGGCGCTGCAATCCGAGCAGATGAAGAGCACGCTCGCGCGGCTAGGCGCGCAGCCGCGCGGCGGCACGCCGCAGGATCTCGCCGATCACATGGCCGGCGAAACCAAGAAGTGGAAGCCGATCGTCGAGGCGCTGGACTTGAAGGTGAAGTGACGCACGTCTATCCCGGCCGCCTCGCCAGACTGAGCCAGATGCCGCCGCCGATCAGCACCGCGCCCGACAGCCGGCCGAGCCATTTCGTATTGGCGCGCCGCAGGAAAAAACTGCGGCCAGCGCCGGCGACGACCGCCCAGCCGCAATCGGTCNNGCAGCGCCGGGTCGATGAACTGCGGCAGGAACGCGGTGAAGAAGGCGATGGTCTTCGGATTCGATATCGCCACCAAAAACCCGCGGCGGAAATAGACATGGCCGCGCGGGTCTTGCGCCGCGGCGGCCGAGCCGGCGTGCCGCCAGGCCTGGATGCCGAGCCAGACCAGATAGGCCGCGCCGATCCAGCGCAGCCATTCGAATATCACCGCCGCGTGCTGGATGATGATGCTCAAGCCGAGCGCAATGCCGCCGATCAGGAGCGCGTTGCCGGTGGTGCTGCCGGCGACGGTGATGAGCGCCGGCCGCGTTCCGCGAGTGGCGCCGGTCGAGATCACCAGCGTCACGATCGGCCCCGGCACGACCACCAGCACCAGCGTGATCAGCAGGAAGGCGGAAAAGAGTTGGGTGTTCATGGGACACGTTCTAAGCCTCGCCCCGCGCGAGGGGCAAGGGAAACACTTACTCGCCGTCTTCCTCACTCAACCGCTCGACCGACACCACGTGCTCGTCCTCGGCGGTGTTGAGCACAATCACGCCCTGCGTCGAGCGTCCGGCGATGCGGATGCCGGCGACCGTCGTGCGGATCAGCTTGCCCTGGTTGGTGACCAGCATGATCTGATCGCTCTCCTCGACCGGGAACGAGGCCACCAGCCGGCCGGTCTTAGGCGTCACGTTCATCGCCACGATGCCTTTGCCGCCGCGGCGGGTGGTGCGGTACTCGAACGACGACGAGCGTTTGCCGTAGCCGCGGTCGGCCACTGTCAGCACGAACTGCTCGGCGGTCGACAGATCGACATAGCGTTGCTCGCCGAGTTCGATGGTCGAGCCGACGGCTTCCGCCTCGTCCTCGGCCTCGGGCGCCGCCGTCGCCTCCTCTTCCGCGGTGCCGCGCCGGATCGCGCTGGCGCGCTTGAGATAGGCGACGCGCTCTTCCGAGCTCGCCTCCATATGGCGCAGAATCGTCATCGAAATGATCTTGTCGTCGGCGGCAAGCGCGATGCCGCGCACGCCGTCCGAGGTGCGGCCGGAGAACACGCGCACCTCCGGCACCGGGAAGCGGATACATTGCCCCGCCGCGGTGGTCAGCAGCACGTCTTCCTTCTCGGTGCAGATGGTGACGTCGACGATGGCGTCGCCGGCATCGAGCTTCATGGCGATGATGCCGGACGGGCGGATCTTCTCGAAATCGGACAACTTGTTGCGCCGCACGTTGCCGCGCGTGGTGGCGAACATCACGTCGAGTTGGCCCCAGGTCGTCTCGTCCTCGGGCAGCGGCATGATGGTGGTGATGGTCTCGCCCGGATCGAGCGGCAGGATATTGATCAGCGCCTTGCCACGCGCCTGCGGCGCCGCCAGCGGCAGCCGCCAGACTTTTTCCTTGTAGACTTGCCCGGCCGAGGAGAAGAACAGAACCGGCGTATGGGTCGAGGCCACGAACAGACGCGAGACGAAATCCTCCTCGCGCGTCTGCATGCCGGAGCGGCCTTTGCCGCCGCGCTTCTGCGCGCGATAGGTCGAGAGCGGCACCCGTTTGATGTAGCCGAGATGCGAGACGGTCACGACCATGTCCTCGCGCTGGATCAGGTCCTCGTCCTCGACCTCGGCCTCCTGCTCGGCGATCACGGTGCGGCGCGGCGTGGCGAATTCCGCTTTCAGCTTCGCCAACTCGTCCTTGATGATGGTCTGGATGCGCGCGCGCGACCTCAGGATTTCCAGATAATCGGCGATTTCGATGGCGAGCTTGTCGAGTTCGGCCTTGATCTCGTCGCGGCCGAGCGCCGTGAGACGTTGCAGGCGCAGGTCGAGGATGGCCTTGGCCTGCTCGACCGACAGCCGCGCGGTGCCTTTGGCGCTCACTTTGTGGCGCGGATCGTCGATCAATTCGATCAGCGTCGCCGCCGTGGTGGCCGGCCATTCGCGCGCCATCAAGGCCTCGCGCGCCTCGTTGGCGTCGTTCGAGGCGCGGATCAGCTTGATCACCTCGTCGATATTGGCCACCGCGATGGCGAGCCCGACCAGGATATGGGCGCGGTCGCGCGCCTTGCCGAGCAGGTGCTTGGTGCGCCGCGACACCACCTCTTCGCGGAAGGCAATGAAGGCGGTCAACATATCCTTCAGCGTCAGCAGCAGCGGACGGCCGCCGTCGAGCGCCACCATGTTGGCGCCGAAAGAGGATTGCAGCGGCGTGAAGCGGTAGAGCTGGTTGAGCACCACGTCGCGCTCGGCGTCGCGCTTGAGTTCGATCACCACGCGGTAGCCGTCGCGGTCCGACTCGTCGCGCAGGTCGGAAATGCCGTCGATTTTCTTCTCGTGCACCAGTTCGGCGATGCGCTCGACCATCGACGCCTTGTTCACCTGATAGGGAATCTCGGTGATGACGATCGCTTCGCGTTCCTTGCGGACGGTCTCGAACGCGACCTTGCCGCGCATGATGATCGAGCCGCGGCCGGTTTCGTAAGCCGCGCGGATGCCGGCCCGGCCCAGAATGATGCCGCCGGTCGGAAAATCGGGACCGAGCACGATGCCGTTGAGGTCGGCGATGCTTAAGCCCGGATCGGCGATCAGCGCGGTGCAGGCGTCGATCAATTCGCCCAGATTATGCGGCGGGATGTTGGTGGCCATGCCGACGGCGATGCCGCCGGCGCCGTTGACCAGAAGGTTGGGATAGCGCGCCGGCAGCACCACCGGCTCGTGCTCGTTGCCGTCGTAATTGGCCTGGAAATCGACCGTGTCCTTGTCGATGTCGTCGAGCAACGCCATCGCCGGCTTTGCCAGCCGGCATTCGGTGTAGCGCATGGCCGCCGCCGGATCGCCGTCGACCGAGCCGAAATTGCCCTGCCCGTCGATCAGTTGCAGGCGCATGGAGAAATCCTGCGCCATGCGCACCAGCGCGTCGTAGATCGCCTGGTCGCCGTGCGGGTGATATTTGCCCATCACGTCGCCGACCACGCGCGCCGATTTGACGTATTTCTTGTCGGGCGTGTGGCCCTGCTCGTTCATCGAATGCAGGATGCGGCGATGCACCGGCTTCAAGCCGTCGCGCACGTCCGGCAGCGCCCGCGACACGATCACGCTCATGGCGTAATCGAGGTACGAGCGCTTCATCTCCTCAGTGATCGAGACGGGGCGGACATCGGAGGGACTTCCGTCCCCCGATTTTGGGTTTTCGACGTCAGGCAAAGGGCGCTTCTCGCGACTGTTTTACGGGCTGTTTTTCTTAACTGATTCACCCCCGCATAGCCACCCGAAATCGCGCTGGATACAGGCTATTATTCCGTTGTTTTTCAATGATTTATTCGACGTTTATACGACCCTGCGGCGGCCTGCAAAACGGCCACACATCGCAGCCGTCCGGTAAGCCAATTTGACCCGGCATGAGGCTACCGCTACGCGAAGCGCATGCCGCTCGAGTTCCTCATCTCCGCCTTGGTCACGCTGGCGGTCGTGGTCGATCCGCTCGGCCTGGTGCCGAGCTTTGTCACCATCACCCACGGCCTGCCGGACCGCTCGCGCCGCGCCGTGGCGCTGCGCGCCTGCATCATTGCGGCGGCGATCCTGGCCGGCAGCGCGCTGATCGGCGACTGGCTGCTGCGCACGCTGTCGATCGGGCTGCCCGCCTTCCGCATTGCCGGCGGCTTGCTGCTGTTCTCGATCGCGTCGGAAATGGTGTTCGGCCTGCGCATCGTGCGGCAATCGAAACAAACGGAAGAAGCGCTCGAGGAGCACGTGCGCAACATCGCCGCCTTCCCGCTCGCCATTCCGCTGATGGCCGGTCCCGGCGCCATTACCGCCGCCGTGCTGCTCGCCGGCCGCGCCGGCGGCGATCTAACGCGTCTGGGCGTGCTGCTCGGCGTCATCGCCGCCGTGCTGGCGCTGTGTTTTGTGGTGTTTTTGCTCGCCGCGCGCATCGCGGNNGCGGCTGGCGATGGCGGGATAATATCTATTCGTTGCTGGCGCGCATTCGTACGACGGCGTGCGCGACCAAATCCCAAAATCCTTGGCTATTTCGTTTCGACAACTGATAGCCCTCGTCTTGGTGTATTTCAGCCATCCCTAATATGCTTGTAACCTGATCTATCAAAAGCTGCGTTTTGCGAAGGACTTCTTGGAGTCGTTTTGTCGTCAGTCCTTCTCCCTTAACTGGTAGCGGGAGATTGTGGGCCAGATCGGTGTTTCTAAATTTGGTCAAACCAGCAATGAGATCGCTATCGCCAAATTTCCTACAGTCACGAATAAATAATCTGTCGCGAACACCGGCAAGTTTAGCAAAGGCGATATTTTTCGTTAAGGCGAGCAGAGAATGTCGATCTGTCCCGGGTTTATCCCAAAGTCGGCAAAGGTTGAGCGCAGATAAACGCGGCATGCTTATGGGGAGCATGACCAACATTTGCTCTGCGTCTTCATCCAACCGACTTCGATTGCTGCGTAGAAAGTCGTCCGCGACTTCGAAATACGCAAAATACAGCGACGCGTAAGTGCTGTTGCTGATTACACGTTTGGCAATCGCTTTAGCTTGCGGATCAACATCCACGTCAGAACGGAATCTCGTCGTCCATGTCGCCGGACTTGCCGGCGCCGGCCAAAGCCGGCTTGCGCTCGCGCGCCGGGCTCGGGCCGCTGGAGCCGAAATCGTCGCCCGCGTCCATGCCGCCGCTGGCGCCGCCGCTGCGCGTATCGAGCATAGTGAGCTGCGAATTGAAACCTTGCAGCACGACCTCGGTCGAGTAGCGCTCATGGCCGTCTTTGTCGGTCCATTTGCGCGTCTGCAGAGCGCCTTCCAGGTAAACCTTCGAGCCCTTCTTGAGGTATTGCTCGACGATCTTGCACAGGCCCTCGTTGAAGATCACGACGCGGTGCCACTCGGTCTTTTCCTTGCGCTCGCCGGTGGTCTTGTCGCGCCAGCTTTCCGAGGTAGCCACCCGCAAATTCGCGATCGGGCGGCCGTCCTGGGTGCGGCGAATTTCCGGATCCGCACCGAGATTGCCGATGAGGATCACCTTGTTGACGCTACCTGCCATGATGCTCTCCGCGTGGCGATTTGCGGTCGCGCCCTCGTTGCCGAAGCGCCGCCGCTCGCCGGTAATGGGGCCGCCCGCCGCGCGCGGCCCCGAAAATTAACTCTCACCCTAGACCTCGGCCCTGGTGCGGCAAGCGCGTTCGGCCTTCATCCACAGGGCTTCTGCTCCGCCGCCCGGGTTGTCGCGCGATCCCGGGACAAAACTGTTCTTTGTTTGTTCTAGCAGGTTTTTACCACTTAGGCAACTGATTCGGCTCAGTAATTCACATTTTTTGTGGCGTAAAGGTCACAGTTCGAATCATCCACAAGATATAGCGTCCGCCGCTGTCCCNNCGCCGCCGACATGCCGGGTCCGTACAAGGCTCCCGCTTACAGCCCGGCGTTCAATTGGACCGGCTTCTATGCCGGCATCAACGGCGGCTACGCTTTCGGCAAATCGAATTGGACCGATACGACCGGCGCCACCACCGGCGAATTCGACCTCACCGGCGCGCTGGCCGGCGGCACGGTCGGCTACAATGTGCAGACCGGTTCGTGGGTCTGGGGCTTCGAGGCCGATGGCGCCGCCAGCTGGCTCAAGGGCACCGACGCCGCGGCCTGCTGCGAAACGAAAAACGACTGGTTTGCGACCGCACGCGGCCGCTTCGGCTTTGCCTTCGGACAGTGGCTGCCATTCCTCACCGCCGGCGCTGCCTTCGGCGACGTCAAGATGACATCCGTCGGCTTCGGATCGGCGACCGCGACCAAGATCGGCTGGACCGCCGGCGGCGGCCTCGAATACGCCTTCATGGGCGCCTGGTCCGCCAAGGTCGAATATCTCTATGCCGACCTCGGCAAGGCGAGCTGCGGCGCGGCCACTTGCGGTCTCGATACCGACGTGACCTTCAAGACCAGCATCGTGCGGGCGGGCGTCAACTACCACTTCTAGCCGCGGCGCCTTCGAGAACCTGAGTGGGGCCGACCATTGCGCCGGCCCTTTGTATTTATGACGGCGCGGCTCTCGCGCAGGCCCGATATGGGTTCCAGGTCGGTCGCCCTGTTAGAATAGCCAGCCGGCCGTAAAATACGGGCCGTGCTCGGTGAAGTTGCTTTGGATATGTTGCGCCGTCGCCAGGTAGACTCCCACGGGTGGCAGCACGAGACTTGTCGGTACTTGAGTCATTACATACTGACCGACCGCGTTGAAATAGACCGCCGCGCGATACCCGACCTCGACCTTGAACTGTCCGTATTGGCTGGGCGCGAAATTGTAGGCGGCGGCCAGTTTGGCGTCGATGCTGGGAACCAGTTGGATCGCGTTGGGCGATGTCAAAGATTGGTTGTTGACGCCCACGGCCGAAGACACCGTCGTGAAATTGATCTGACTTTGCGAGCTGCCGATCAAGCCTGCTCCCGCCAACTCACCGATCAACTGGAAATCGCCGAAAGCATACTGGCCATTTATTCCCAAACGGGGTCCCGCCCCGGTGAACAACGACGTGGTGGTGTAGCCGCTGGAAGCCAAGCCGTCCGGGCTCTGGAACAATCCGCTCANNTGCCCGCCGTCCAGATTGACGGCATCGTACCTGGATTGCACCGAGCCGGATCCGACTTTGTACAGGCCCGATTCAGGACCGATCAGATAAGGCGGCCCCACCATTTGCGTGGGTGAGGCAAGAAACGAGTCATTCGTGGTGCTGTCGTGATGCGTCCAATTCAATTCGATATCGTTGGACTCGTTGGGCATGTAGCGCGCCCCGATCCGGAAGACGGGCTTGAACTTGGGTGCGAGCGACTGGTTGCTCC
Source organism: Hyphomicrobiales bacterium (assembly GCA_003152455.1). GTDB lineage: Bacteria > Pseudomonadota > Alphaproteobacteria > Rhizobiales > Xanthobacteraceae > Pseudolabrys. The sequence continues at coordinate 18,486 of PMAF01000256.1, forward strand.
AATTGGGCGTCGCCAAGGGCAATGGCGTCACCAGCGTGCCGTATTCGAGATTGCCGGCGCCGGCTTGCAGGAACAACAGCGAGGCGCTGACCTCGAAACGGGGCGACGAAATCCAGGGCCGGGCGCCGGCGTGGGCGGCCATGGCCTCGGCATAATGCGGTCGCGGTCGTGCGGCGAGCGCCGGATTGGGTTCCGCGTCTGATGGACGGTGCGTTAGCCTCGTTGCTTTGGACGCTTCGAGGCGATTGACGCGCGCGCGCAACGCGGCATTTTCCTTTTCCAGGGCATTGAGCCGCGCCGCGATCTCCTCGACCGTCGCGGAAAACGCCGGGTGCGGCAGCGCAGAGGCGGTCAACGCGAGACACAGGAATAACGCAAGCTTGGTGAGTCTGTTCATGGTCCGCGCTCCTGAGGAAAAATTGACGCGGTCGCAAAGACAGACGGGCGAGCCTCACGCAGGTTCGCGACCATTGAATCCCGATGTCATGATTCTAGATTCGGCGGCTGTCCGATAACGGACAGTCGGCGGCGAANNTTCCGGTTATCCCCACCGGTAACGGGCGGGGTGGCCGGGGACTGGCGAAACCGTCCTGTTCTCACTACGTTCCGGTTTGCCGTACGATCCTGCGCGCCGTGGCGCGTTCCGAAGGTTCCATGACCGATTTGTCCAGCAAACGCGCCCGCGACGCCCGCGCCATCACCATCCGCGGCGCCCGCGAGCACAATCTCAAGAACGTCGACGTCTCGATTCCGCGCGACCAGCTGGTGGTGTTCACCGGCCTGTCCGGCTCGGGCAAATCCTCGCTCGCCTTCGACACCATCTATGCCGAGGGCCAGCGCCGCTACGTCGAGAGCCTGTCGGCCTACGCGCGGCAATTCCTCGAGATGATGCAGAAGCCGGACGTTGACCAGATCGACGGGCTCTCCCCGGCCATCTCGATCGAGCAGAAGACCACCTCGAAGAACCCGCGCTCGACCGTCGGCACCGTCACCGAGATTTACGACTACATGCGCCTGTTGTGGGCGCGCATCGGCGTGCCCTACTCGCCCGCCACCGGGCTGCCGATCGAGAGCCAGACCGTGTCGCAGATGGTCGACCGCGTGCTGGCGCTGCCGGACGGCACGCGCATCTACGTGCTGGCGCCGGTGGTGCGCGGCCGCAAGGGCGAGTACAAGAAGGAATTGGCCGACTTCCTGCGCAAGGGCTACCAGCGCGTCAAGATCGACGGCGCGTTTTACGAGATCGCCGAGGTCAAGCCGCTCGACAAGAAATTCACCCACGACATCGACGTGGTGGTCGACCGGCTGGTGGTGAAATCCGACATCGGGACGCGGCTGGCGGATTCGCTCGAGCAATGCCTCAAGCTCGCCGACGGTCTGGCGGTCGTCGAACTCGCCGACACCAAGGCGTCGGGCGCTGCCGCCAACCGCGGCCGCAATGCCAATGCCGAGCGGCTGATCTTCTCGGAGAAATTCGCCTGCCCGGTATCCGGCTTCACGCTGCCGGAAATCGAGCCGCGGCTGTTCTCGTTCAACAATCCGTTCGGCGCCTGTCCGGAATGCGGCGGCTTGGGCGTCGAGCAGCATATCGACGCCAGCCTGGTGATCCCCGATCCCGACGCGTCCTTGCGCAAGGGCGCCATCGCGCCCTGGGCCAAGTCGTCGTCGCCTTATTACGTGCAGACGCTCGACGCGCTCGCCAAACACTACCGTTTCACGCTTGACACCAAGTGGAAGGACCTCGCCAAGAAAACCCAGGACGCGATCCTGTACGGCTCCGGCGAGGACGAGATCAAATTCGTCTATGACGACGGCCTGCGCGGCTACTCGACCAAGAAGCCGTTCGAGGGCGTCATCACCAATCTCGAGCGCCGCTTCAAGGAAACCGAATCCGAGTGGGCGCGCGAAGACTTGGCGAAATATTTTACCGACGTGCCCTGCGCCGCCTGCCACGGCGCGCGGCTCAAGCCCGAGGCGCTCTGCGTCAAGATCGGGGGGAAGAACATTTCCGAAGTCGCCGAACTGTCGGTGCGTAAGGCCGGCGACTGGTTCGCCGCGCTGCCGACAGACCTCACCGCCAAGCAGAACGAGATCGGCGTGCGCGTGCTGAAGGAAATCCGCGAGCGGCTAAATTTTTTGGTCGACGTCGGTCTCGATTATCTGACGCTGGCGCGCGCTTCCGGCACATTGTCCGGCGGCGAGAGCCAGCGCATTCGGCTGGCCTCGCAGATTGGTTCCGGCCTCACCGGCGTGCTCTATGTGCTCGATGAACCGAGCATCGGCCTGCACCAGCGCGACAATGCGCGGCTCTTGGAAACCCTCAAGCGCCTGCGCGACCTCGGTAACACCGTGATCGTGGTCGAGCACGACGAGGACGCCATCCGCACCGCCGATCACGTGCTCGACATCGGCCCGGGCGCCGGCATCCACGGCGGCCACATCATCGCCGAAGGCAGCGTCGACGACATTATCGCCGCGCCTAATTCATGGACCGGCAAATATCTCGCCGGCGAACTCAGCGTGCCGATCCCCGAGCGCAAGGCCCGCAGCCCGTGCCGCCAGATCAAGGTGGTCAACGCGCGCGGCAATAACCTCAAGAACATCGACGCCGAGATCCCGCTCGGCCTGTTCACCTGCGTCACCGGCGTCTCCGGCGGCGGCAAGTCGACGCTGCTGATCGACACGCTGTACGCCGCGGTGGCGCGTAAGCTCAACGGCGCCTCGCTCGCCCCCGCCCCGCACGACCGCATCGAGGGCCTCGAGCACATCGACAAGATCATCGACATCGACCAGTCGCCGATCGGCCGCACGCCGCGTTCCAATCCGGCGACCTATACCGGCGCCTTCACGCCGATCCGCGAATGGTTCGCGGCGCTCCCCGAAAGCAAGGCGCGCGGTTACGAGCCCGGGCGCTTCTCGTTCAACGTCAAGGGCGGCCGCTGCGAGGCCTGCCAGGGCGACGGCGTCATCAAGATCGAGATGCACTTTTTGCCCGACGTCTACGTCACCTGCGACGTCTGCAAGGGCAAGCGCTACAACCGCGAGACGCTCGAGGTGCTGTTCAAGGGCAAGTCGATCGCCGACGTGCTCGACATGACGGTGGAAGAGGCGCTGGAATTCTTCAAGGCGGTGCCGCGCGTGCGCGACGTGCTGGCGCTGCTGCACCGCGTCGGCCTCGACTACATCCATGTCGGCCAGCAAGCCACCACCCTGTCTGGCGGCGAGGCGCAGCGCGTCAAGCTCGCCAAGGAGCTGTCCAAGCGCGCCACCGGCCGCACGCTCTATATCCTCGACGAGCCGACCACCGGCTTGCATTTCCACGACGTCGCCAAGCTGCTCGACGTGCTGCACGAGCTGGTCGAGACCGGCAATTCGGTGGTGGTGATCGAGCACAATCTGGAAGTGATCAAGACCGCCGACTGGATCATCGACCTCGGCCCCGAAGGCGGCGACGGCGGCGGCGCGATCGTCGCGCAAGGTACGCCGGAGGATATTGTGCGGGTCGCGCGCTCGTACACAGGGCAGTTTCTGAAGCCGGTGCTGGGAAGGCGCGAGAACAAGCGCAAGAAGGGCGGGCAACAGGCGGCGGAGTGAACTATCGGATCGGCTAGATGCCTGCGACTATTCGAGGGCAGCGTAGATATTGTTTCCCCGGAGAAATTCGTAACCCGCATGAACGTTCAAGGAGTTGGTGCGCGATCCATCGATGATCAACAATTGGCGAAAACACATTTTTTATAAACTCCATATTTGAATCCGATTCACGACGATAAAAATCTATCATTGGAATGTGCTTAAGCTGTCCACAATCAGTATGCACTAACGAGGAAAGTGCCAATATCCGACCATTTTTCATTCGGCCCATTATTTCGCGCAAATTTGCGTTCGTGCCTACGGAATGCCTGCGCGTCGTCATGCCTTTGCTGGATGGCGGCCGCCTCGCCGGCCTTCTGGCGCGGCGCAATCGCTCGCGGCGCGTAGCGAGTACGGCGAAGCGTGACTGATGTGGGTGCGCCGGCTAATGGCTCGGGGCTTTGTTTGCCGCTTGCAGCAATTGCCGCACCTGGCCGTCGTCGGCCGCGGTTTTGATGGCTCCGGCAAAGGCCGCCTGCAGCGCGCCGCATTTGGATTTCTTGGAGAAGGCGACATACATCGCCGATGACAAAATCTCCTTGGGCAGGAACGCGATCTTGCCGGCGATGCGCAACCGCCTGGCTTCGTCGCGGCCCGGATAGAGCCCGATGATCAGGTAATCGGCCTGACGCGCGAGCAGCGCCGCGAACGCCTTGTCGACGCCCTCGGCGCGCGCCACGCTGAGTTCTTTCGCCATGTAGGCGTCGAACTTGTCGCCGTAGCTCTCGCTGGCGTTGGTCACGCCCTTGCGGCCCTTGAGGTCCCGCCATTCGGCGTAGGCAAAGCCCGCACCCTTGCGCACCACGACCGCCACCGGATCGGCCATGAAAGGCGGCTCAATGAAGTCGAGATAGGCCGCCGGACGCGCGGCGATGCGCGCGGCATAATCGATGAATTCCTGCCGCGGCGGAATCATCTTGAACATCAGGCCCCAGCGGATATTCGCGCCGACGATCACATCGGCGGCGGTGAAATGCTCGGCCATCAACCACGGCCCGCCACCGCTTGCGCAACCACATTCATCACGATCTCGAAATAGCCGTAACCGAGCATGCCGCGCCTCGCCTCTTCCTTGCGCGGCGCCGCGCGGTCGATCACCGCCGGCGCGATGCAGCTCGGCCCGAAGAACAGCCATTTGAGATAAACGCCGCGGCGCGGCGTGCCGATCGGGATGTTCAACTTGGCGCCGGGAAATTCGTCGGCGAGATAGGTGCAGATCGCCGCCGCCTCAGTGATCACGGTGTCGCCGTGCTTGAGCGCCGGCACCACCTTGCCCATCGGATTGATCTCCAGATAGTCGAGCTTCAGGTTGTCGCCCGTGCTCAGCTTGATGAGCTTGACGTCATACGGCTGACTCAGTTCCTCCTGCATCCACAGCACGATGGACGAGCGCGAGGGCGCGGCATGATAAAGCGTGAGATCCCGGCATGGGACACCTTGCAATGGGGAAGCTTCGGAACGAGGTTACGGTGAAGCATAATTGTGCAGGGATCGTGACGATGTCCAATAACGTTCGCGACAACGCCGAACGCCGCCGCTTCGAGCTCGACGCCGACGGCCACGTGGCATTTTCGAACTACAGGCGCGACGGCGGCACGATTGTCATCATGCACACCGAAGTTCCCAAGGGCCTCAATGGGCGCGGCATCGGTTCCGCGCTGGTACGAGGCCTGCTCGACATGGTGCGCGCGCAAGGCTTGACCGTGAAGCCGCTCTGCCCGTTCGTCGCCGGCTACATCGCCAAGCATCCGGAATATGCGGATTTTCTGGGCTAGCCGCGACTTCCGTGCATCCCCTAACGCAATCTTTACCCTTCGGTAAGACATTGGGCCGGTCGTTTCATGTCGGGAGTTACCGTTGGATTTTTCGGCCGGTATTTCATTTTTCTTCGGGCAGCTGGACAAGCTGCTGTTCTCGCTCGGGTCGCATTTTTCGATCACGTCGCTTTTCGCCGCGCTGATTGTCTCGGCGCTGTTCTTCGCCTGGCAGCGGCACAGACGCGGCCGCCGCATTCGTTGGCGGACGATCGCGCGTGCGTTGTTCCCGCGCCGCATCATGCGTCACGCTTCGAACCAGGCCGACATCTTCTATCTGTTCTTCAACGTCTTCATGTTCAGCGTGCTGTTCGGCTGGGCGATCCTTTCCTATCAATTCGTCTCGAACGGCATCATCGCCGGCCTGGTCGCGCTCGCCGGTCCGGTGACGCCCTCGACCTTGCCGCTCTATGTGTCGCGTTCGATCATCACCGTGATGCTTTTCCTGGCCTACGAGCTCGGCTATTGGTTCAACCACTGGCTCAGCCACAAGGTGCCGTTGCTTTGGGAATTCCACAAAGTGCATCACACCGCGGAAGTGCTCACCCCGCTGACTAATTTTCGCGTCCATCCGATCTACGGCTGGATCTTCGCCAACATCCTCGCCATCTCGGCTGCGACCGCCAACGGCGTCGGCAATTACATGTTCGGCGATACCGCCTATCAATACGCGCTCTCCGACACCAACATCATCCTGGTGCTGTTCATCCACGCCTATGTCCACCTGCAGCATACGCACATGTGGATTTCGTTCCGCGGCGCGCTCGGGCGCATTCTCGTGCCGCCCGCGCACCACCAGGTGCACCACTCGGCCAATCCAAAACACTTCAACAAGAATTACGGCAGTTGCCTGGCGTTGTGGGACTGGATGTTCGGCACGCTCTACGTACCGGCAAAGCAGCGCGAGCCGCTGGTATTCGGTGTCACGGATCACCAGAATGCGCACACGGTGAAGGGCGAGTTGGTGGATCCGTTTGTCAAAGCCGCCGGCCATCTCAAGCCGGCGCTGCCGAAGCCCGTGCCGGTCGCCGAGCGCAAGCAAGCCTAGTGCTTTGACTTGGCGCGCGCCGCGCGGCATGGGTTAGCGCCATGCGCAAGCGCACCGTCACGATCAACGACAAGATGCAAAAGGGTTATCGTTACGTGCTGAGTGCAGCCGTTGGACGCGGCTTCGATCCCGAATTCAAGCCGCAACTGACCCGGGCGCAGATGCTCAGGCTCGGCGTGTTCGGCGGCAGATACATGACCGATTGCCGCCGCGAATTCCCCAAGAGCTGGTTCATACGCGCCAAGTTGGCGCCGCGCGGCCGCGATGCCGCGCTTAATTTCTTCGCCGTCGACGCCAGCCAGCCGCTGTCGGAGTGGCGGCGCAAAGGCTGGATCCATAACGACGATCCGCGCGGCTGGTTCCAGTGGTACTGCCGCTATTACATGGGCCGGCGCATGGCGCACGAGGACAAACGCCAGATTGGGCGCTGGAAGGCGATCCGCCGCCACGTGCGGCAAATCCAGAAGAACTGCGAGCCGGGCGACCTGCTTTGCCGGTCACGGCAGCGCCAGGCGCTGCTGCACTGGGCCTATGACAGCCGCAAGATTTAGCGGGCAATCCGATCGAGCAGATCCGCCAGCACCTCGGGACAGGTGATATGCGGATTGTGGCTGGAGTCGATCTCATCGGCGCCCCAGCCTTCCCGCTTGGCACGCTCTTAGAATTGCCGGAAGCGATCGTCGGGCGCGTTACGGGTGCAATAGATGTAGTGGCGCGGCAGCGTCAACGCGCCGTTCTGCATTTTCAGTTTCTGTTCAAAGGTCTTGGCCGGCTGCGGCAGACGCAACGGATCGCACCAAGCACGGTCCTCGGGCGAAGTATCCGGCGGCATCGGTACCGGCGGGATCATGCCGTCGGGCGACGGCTTGCGTTGCGCGCGTGCCGACGCCGGAAGCAATTCGACCACGCTGTCGCCGTCGGCCGGCGCGAAAGCGTCGATATAAATCAGCCGTGCGAAGCGAGCCCGCGCGCGGTCGGCGACGCCGGTCGCAACCATGCCGCCATAGGAATGGCCGATCAGGCTGACATGGGTCAGATCCTCGAACGCCAGCACGCCCAAAATATCCGCGATATGCGTGTCGAGATCGATGTCGGGCCGCGCCAGGTGCCCGCGCTCGCCGAGGCCGGTAAAAGTCGGCGTGAGCAGCCGGTGCCCGCGCGCGGTCATCAGCGGGTGCATCTTCTTCCAGGCCCAGCCGGCGCTCCAGGCGCCATGCGCGACAACGAAAGTAGCCATCCCGTTTCCTCTATTCAGCCGGCGCCGGTCGAACGCGCGGTGTGCGGCCCGGCCAACGCGCCCGCACGAAATCGATCGCGACCACCACGAGCCCCGCCGCCAGCACTTCCCAGCCCGGCCGGATGCCGGCGGAAAAATCGAACGCCACGTCGAGCACGCGCATCGGCGAAACATGGAAGGCGATGCCGATGCCAGCCGCCTCGCCGACGAAGGTGAGCGCAGACACCGCGCAACTCAGCGTCAGCAGCGTCAGCGTCGACAATTCGCCAGTCTCTTGCCACCAAGCGACCAGCCGGTAGGCGAACAGCCACAAGAACAAGCTTGCGGCGAAGACGGGCACCGTGACGTCGGCTTTCGTTTGTTGGAAATAATGGATCAGCGCCAACAGCGCGATGACATAGACCGCCTGATGCAGCCGCCGCCAGCGCAATCCGCCGAGCCGCCGTACTATGCCGTCGGTCGAGGTCGCGGCCAAGGTCGCCAAGCCCAGCCAAGCGGTACCGCCGACAATAAGATACCAGCGATGGCTAATCTCGTGCACGACCTTGCCGAGGTCGAACATCTGGTCGGCGGTGAACAGCGTGAGATGCGCAGCGATATAACAGAAAGCGCCGACCCCGAGCATGCGGCGCACCTCGACCAAATTGCCGTAGCGCGCGATGCGGCGCAGCGGCGTCACCGCTAGGGTCACGCCGAGAAAGGTCAGCGCCCAGAAGCCGGCGCGGTGGATCAGATCGTTGAGCGGACGCGCGCCATGCACGATGCTCTGCGCATCGACCAGCGCCTTGGCGAGCGGAAACAACAGCAAACCCAGCGTACCGACGCGCAGCGGCGACACGCGGCCACGCCGGTCGCGCCAAAGCTGCCAGGACGAATTCATCGCGCGCGCCGGCCCCGGCGCCAGCCCGATAAGAACCGGCGCGGCGCAAATGGCCCAGCCGGCTGCCGAAGATTCAGGCTATCGGCTTGAGCTTTCGCCCGGTTTTCGGCCTGCGGTGCCCGCATGACTGTTATACCGCACTGCACAATTCTACCTCTTCGTTTTGGTAGTTCGTGATACCATTTCTACATTGGTTCGATTCGTCACAACCGTTCACAAGATTGGGCGCATCGGGGCCGCCGGCCGGATTTAAAGCGCTGGCGGATTATTACGNNGAAACGAGTAACGCCACGCCGGGCCACTTCGAGGAGGCTACCGATGTCGCGAAACTTCGTACGCTCACTGCTGGTGCTCGTTCTATCCCTGCTCGGCTCTGCCGGGCTCGCCCACGATGTCTGGATCAGCCGCGGCAGCTATCGCAATCCTGCCGGCGAATGGTGCTGTGGCGCCGAAGACTGCGGCGTTGTTCCGCCCGGTGCGGTGAAGGCCGGGACCGGCGGTTATTCGTTGCGCGGCAACGTCACCTACGGCGAGGCTGTGACCGGCAATGCGGCGGACGGTCCGACGCACCAGGAGCCGGTGAACGAGGTCGTCCCGTACAGCCAGTCGCTGCCCTCGCCCGACGGCGCTTATTGGCGCTGCAAGCGGCCGGACGGAACGCCGCGCTGTTTCTTCGCGCCGCCGCCGGGAAGCTGATCGCTGGGTTACTGACCTTGCTCGCGCTACTGCACGGATTCGCGCAGTACAATGCCTATGATTGCGGCAAAGGCGACAAGCACGAATGATACCGCGACCGGGTCGCGGTCCGCGAAATAGACTAGCGCGGCTAAACTTAAGGCGATCGCGCCGAGCGTAAGCGCCCAGAAATCGATCCAATCGATCATCCTGCGCTCGGGACGCGGCAATACGCCAGCTTTGACTGATAGCGGAAATGGCATGACGGCCCCCTTATTATCGCTGCTTATTTGAACGCAATTTCCATGCCTGCGTGGAGGTGATGCAGGTTTCTTGCCCATGTTTTCCCAGGCTTTTTCGCCGGCGCGTCACACCCGCGGCAGCGGGCGGCCGCCGGCTGCACGCGACGGCACTTTCACCCAGGCTTCGCCGTCGAGCACGGGTTCGCCATCGACCGCGCAGGTGCAAGAAAGCCGCGCGCGAAACTTCTCCGGCATCAGCTCGGCCACGATTACGCTTACCTCGACGGTATCGCCGATCTTCACCGGGGCGCGGAAGTTCAAGGTCTGCGAGATATAGATCGCGCCGGGTCCCGGCAGCCGCGTGCCGAGCACGGCCGAGATCAGGCTCGCGGTATAGAGCCCGTGCGCGATACGGGTGCGGAACGGCGTCTTGGCGGCAAAATGCTCCGACAGATGGATCGGATTGCGGTCGCCGGTGACTTCCGCAAATCCGACCACATCGGAGGACGACACGGTTTTGCCCAGCCGCTCGGTCATGCCGAGCGAGAGGTCCTCAAAATACAGAGTTTGAAGGGTCAGCATCGTCACGCGCCCGTCGAGTACCGCGGCCGGCACACCGCCCATAACAGGCCGATCAGTACCACATTGATCAACGCCAGCACCGTCAATACACCGATGGTCGCGTCGGCTCCACTCGCTTCGATCAGCAGCGCGCCGGCCGATGGCGCCAGCGCCTGCACGATCAGACTCGGGAACGCGAGCTTGCCCATCAGGCGCGGAAACCGCACCGGCCCGAACAGCGCCAGCGGCAGCGTGCCGCGGCCGATCCAGGAAATGCCGTAGCCGGCACCGTAGAGCAGGATCACCAGCAGCAAAATCGGAAACCGGCCGGCAAGCAGCAGCAGGCCGACCGCCATCAGCGTGCAGGAGCCGATCATGGTCCAGATCGGATGGTAGCGGCTGCCGAACAGCCGCTCCACCACCCGGGCGCCAACCTGCGCCGGACCGAACAGCGTGCCGAGGCTGACGGCAACCGCGAAGTCCACGCCCATCGCCTGCAGGAAGATCAGCAGATGCACCACCACGATCGAGCCGATGCCGGCGGCGATCGACAGCACCAGCGCCAAGAGTGCGAAGATCAGCGTTTCATTGGCGATGGCGGGCGGCGATGTGGATTGCGCCGTATCTGCATGCGTTGCGGCCGCCGATTTCGGCGCGCGGCGGATCACCGCCATTTGCAGCGGCAGCGCGACGAGGACATGCAAGCCTGCGTAAACGAAACAGGCCTCGCGCCAGCCGATATGCTCGATCATGAACGCGCTCAGCGGCCAGCAGACCGTGCTGGCAAAGCCGCCAAACAGCGTCAGGTTGGTGATCGGACCGCGCGCCGCGCTGCCATACATCCGCCCGAGCGCGGCGAACACCGCGTCATAGAGCCCGGTGCCCATACCGATGCCGAGCAGCACCCAGGCCATGAGATAAACCGGCAGCGCCGGCGCCAGACCGATGCCGATCAAGCCGGCCGCGTAGAACAGCGAACTCGCCAACAGTATCGGCCGCCCGCCGCGCACGTCGATGATTTTGCCGACTTGCGGCGAGATCAGCCCGGCCACCAGCAGGCCGACCGAAGTGCCGCCGACCACATAACCCAACGACCAGCCGGTATCGGCAACGATCGGCCCGGCGAACACGGCCGGAAAATAAAACGAGGTGCCCCAGGCCAGGATTTGCGCAATGCCCAGCGCGGTGATGACGACGCGGCGATCGAGCGCCTGTCCTTCCAACGGCAAAACGTTATTTCCTTAAGTCGCCGGCTCCATGCCTTTGGATTTCAGCACCGCGGCGGCCGCCGGGCCCGAAAGCGTCTTGATCAGCGCTTCGGCAGCAGCCTTGCTCTTCGCGGAAGCGCTCAAACCCGCCGCATAGGTCGTGGTGTTCTGGATCTCCTTCGGCAGCGGCCCGACCAGCGTCACGCCTTTCACCGGCACGATCTCGCTGATCTGGTGGATGCCGAGCTCCGCCTCGCCGCTGACGATGAAGTCGGCGACGTGGCCACCCTTCTTGAGCTTGGCTTTGGGTCGGATCTGGTCGGCGATGCCGAGCTTCACCAGCAGCTTGTCGATATAGATGCCGCTCGAGCCGCCGCTCGCCGGATCGATATAGGCGACCGATTTGGCCGCCAGCAGCGCCTGCTTGAATTTCTCGACCGTGCTAATGTCCGGCTTGGGCGCGCCTTCTTTCACCACTACGCCGATGCCGACGCCGGCGAGTTTGACCTCACTGCCAGCGACGACTTTGCCGCTCGCGATCATTTCGTCGACGACCGCCGGCGTGATCACAACGATGTCGAAGGCTTCGCCGCCATCGATGCGTTTTTTCAATTGGCCGGTGGTGCCGTTGTCGACCGTCACCGTATTGCCGGTCTGGCTTTGGAATTCCGGCACCAGCGCCAACACTACTTGCTTGAACGCGCCGGCGCTTAGCACTTTGACCTCGNNCATGAGTTCCTCCCGGTACAGGCGGGCAATCTACACGATCCGCTTCGCCTTGAGGAACCGCCCGCGAACAGGAACCCGTTCGCCGCCCTATCCGTTATTTCGTGGTGACGGCGGGCGCGACGGTTCACGTGGTTTGGTGAAGGTCGACAAGACCTTCGACGAGGTGAAGGCCGCCGACTACGACGCGCCATCGTGCTGCCCGGCGGGCAGATCAATCCTGACCTGCTGGGGTCAATGACAAGGCTCTCAAGGTGCGGTCTGCCACGCGCCCTGGCTGTTGATCGAGACCGGCAGAATCAAAGGCCGCAAGGCGACCTCCTACAAATCGATCAGAACCGACGTGATCAATGCGGGCGGCGCATGGGAGGATTCTCCCGTTGTGGTGGACCAAGGCATCATAACCTCCAGAAATCCCGGGGATTTGGATGCCTTTTCCGCGAAAATCATCGAGGAAATGGTCGAAAGACGCCATCCCCAGCGCAGCGCCGCCTAGCTTCAGGCTCCCACGCGGCCGGTGGCTCGCGACTCCTTGCGCCGCCGGCTCCCATTTCTGATTTTTTCCTTAAAGATCAGTTGCTTGAGTTATGCAAATTCGACATTGCTGCGACGCAACAATATTGCTTTTCATACGCGGGATCATCCCTATTTTGCGGGCAAATCACCGGCGCAAGCCGACTGCTAAAGAAAGAGCCCGCTATGTTTGCCAATCTCGTCCGTCTGATCCGTGAGTGGAAGCGCTACAATCAAAGCCTGAGCGAGCTGTCGCGCCTCGGCGACCGCGAGCTTGCCGATATCGGCATCAGCCGCTCCGATATCCATCGGGTGGCGTGGAACGCCGCGCATCCCCACTAAACCGCATCGGATTTCCATGGAAAGCGCCCGCGCTCGTCGCGGGCGTTTTCATTTGCGCCATGCAAAAGAATGGCGGCCGGTTGCCGGGCCCGCCTCCGCCGCTTAGGTTCCGGCCATGATCCCGAAACCCGTCCACGTCATCGGCGGCGGCCTCGCCGGCTCGGAAGCCGCATGGCAACTGGCGCAGGCCCGCGTACCGGTCGTGCTGCATGAGATGCGGCCGCTGCGCGCGACCGCCGCGCACAAGACCGACGGCTACGCCGAACTGGTCTGCTCGAATTCGTTCCGTTCCGACGACAAGGATCACAACGCCGTCGGGTTGCTGCACGCCGAAATGCGCCGGCTCGGCTCGCTGGTCATGCGCGCGGCGGACAGCCACCAGGTTCCCGCCGGCGGCGCGCTGGCGGTCGACCGCGACGGATTCTCGAATGCCGTTTCGGCGGCGCTGGCGTCGCAGCCGCTCATTACGCTGACGCGCGGCGAAGTGGCGCTGCCGCCGGAGGAATGGGACAGCGTCATCATCGCCACCGGCCCGCTCACTTCGCCCGATCTGGCGGCGACGGTCCGTTCGCTCACCGGCGAAGACGCGCTCGCCTTCTTCGACGCCATCGCACCGATCGTGCATCGTGACAGCATCGATCTCGAACAGGCCTGGTTTCAATCGCGCTACGACAAAGCCGGACCCGGCGGCTCGGGCGCCGATTACATCAACTGCCCGCTCACACGCGAACAATACGACATCTTCATCGATGCGCTGATCGCCGGCGACAAGACGTCGTTTCACGAGTGGGAAGCGTCGACACCATATTTCGACGGCTGCCTGCCGATCGAGGTGATGGCCGAGCGCGGCCGCGAAACGCTGCGCCACGGTCCGATGAAACCGTTCGGCCTGACCAACCCGCGCGCGCCCGACGTGAAGGCTTACGCGGTCGTGCAGCTGCGCCAGGACAACAAGCTCGGCACGCTGTTCAACATGGTCGGCTTCCAGACCAAGCTGAAGCACGGCGAGCAGGCGCGTATTTTCCGGACCATTCCCGGACTGCAGAACGCGGAATTCGCCCGGCTCGGCGGCCTGCACCGCAATACTTTTCTCAATTCGCCGAAGCTGCTCGATGAGACGCTGCGGCTGAAGACAAATCCGCGCTGGCGTTTCGCCGGCCAGATCACCGGCTGCGAAGGCTACGTGGAATCCGCAGCCATCGGCCTGCTCGCCGCGCGTTTTGCCGCCGCCGAGCGCCGCTGCAAAGCGATCACCGCCCCGCCGCCGACCACGGCGCATGGCGCGCTGCTTGCGCACATCACCGGTGGCCATATCGAAACCATCGATGCTGGCCCCTCCTCGTTCCAGCCGATGAACGTGAATTTCGGCCTGTTCCCGCCGATCGCCGCGCCCGTGGCGCCCGAAGGCCGTAAATTCGGCCGCGGCTCGGCCAAAAACCTGGCGCGCAAAGGCGCGCTCAGCGAGCGCGCGCTGGCCGACCTTGAGCGCTGGATCGTCGGCGAGCTACCGGCGGCCGCGGCGGAGTAAAATCACGCGCGGAAAATCCGGTTCGGATTGCGCGCCGCGCGCCACAGCAGCCATTGCCGGCGCCACGGTGGAAGCGGGGCGAATTGAAACGGCTTGTAGTCTGCGCGCTCCATCCGGCGCAGCTGCGGGCCCACCAGCGCGAGCGGTAAAAAGGGCGGCAGGATATCGGGCGCTGCGGATTTCAGTTTTGCTCGCGCCTCCGCGAGGTGCCGGCGCGCCAATTCGCGCATCTCGGCAAGCGCGGCAAGCAAGGGCCCGCTCGTCTGGCCGGCGAAAATTTCCTGGGGCCTGACCTGATGGCGGTCCAAAACCTCCAGCGGCACATAAAGCTGCCGCCGCGCCGCATGCCGCGGAAAATCGCTCAGGATTTTGCCGATGGTATAGGCGACGCCGGCATCCAAGGTAAACGTATCGGGCGGCGCGCTGCCCGATCCGAGAATTCCGGCCGCGATCGCGAAAAGCGGCGATTGCGTTCGAATGGCATAGAGCTCCAATTCGCCCAAGGTCGCCATCGGCTCGTCGTAGAGATCGAAGCTGTGCGCGTCGATCAGTTCAACCAGCGGCGCGGCGACGAAGCCGTAACGCGCCAGCGTCTCGCGCAAGGCCGCCGCCACCGGATGCGCGGCCGCCTCGCCTTCGCGCTCGCCGGCGAGCGCCTCGCGCCACCATTGCAGGCGGATCTCGCCCGGCATCGGCTCGCGCGCCAGATCGCGCACGCGCGCGATCTCCACGTTGAAGGCATAGAGCGCATAAAGTGCGTCGCGCCGCGCCGCCGGCGCAAATAGCGTCGCCAGGTAGCGATCCCGGTCGGCTTCGCGCACCAGCGCGGCGCAGTATTCGTAATTGGTCGGCATCCGGCCAGCCTAGCTCAGTCGACCGCGATCAGTCCCGCGGCGACGCGGCGCTTTTCCCCCAGCAGGATATTGTAGGTCTGCGCCGCCGGTCCGGTGCCCAGGCAGTCGACCGAGATCGACAGAGCGCGGAACCGCGCCCGCAACCGCTCCGGCAGCGCGTAAGGGTCGCGGCCGGCGCCGATCAGGAACAGATCGAGCGCTTCCGCCCGTTCGAACACCGGCGCCAGCGCCGCTTCGGTGAGCTCCGCGACGCTGTTGACCGGCCAGGCCCAGATGCCGTCCGGCAGACACAGCAGCGATCCGCGATGCGACAGGTTGGCGAAACGGAAGCCGCCGCTGCCATAGGCGTCGATCGCGACCGGATAAGGCAGATGCCGCGCGGGCAAATCTTTCGGGCTCAAGTCTTTTGAGCTCAAGTCTTGCTGGCTCTTGCCGCCGTCGGCCATGGCGCTATGGCTTGTCGTCTTTTTTGGCAGGCGCAGTCAGCGAATCGCGGCCCGTGCCGACACCGAGATAGATCAGGATCGGCGACGCGATGAACACCGAGGTATAGGTGCCGACCAGCACCACGCCGAACATCATGGTGGCGGTGAATGAGTGGATCGCCTCGCCGCCGAACAACAGCAGCGACAGCAGCGCCAGGCTGACGGTCACGTGGGTGATCACCGAACGCGACAGTGTCTGGTTCACCGAGGCATTGAGCAAGTCCGGCATCGGCAGTTTCTTATAGCGCCGCAGCATTTCGCGAATTCGGTCGTAGATCACGACGGTATCGTTGAGCGAATAGCCGAGGATCGTCAGCAGCGCCGCGATACTGGTGAGGTCGAAGTCGATCTGCGTCACCGACATGAAGCCGATGGTCAGCACGATGTCGTGCACGTTGGCGATCATGGCGCCGAGCGCAAATTGCCACTCGAACCGGAACCACAGGTAAATCAAAATACAAAATATCGCCAAGCCGAGCCCGATGACGCCGTAAGACAGCAATTCGCCCGACACGCGCGGGCCGACCACCTCGACCCGGCGATAATCATAGGCATCGCCCAGCGCGCCGCGCGCCTTGGCCACCGCCGTCTGCTGCGCCGCGTCGCCGCCGGGCTGCTCGGCGATGCGGATGAGCACGTCGTTGGGCGCGCCGAATTGCTGCAACTGCACCTCGCCGAGGCCGAGCGAGCCGAGCGTGGCGCGCATTTTGGCGAGGTCGGCATCGCCGGCTTTGGTCTGCACTTCGATCAGCGTGCCGCCCTTGAAGTCGATGCCGAAATTCAGCCCGTGGAAGAAATAGAGCGAGATCGCCAAAATCGACATCAGCGCCGAAATCGGAAAGCTGATGCGCCGGAAGCGCATGAAATCGAATTTGGTTTCGTCGGGTACGATGCGAAGCAGGCGCACTTATTTCTCCTTGCGCATGATCTTATCCGAAAACCGGTTCCCACTTTTCGGGATCATGCGCGTCCCCTTAAATCGGTACGCGTTGGGGGCGCCGCCAGCGCACCCAAGAGGCGACGATCAGCCGCGTCAGGGTGAAGGCGGTGAACACCGTGGTGATGATGCCGATGCCGAGCGTGACGGCAAAGCCGCGCACCGGCCCGGTGCCGATATAAAACAGCATCGCGGCAGCAATGAAGGTGGTGATGTTGGAGTCGAGAATGGTGGCGAGCGCGCGGCTGAAGCCAGCGTCGATGGCGTTGATCGGCGTGCGTCCGCCGCGCACTTCCTCGCGGATGCGTTCATAGATCAGGACGTTGGAGTCGACCGCGATACCGACGGTGAGCACGATGCCGGCGATGCCGGGCAGCGTCAGCGTGGCATCGAGCATCGACAGCACGCCGAAGATCATGGCGACGTTGATGGCCACCGCGATATTGGCGAACAGGCCGAACAGCCCATAGGTGGCGAGCATGAAGATGATCACCATCGCCGCGCCGACGTAAGAACTGATCTTGCCTTTGGCGATCGAATCCGCGCCGAGGCCGGGGCCGACGGTGCGCTCCTCGATGATGGTCAGCGGCGCCGGCAGCGCGCCGGCGCGCAGCAGGATGGCGAGATCGTTGGCGCTTTGCACAGTGAAACTGCCGGAAATCTGCCCGGAACCGCCGAGGATCGGCTCGCGGATCACCGGCGCCGAGATCACCTCGTTGTCGAGCACGATGGCAAAAGGCTTCCCGACGTTTTGCTGGGTCACTTCGGCGAATTTGCGCGCCCCCGAAGTATTGAAGCGAAACGAGACGATCGGCTCGCTGGTGCGCTGGTCAAAGCCGGGCTGCGCGTCGGTGAGATCGGCGCCCGATACCAGCACGCGCTTTTCGACCAGATAAGGCGTCTTCGGCTGGCTCGAGCTGTACAGCACGTCGTCATCCAGCGGCACTTGGCCTTGCGTCGCCTGCTCCACCGAATTACCGGTATCGACCATGCGGAAATCGAGCTTGGCGGTCTTGCCAAGCAATTGCTTGAGCCGGGTCGGATCCTGCAGGCCCGGAACCTGGACCAGAATGCGGTCGGTGCCTTCGCGCTCGATCAGCGGTTCCACCGTGCCGAGTTCGTTGACGCGCCGCTCGATGATCTGGATCGACTGATCGACCGACTGGCGCACCCGCTCGACGATCGCCGGCTCGCTCAGCGTAAGCCGGATCAGGCCGCCGGCCTCGCTGGTAACGTCAAGGCTGCGCTGTCCGGTGGCGCTCAAGATTCCGCCGAGCGGCTGCGACAGGGT
Source organism: Hyphomicrobiales bacterium (assembly GCA_003152455.1). Lineage (GTDB taxonomy): Bacteria > Pseudomonadota > Alphaproteobacteria > Rhizobiales > Xanthobacteraceae > Pseudolabrys. The sequence continues at coordinate 36,460 of PMAF01000256.1, forward strand.
GCGCAGCTTCTCGAGCGCCTGATCGGCATTGGCACCCTCGCGAATGCGGACTTCCGCGCTGCTGCCGCGCACCACCAGCCCTGTATAGCCGATGCGGGCTTCGCGCAGCACGCGGCGCATGTCGTCGCGCAGCGTCTCCAGCATTTCCTTGCGAACGGCCTTTGTATCGACCTCGAGCAAGATGTGCGAGCCGCCCTGCAAATCGAGGCCGAGCACGACGTGGCGCTGCGCCCATTTCGGCCAGCTCGCCACCATCTTCTCCGGCAGAAAATTAGGAACGGCGAACAGGCAAATGAACAATGCCGTGAGAACAATCGCCAACGCTTTCCAGCGCGTGAAATAAAGCATGACGTCCCGACTTAATCCGGAAAGCTAGGGTGGAAAAACGAAGGCACCCGCATCAACCGGCTGCCGCCTCGTCCTTCACCGGTTCACCCTTGGCGCGGACGTCGGTGATCATCGACCTTATCTGGCGGATGCGCACGTCGTCCGCAATCTCGATTTCGATCTGATCGTCGTCGATCACCTTGGTAACCTTGCCGACCAGCCCGCCATTGGTGATGACGGTGTCGCCCCGACGCACGTTCTTGACCAATTCCGCCTGCTGCTTCACCCGCTTCTGTTGCGGACGCAGGATCAGGAAGTACATGATGACGAATATCAGCGCAAACGGCAGCAGCGACATCACCATGCCGCCGCTATCGCCGCTCGCCCCGCCAAACAGCGACCCTTGCGCGAACGCGGTCGAAATGAACATCGAAGTCTTCCTTGCGTGGTTTTCAGGAACACGCCAGGCGCGCGTCCCCGGCCCGGCATCAAACGCTTAATTTCGCGCGGACTATAGCGGCCGTAGCCCCAATTGCAACGCCGCCAGACCCCTTAAAACCGGCCACTTTTGGCCGTTTTCGCATCAGCCAGCTTGCGGGGGCAACGCCGCCCCGCTAAGAGCAGCGCAATTTCCGGAAGCACGCCCCATGGCCAAATCGAAGTCCAAGTCGAAGTCTAAATTGAAGCCCAAAGCGAAGTCCGAGTCGCAGGCAAAATCCAAGGCGCAGGCCGCCGCCGCGAATGGCGGCGACGTTCTTGCGCGTATCGCCGAAGCGCTCGAACGGCTGGCGCCGCAACGCACATCCATGCCCGATTTTATCGGCGCCGACGCCTTCGTCTGGCAGCCGGACGGACGGCGGCTCGCTCCGGTCAAACGCGTCAACCGCGTCGAGATGTCGCTGCTCAAGGGCATCGACCGGGTGCGCGACGTGCTGGTGGAGAACACCGAGCGCTTCGCCAAAGGCTTGCCGGCCAACAATGCGCTGCTGTGGGGCGCGCGCGGCATGGGCAAATCATCGCTGGTGAAGGCCTCGCACGCCGGCGTCAACGCGATGATCGCCCGCCAGGGCAAAGGCACCCCGCTCAAGCTCATCGAGATCCACCGCGAGGACATCGAGAGCCTGCCCGACTTGATGGCGCTCATCCGCGGTTCGCATTATCGCTTCATCGTGTTTTGCGACGATCTGTCGTTCGACGCCGAGGATACCACCTACAAGTCGCTCAAGGCGCTGCTGGAAGGCGGCATCGAGGGCCGGCCGGACAATGTGATTTTCTATGCCACGTCGAACCGCCGCCACCTGATGGCGCGCGACATGATGGAAAACGAGCGCTCGACCGCGATCAACCCGGGCGAAGCGGTCGAGGAGAAAGTGTCGCTATCCGACCGCTTCGGGCTTTGGCTCGGCTTTCACCGCTGCAGCCAGGACGAATATCTCGCGATGGTCGAGAGCTACGTCGCCCACTTCCATATTCCGGCGCAGGGCGAAGCGCTGCAGCACGATGCGCTGGAATGGTCGACCACGCGCGGCTCGCGCTCCGGCCGCGTGGCCTGGCAGTTCGTGCAGGATCTGGCCGGACGTTTGGGCGTGGAGCTGAAGGAGTAATACGTCACGCCCGGTTCGCACGCCGCCGCGCGCGTGCCGGAATGACGGAATGAACTACGCGCCGCCGAGATATTTGGTCGGATCGACCGGGGTCGAGCCCTTGCGGATCTCGAAATGCAGTTGCGGCGAAGTCACGTTGCCGGTTTGCCCGGCATGCGCGATCACCTGCCCGCGCTTGATGGTTTCACCGCGCTTGACCAGGATTTCGCTGGCGTTGGCATAGGCCGACACGAAGCCGTTGGCGTGACGGATCAGCACCAGGTTGCCATAGCCCTTCAACTCGCTGCCCGCGTAGGCGACGACACCGTCATCGGCGGCCTTGATCGGCGTGCCTTCCGGCACCGCCAGATTGATGCCGTCGTTCTGGGCGCCGTTCGGACGCGGGCCGAAGCCGGCAATGATGCGGCCCTTCACCGGCCAGCGAAACGACGGCAAGCTGCCCGCCGCTTCCGCGGTCGGCGGCAGGCTTTCGGTGGTGGCGTGGGTTTCCGGAGTGGCGATGCGCGCACTTTGGATCGGCGCGCTGGCGACCTTTTCGGCCGGAACCGTGCGCGGCTGCGCTACTTGCGGCGCCGGCGTCTGGCGCGCGGCAACGTGCAGCCCGCCGGGAACCTTCAAGCGTTCGCCAATGGTGATCTTGGCATAGGGCTGGATATTGTTCATGCGCGCCAAGGCCGTGATCGAGATGCCGTGCTTGCGCGCGATTCCGAGCATGCTTTCGCCCGGCTCGACGATGTGGACGCTTTCGGCCTTCTGCGGTGGCATCGACGCCTGCCGCGCCGGCTGCGGCGGCGTTTGCGGCGCCGCCATATGGGCTCCGCTGGCCGAGACGTACTGCGGAATGACGACGCGCTGGCCCGGCCGCAGCGATGCGCCCTCGCGGAAACCGTTGGTGTCGCGGATGGCGGAGGCCGGCACGCCGTATTTGCGCCCAATGCTCTCGACCGTTTCGCCGGCACTGACCGTCACCGGTGAGCCGCCGTCCCAAGTCCAATGCCCGGCTGGCGCGGGCGCCGGCGCGCGATGCGCTGGGACCGATCCGGTGATGTCGGCTGTAGCGGGCCGGTAAGCGCCCAAGCCCGGTGCGCCAGCGGCGACGCCGCCCGCGGCAGCGACCGTGGCCGGCCGGCTCGGCGCCGGCAGCGGCTGCGACACGACACGGGCGGTCGATGCCGGGCGCGGCGAGATCGAACCGGTCGTCTCTTGCGGCGGCGATTGACGGTTGGAGGCGTATGGATTGGAGTCGAAGCGCGCAGAGTCCGCACAGCCGGCAACGGCGATGCCCAGGAGGGCTGGAACTGCAACGCGCAGGCAGACACGCGAGCGATACGGCAACTGAATGCGCGGCATGTGGTTACTCACTCATACGCAACAAAAGTAGACTTCGAAATAAAGCAGTAGTGAGTAAATAAGCTTTTAAGAATTAGCGGATCGACGCGCGCGCGATCGAGTCCGGTATAACTGCCTCAATTGGCGAATGACGCCGAAACGGCAACATCGGTCGAAAAGTCACAACTCCTGCGCCTGCCCGGGCAATAACGGCACGAAACGCACCGCAATCAGGTTTTCCCCCGAAATCTCCGTTTGCGATTTGGTAAGCTTGATTATGTGTTGCGGTCCGTCACGCGGCCCCAGCGGCAAAATCATCACCCCGCCGTCATCCGCGAGTTGCTCGAGCAGAGCCTGCGGCACCTGCTCCGCGGCGGCGGTGACGATGATGCGATCGTAGGGCGCCTTTTCCGGCACGCCGGCAAAGCCGTCACCGACCACGACCTCGACATTGTCGTAGCCGAGCGCGGCGAGACGCGCCCTCGCCTGCTCGGCGAGCGTGCGATAGCGCTCGATGCTCACCACCTCGCGCGCCAGACGCGAGAGCACCGCCGCCTGGTAGCCCGAGCCGGTGCCGACCTCCAGCACGCGATGATGCGGACTTAAGGCGAGCTGCTCGGTCATGTAAGCTACGACATAAGGCTGGCTGATGGTCTGCCCGCATTCGATCGGCAAAGCCTGGTCGGCATAGGCGCGGTCGGCGAACTCGCCCTCGACGAAATCGCAGCGCGGCACCTCGTCCATGGCCCGCAGCACCGCCTGGTCGCTGATGCCGCGCCGGCGCAGCGTCAGCAGGAATTCCATGCGATCGTTGTCTTTTCCGTTCTGCGGCCGACTCGGCACGATTTGCTCCTTTTGACCCGAATTAGCACGTTTGCCGGGCGATTCATGTAAGGTTGCGACTATGGATCGGGTTCTGAATGGAACTCGGCGCCGCGCGTCGGCGTTGTTTGGCAGGAGCCGGCGATGAATGAATCCCCGACAGCAGCGCCGCGCCTTCTCGTCGTCGAGGACGAATATCTCATCCGCATGCTGCTGGAGGACATGCTCGCCGACCTCGGCTATGACGTGGCCGCGGCGGTCGGCAGCATTGCGGAAGCGAGCGAGGTCGCGGCCAAGGGCGATTTCTCCGCCGCCATTCTCGACGTCAATGTCGGCGGTCGGGAGATTTATCCGGTCGCCGATATTCTGGCCAAGCGCGGCGTGCCCTTCGTGTTCGTCACCGGCTATGGCGAACGCAGCCTGCCCGATCCCTATAACAACCGCCCGGCATTGCAGAAGCCGTTCCAGGTCGAGCAGCTCAAAAACGCGATCGTCGGCTTGCTGACCGGCGCTTAGCCGAACACACCCGCCAGTTTCGTCATGAACGGCTCGTCGGTTAGGTCGAGCCGCAACGGCGTGATCGCGATGCGCTTGTCGTTGAGCGCGGCGAGATCGCTGCCCGGCGCAGCGCCGGCGACGCCGCCGCGGCCGAAGGCGATCCAGTAATACGGATTGCCGCGCCCGTCGTGGCGCGCATCGATGCGCAACAGCTCCTGGTCACGCTTGCCTTGCGTGACGACGGAAACGCCGGCCACTTCGTCCGGCGGACAATCGGGAAAATTGACGTTGACCAGCACGTCGCGCGGCATGCCGGTTTTGAGCACGCGGCGGATCAGATCGGGCGCGAATTTGACCGCGGTGTCCCAATAGGGCGCGTGCCGGGTGGAGAACGCGTAAGCCTGCGACAGCGAGAACGACGGAATGCCGAGTACGGTGCCTTCCATGGCGCCTGCGACCGTGCCGGAATAGGTCACGTCCTCGGCGGCGTTGCGGCCGCGATTGACGCCGGACAGCACCAGGTCCGGCATGTCCTTCATCAGATGGCGCGCGCCCATGATGACGCAATCGGTCGGCGTCCCTTTCACCGCGAAATGCTTGTCGGCCACTTCACGCAGGCGCAGCGGATCGTTGAGCGACAGCGAGTGCGACACGCCGGACTGGTCGCTCTCCGGCGCCACGATCCATACTTCGTCGGACAATTCGCGGGCGATTTTTTCGCAGGCCTCGAGGCCCGGCGCGTGGATGCCGTCGTCATTGGTGATGAGGATGCGCATTATTTCCCTTTTCGTGTCCCCGGTTATCTTTGAAAGCAAGCTGGGTCCCGGATCAGCGGTGCACCACTTCGCTGCGCTCGTGTTGCACCGCATCCGGGACACGACTTCGTTAGCTTCGCTCGATCTTCGTAATTCCGCCCATATAGGGCCTGAGCGCGTCAGGCATCACGATGGCGCCGTTTTCGTCCTGGTAGTTTTCCATCACCGCAATCAGCGCGCGGCCGACCGCGACGCCGGAGCCGTTGAGCGTGTGGACAAAGCCTTTGATCTTACCGTCCTTACCGCGATAGCGAGTACCTTCCGACGGCTTACCGGGTGGATGCATCCGCCGCGCCTGAAACTCTCCGCAGTTCGAGCACGACGAGATTTCCCGGTACATGTTCTGACCTGGCAACCAGACCTCGATGTCGTAGGTTTTTTGAGCGGCGAAGCCCATGTCGCCGGTGCAGAGCGTGACCACGCGGTAATGCAGGTCGAGTTTTTTCAGCACTTCTTCGGCGCAGGCCAGCATTCGCTCGTGCTCTTCCTTGGATTTTTCCGGCGTGACGATCGAGACCAGCTCCACTTTGGTGAACTGATGCTGGCGGATCATGCCGCGCGTGTCCTTGCCGGCGGCGCCGGCCTCGGCGCGGAAGCATGGCGTGCAGGCGGTCAACCGCATCGGCAGCTTGTCTTCGTCGACGATGGACTCGCGCACCAAATTGGTGAGCGGCACTTCGGCGGTGGGGATGAGCCACCACTCGCCAGCTTGCTGCAACTCCTGAAACCTTGCCCAGCCTGCTTCGGTAAAGACATCCTTCTTGCCCCCCCCTAAAACTTCAAGTGTCTCAAAGTATGCTGAAGTCTCTTCTTGAGGGTTAAAACTATGATCCTCATTGCGCAATCGTATGAGCGCATCATTCCCCTCACCTTTAGTGAGCTTTCGAACCGCCTTAAACTGATCTTCGGAAAATTTTGGCAACTGCGCCGTACCGAACATCACTTCGTCGCGCACCAGCAGCGGCGGGCTGACTTCGGTGTATCCGTGCTTCTCGCTGGTATGCACATCGAGAAACAGTTGCCCGAGTGCGCGCTCCATACGCGCCATGCCCTTCAGCAAAACCACAAAACGCGCGCCGGACAATTTCGCGGCCAGCTCGAAATCCATCATGCCGAGCGCTTCGCCCAGTTCGAAGTGTTGCTTGGCTGTGAATCCTTCCTTTTTAAAATCGCGCTTGGCGCCAAACGTATGACCTTTTAGCTCGACATTCTTGCTCGCATCGGCGCCATCAGGCACATCGTCGAGCGGCAGGTTGGGAATTTCCGCCAGCGCCTTTTTCAACTCCTCCTCGACCGCCTTCTGCTCGCCCTCCAAGGTAGTGATCGATGTTTTGCATTCAGCAACTTCGGCTTTCAATGCCTCCGCTGCGGCGGTGTCTTTTTTCGCCATGGCTTGATGAATTTGGTCCGATGCGGCGCGACGGCGCGCTTGAAAGCCCTCAGAAACCCTGATTATCGCGCGCCGGCGTTCGTCGAGCGATATTAGGTACTGAGACAGCGGCTGCAGCCCGCGCCGCGTTATTCCGCGCCGCGTCAGCCCGCGGTCGAAGTCGTCCGGATGCTCGCGAATCCATTTGATATCGTACATGGGGGCGCTTTTTAACGTGTCATGGCCGGGCTTGTCCCGGCCATCCACGTCTTTCTTGTGTGAAGCAAGGCGTGGATGCCCGGCATAAAGCCGGGCATGACGGAGTCAATACCACCCTACTCCGCCGGCTTGGCCGCAGCCGCTGCCGCGGCCGCCGCCTTCTCGGCTTCCTTGGCGGCTTCTTTGGCGGCCTCCTCGGCCCTGGCCTTCTTTTCCACGAACCGCACCGACCAGATCGAGCCCTCGTAGAGCAGCATCAGCGGCACCGCCAGCGACATCTGGCTGAGCACGTCGGGCGGCGTCAGGATGGCGGCCAGCACGAAGGCGCCGACGATGAAATAGCGCCGCTTGGATTTGAGCTGATCGGCGGTGATCAGGCCGATGCGGCCGAGCAGCGTCAGGATCACCGGCAGCTGGAACGCCACGCCGAAGGCGAGCACCAGCGTCATCATCAGCGAGAGATATTCGCCGACCTTGGGCAGCAGCACGATGCTGGCTTCGTTCGAGGTTCCCGGCTGCTGCATGTGCAGCGAGAACCGGATCAGCATCGGCAGCACCAGGAAATAGACCATGGTCGCGCCGAGCGTGAAGAAAAACGGCGTCGCGATCAGATAGGGCACGAACGCCTTGCGCTCGTTGCGGTAGAGCCCCGGCGCGACGAACATGTAGATCTGCGCCGCCACCACCGGAAACGACAGGAAAGCGGCGCCGAACATCGCCAGCTTTAATTGCGTGATGAAATATTCCAGCAGCGCGGTGTAGATGAACTTGGAATTCTCCGGACCCGCCACCCACACGAACGGCCAGACCAGGACATTGTAGATGTCCTTGGCGAACACGAAGCAGAGCGCGAACATCACGGCGAAGGCGAGCACCGCCTTGATCAGCCGCGAGCGCAACTCGATCAAGTGCTCGAGCAAGGGCGCCTTGCTGGCCTCGATGTCCTCTTCGCTCATGCCCCGCCCCCGGCTTTTTCAACGGGCGGCGGCGCAAGCGCGGCGTGGTCTTCATGCGCGATGGCGGCTGGCGGTTCCGGCGCCGCCTCGATCGCCGGCAGCGGCGGCGCGCCGGGCAAGGCATCCTGCGCAGGGCTCGCAGCGTCAGCCGTTGGCGCGGCGGCCGGCGTTTCTTCGAACGCGCGCTCGACATCTTTCTGCGCGTCGGCGAGCGGATCGATGTTGGAGAATTCGGCGACCGAACTGGAAATATCGTCGGCGTGCTTCTTGAGATCGGCGAACTCGGCTTCGCGCAGCGCTTCCTGGAACTGGCCCTGGAATTCGTTGGCCATGCGGCGGACCTTGCCCATCCACTGGCCGAGCGTCCGCAGAACGGTCGGCAGCTCCTTGGGCCCGATCGCGATCAGCGCGACGATGCCGATGACGACGATCTCGCCCCAACCAAGATTGAACATGGATAGATCAACTCCCGGGGCGTGTCGGCCACCCGCTTTCCGTCAACACGCCGCCGCTGCCAAGCTTTTTTAAGAGCGCACGCCTTCGGCGCGCTGCTCGGTTTCCGTCTTCGGCGCTGCGCCGGCGGCCTGGTGATCGATGGTCTTGGCCGGTTCGGCCTTGGTCTCAACCGGCTTGTCGTCTTCCGACATGCCCTTTTTGAACGCCTTTATGCCTTGCGCGAAATCGCCCATCAGGTTGGACAACTTGCCGCGGCCGCCGAACAGAAGCATCACCACGACGATGACGATCATCCAGTGCCAGATACTTAAAGAACCCATTGGCGAACCCTCCGCTGCGGCGGCTTCGTACGCGCCCCGCCCGTGATTTGAGTGTGAAACTAGGCTCCGGAAGTGGCAAAAACAAGGACTTCGGGCCTTTGTAATGCGGCCTTCATGTCGCAGCGGGGGCAAAAATGGGCTTAAGTTACTGAAGCTTACGGCATCGCGCGCCGTTAAGCATACGATCCGTCACCCTGAGGTGCGAGCGAAGCGAGCCTCGAAGGGCGACGGCCCGGGCCGTCCATCCTTCGAAGGCCGCTTCGCGGCCACCTCGGGATGACGGATGATGCACTGTGCCCGGGGGCTTACGTCTCGCTGCGCGAGGACGGCGGCGCTAACCCTAGATCGAGATCGCCCGGATCGAGCGGTTCCTCGTCGTCGCGCAGCGCCAAGTCATCCGACGGCATCGGCACCGCAAAGCCCGGCGGCAAACTGCCTTCCAAGAGGCCGGCGCCTTTGAGTTCGTCGAGACCGGGCAGATCGCCCACCTCCTCCAGCCCAAAATGGGTGAGGAACGCCTCGCTGGTGCCGTAGGTGATCGGCCGGCCGGGTGCTTTGCGCCGCCCGCGCGGGCGGATCCAGCCGGTCCGCAGCAGCACGTCGAGCGTGCCCGCGGCCGCCACCACGCCGCGGATTTCCTCGATCTCGGCGCGGGTGACGGGCTGGTGATAGGCGATGATGGCGAGCGTCTCGATCGCGGCGCGCGACAGCTTGCGCGTCTCCACCGTCTCCTTGGTGAGCAGCCAGGACAGATCGTCGGCGGTGCGGAACATCCATTTCTTGCCGATGCGCACCAGGTTGACACCGCGCGTGGCGTATTCGGCCTTGAGCTGCGCCAGCGCTTCCTTCACGTCGACGCCGTCGGGCAGCCGTCGCGCCAGCGTCGCCTCGTCGAGCGGTTGCCCGGCGGCAAACAGCAGCGCCTCCAGCAGCCGCAGTTCTTCCTGCCGCGTGGCCGGCTCGGCTGGCGATGCCGCATCGGATTGCGCTGCCGGCGCGTCTTCGCTTTGAACAATAACCAGCTTCTTGGCCACGCTCGGCATCGAGTCCGTCCCCTTATGTGTTTTCTGGCGCGTCATAGGTCAATGCACTTCCATTCACACCGACCCGCTTGCGCATGTAGAGCGGCGCGAACGATTCTTTCTGATGAATCTCGGCGACCCCTTCGCGCACCAGCTCGAGCGCGGACGCAAACGAGGACGCCATGACGGTCGCCGCCAGCGCGGGCTCGACCACGAACGAAATCAGGAACGCGTCGATGCGCGACCAATCGCTCGACATGCCGATCAGACGCTCGAGCGCGGCGCGCGCTTCGGCCAGCGACCACACCGTACGCTGCTTAAAGCGCACGCGCGACAGCGCGCTGCGCGATCGCTGCGTCGCATAGGCGCTGAGCAGGTCGTACAGCGTCGCCGTCCATTCCGGCTGCTTGATCTCGTCGATCGGTTCGGGCGCGCCGCGCGCGAATACGTCGCGGTTGAGTTGCGGCCGCTCCATCAGCCGGGTCGCCACGCCGCGCAACGCCTCCAGCCGCCGCAGGCGGTAGGCCAGCGCCAGCGCCATGTCTTCCGCGCTCGGCCCCTCGCCCGGCGCCTCGCGCGGCAGCAGCAGCCGCGATTTCAAATAAGCAAGCCAGGCCGCCATCACCAGATAGTCGGCGGCCAGCTCCAGCCGCAACTGGCGCGCCGCTTCGATGAATTTGAGATACTGGTCGGCCAGCGCCAGAATCGAGATCTTCGCCAGATCGACTTTCTGCGTGCGCGCCAGCGCGAGCAAAAGATCGAGCGGGCCCTCGAAGCCCTCGACGTCCACGATCATCGCCGGCTCGGTGGTGCCGCGATCCGCCGCCAGCGTGCTGTCGAAGTCGTCAGGCGTCATGACGCGGTTTTCCGTTGCGGCGGTGAACCGTCGACGTCCACCATTTGCGAGAACAACTTGCGGGCGGCTTCGACGTCGAATTGTTCCGGCGCCTTGCGTTGCGCCAGCGCGGCGTCGGCGCGCCTCGCGGCCTCGCCTGCCAGCACCGGCGCCTGTCCGGCGACCGCGGTCATCTCGCTCAAGATGCCGTTGCAATGGAGCACGACGTCGCATCCAGCCGCGAACGCGGCGCCGCTACGCTCCGCAATCGTACCGGACAGCGCTTTCATTGAGACATCGTCGCTCATCAACAGACCACGGAACCCGATAAACCCGCGAATCACTTCGCGCACCATTGTGACCGAAGTAGTGGCCGGCGCGACGGGGTCGATGGCGGAAAACACAACATGTGCAGTCATGCCGAGCGGCAGGGAGGCCAAGGGCCGGAAGGCGGCAAAATCGGTGGCTTCCAGGGTCGCCCGGTCGGTATCGACCACCGGCAGCTTATGGTGGCTGTCGGCGGTCGCCCGTCCGTGGCCGGGCAGGTGTTTGACGACGGGCAGTACGCCGCCGGCCAGCAGGCCCTGCGCGATGGCGCTTGCGATGGCCGCGACCTTGCCCGGCTCGCTTCCGTAGGCGCGGTCGCCGATGACCGGGTCGGCGCCCGCGGTCAGAACATCCGCCAGAGGAAGGCAGTCGACGTCTATCCCAAGAACTCTGAGGTCTGCCGCGATCAAGTGACCTCCGAGCCGAGCAGCCGCAAGACCAGACGAAACCTCCCGGTCGAACAACGCGCCGTAAACGGCGCCGGCGGGGTACGCGGGCCAATGCGGCGGCCCGAGCCGTTGCACGCGGCCGCCTTCCTGGTCCACCAAGACCGGCGCCTCCCAGCCGACAGCGTCGCAAAATGCGCTCGTTAGTTCCGCCACTTGCTGAGGAGTACTCACGTTTCGCTTAAAGATGATGAGGCCCCAGGGCTGGGCCTCGCGCAGAAACGCGCGCTCATTGGCGGAGACGTTAAGCCCGCTCAATCCGGTGATGAATGCGCGCGCCGCCATCGGCGCGGATTAGCCTGCGCTTGGCGTAAGTTCAAGCAATGGCGCGTTAATTTCGCTGGATAAGACACTGTCCGCCGGCCGCCTTGAGGCCGCCGCACAGTTCGCTTGCCTCACTGGCGTTGGCAAACGGGCCAACCATGGCACGGTAATAGGTGCCCTTCGCGCCCAACTCCACTCTGTGGATCGACGCCTGTCGGCCGCCGAGTTGTTTGGGGAACTTGGCCTGCAGGCTGCGGAACGAGGCCTGCGCTTCGGCTTCGCTCCTTTGCGACGATACTTGCACCGCGTAGGCGCCGCCAAGTGCGGTGGCCGCCGGCGCGACGCGCGCCTGTGGCGCCACCACAGCGGTGCGCACGGGCGCCCGCGCTATCGGCGCGCCGGGCGCATTCGGGCTCAACGAAAGCGGCTCGCTTCTGGATATCGACTCGGTATGACGCAGCGGTGCAACAGCGCGCGCATCGGCCTGGCGCGGCGGTTCCGGAGTGGCCGCCGGAGCCGGCGGGGCCGCGCTGGTAGCGGCGCGCGCCAGCGGGGCAGCCGGCCTGGCGGGCGGCTGCGGCGCCATCTGTGCTTGCGGCTGCGGGGCGGCTGCTGGTTGGCCACCGCCGACGCCCAACTGATCCGGGCGGATGGCGATGGTGTGGATTTTCCTCGGCTCGCTGGAAATGATTCCGTTGCCGGTTGCCGGCGGAGCAGCATCCGGCGGGGCGCTAGCTTGTGCCGCCGGCATCCCCGCAACGGGCGGAGTGATCTTTATCGCGACCGGCTTTTCCTCGCGCGATACGAGCTTCTCGTCATGATCGGTCACCCGGTCTGTGATCAGCTTGCTGGGCGCCTTGCTGGCGGTCGCCGGCATGATCTTGCTCGGGGCGGTGTCGGCCTTGATAACGGGCGGCGGGGTAGAAGACCGGGAGGTGCCGAAGATGGCGCGATAGCCGAAGGCGCCGGCGGTGCCGAGCACCGCCAGAGCAAATACGGCCGCGATTGCCAAGATGCCCATGCGGCTTTTCGAGCTCGGGGCATCCTCGTAGAAGTGGTCTTCCTCGCCCTCGAACTGATCGTTGCTCGGGTGATACGGATCTGGAGCGTAGCCGACGACATCGGCCGCCGGATGACCGGCGCTCTCGGCTGCGGCGGGATAGAGATCGCCGGCGGCATAAGGCTGCCGCGGCTGGGTCGGCGGCGGAGCCGGTGGCGGCGCTTCCAGCGCGACCGGGTGCGCGTCCGGCGCCGTCGTGGTGCCGAAATAATCGTTGGCGTCGAAACTCCGCATGGCTGGAGGCGGCGCCGGCGGCGCAGCGGCGCGCCGCACGTTACCGCGGCCGAATTCGGCGAACGGGTCGGCTTGTCCGATCAGGCGGGCAAGCTCGGCGAGAGGATCGCTGGTCGAGCCCGGATTGGCGATCGGCGCACGGCGCGCCACCGGCTCATTCGAACGATAGGATCTCTGAGTCTGTTCGTCCGCCATTCTGGACCCGGTTGTTGACTGCGTCCTCGTCCGTTCAATCGCGAATCACTCAACAGCGGATTGCGAACGAGATTTAACGCATTTCGTCCGGCGCTGCGACTCCGAGGAGCGCCAATCCCGAGGCAAGGACGATGAGAATCCCCTGCACCAACGCGAGTCTGGCCGCCGTCGTGTCCGGATCATTCCCGATAATGAAGCGTAATTGAGGCATGTCTTTTCCGCGCGTCCAATGCGCATGAAATTCGCTAGCTAATTCATACAGATAGAAGGAGACCCGGTGGGGCTCATGGGCGCTCGCCGCGGCCTCGACCAGGCGCGGGTAAAGCGCGATGCGGCGCAACAGAGCAAGCTCGCCCTCGTCCGTGAGTTTTTCTAACGGTGCATATCTCAAGGCGCGGGCGCGTTCGGCCGCAGTTGCCGGGACCAGATCGGGCATTTCCGCGCGCGCATTGCGGAAGATTGATTCGCCGCGGGCGTGTCCGTACTGGACGTAAAACACCGGGTTTTCCCGGGTCGCCTCGATCACCTTGGCAAGATCGAAATCGAGCACGGCGTCGTTCTTGCGGTAGAGCATGTCGAAGCGCACGGCGTCTTTTCCGACTTCCTCCACCACCTCGCGCAGCGTGACGAAGTCGCCCGAGCGCTTCGACATCTTCACCGGCTCGCCCGCGCGCAGCAGACGAACAAGCTGGACGAGCTTGACGTCGAGCACGGCCTTGCCGGCGCTTACCGCCTTTACCGCCGCTTGCATGCGCTTGATATAGCCGCCGTGATCGGCGCCCCAGACGTCGATCAGGTTGCGGAAGCCGCGGTCGACCTTGGACTTGTGATAGGCGATGTCGCTGGCGAAATACGTGTAGCTGCCGTCCGATTTCAATAGCGGCCGGTCGACATCGTCGCCAAACGCGGTGGAGCGGAACAACGTCTGCTCGCGGTCTTCCCAGTCCTCGAAATTGCCGCCCTTCGGCGGCGGCAGGCGGCCCTCATAGACCTCCCCGCCCCCGCGCAACGACGCGATGGTGGCGCCGACTTGGTCGCCATCGCCCTCGATCAGCGCGCGTTCCGAGAAAAACATGTCGTGGCGGACATTGAGCGCGGCAAGATCGTCGCGGATCATGTCCATCATCATGGCGATGGCCTTGGCGCGCACGATCGGCAGCCATTCGCTCTCGGGCTTTGCGCTCAGCGCCGCGCCATGTTCGGCGGCGAGTTCGCCGCCGACCGGCACGAGATAGTCGCCGGGATAAAGTCCGTCCGGGATCGGCCCGATATCCTCGCCGAGCGCCTCGCGGTAACGCAGGAAGGCCGAACGCGCCAGCACGTCGACCTGCGCGCCGGCGTCGTTGATGTAATATTCGCGCGTCACCGCGTAGCCGGCGAAAGCCAGCAGATTGGCGAGCGCATCGCCGAACACCGCGCCGCGGCCGTGTCCGACATGCATCGGCCCGGTCGGATTGGCCGAGACGTATTCGACGTTGACCTTTTCGCCCTGGCCGATCTCGCTGCGGCCGTAATCGCTGCCAGCCGCCAGCACGACCCGCAGCTCCTCGGCCCAGGCCCGGGGGTGAAGCGTGAAATTGATGAAGCCGGGACCGGCGACGTCCACCTTGGCGATGAGATCGTCGGCGCGGAGTTTTTCGGCGATTTTTTCGGCCAGCTCGCGCGGCTTCTGACCGGCATCCTTGGCCAACACCATGGCGGCATTGGCCGCCATGTCGCCATGACTTGGATCGCGCGGTGGCTCAACCACGACGCGCGAGAGGTCGGCGGTTGTTCCGAGTATGCTCTCGCACGCCGTGCGCACGCGGGCGAGCATGCTGGCAAAGAGGTGTTGAGGATGGGGCACGGCTCTCATTTGGCGCTGCGGGTAATGGAATTTGGCTGGGGAGTCAAAAAGATGGTCGCACTCCCGTTCGCTCGCGCCTCGGAGTGACCGGGAGCTTCAAACCACCGTCGCGCCGCTATCGACCGACAAAATCTGCCCGGTGGTGATTACGGACTCGTCCGACGCCAGGTACACCGCCATGTCGGCGATGTGGATCGGCAGGCCGAGGCCGAGCAGGTGGGTCGCGGCGAGCTTCTCGATGGCCTTCGAGCCTTCCAGCAGCTTCTTGACCCGCTCCGTGAGCACGACGCCGGGAGCGATGGCGTTGACCCGTATCTTATGGCTCGCGTATTCCACCGCCATCGAGCGCGTCAGCGCGGCGATCGCGCCTTTGGCCGCGGTGTAGCAGTCGCGTCCCGGCAGCGCCTTCAGCGCCACAATCGACGACATGTTGATGATCGAACCGCCGCCCGCCTTGATGAGATGCGGGATGCCGAGCTTCGAGCACAGGAAGGTGCCGTATAGATCGAGCGTGATCGCGCGCCAGAATTCCGCTTCCGGCACCTCGGTGACCGGCCCGTCGTCGGGCGTGGAGCCGCCGGCATTGTTGTGCAGGATGTCGAGTTTGCCGTAGCGCCGGATCGTTTCCGCGAAGGCGGCTTCGACGTTGGATTTTTCGCGCACGTCGCAATGCACGAAGTGCGCGTCCCCACCGTTATTGCCGCCGCGTTCGCGGGCGGATTGCGCGGCCGCCGCGCCGGTCGCCTTGTCGATCTCGGCGATGACGACCTTGGCGCCCTCCTCGGCAAAACGTTCGGCGGTGGCGCGGCCAATGCCGCCGCCGCCGCCGGTGATGAACGCAACTTTGTCCGCCAGGCGCGCCATGGCCGGCAGGATATGGGCCAATGGGGCGCGCACGCAAGCGTGACGGCGATTTTAAGATTACGTCATGCCCGGCCTTGTGCCTGGCCATGACGGAGTAGGTCACCGCAACTCCGGCGTCGCTCTGAAATACTTGGCGTGCTCGATCAGCGCGTAGCGGTCGGTCATGCCGGCGATGTAATCGGCGATGATGCGCGCGGCGCCCCGGCTGGTCGCGCGCGATGCGGCATCGCGCCATTCCGCCGGCAGCGCGTCAGGCTGCTTCGAGAAATAGACGAAGAGATCGGTCACCACCTGGCGCGCCTTTTCCGACATGCGGTTGACGCGGAAATGGCGGTACATGTGATCGAAGAGAAACTTGCGCAGGCCCTTCTCCTGCTCGCGCATCGCCTCGGAAAAGGCGACCAGCGCCTTTTTCTGCTTGCGCACATCGGCCGGCGCCTCGACCTTGGCCGCGACGATGCGGCGGCGCGTCTCGGCGACCACGTCGCTCACCATGCGGTCGATGATGCGGCGAACGGTCTCGTGGATGAGCCGCGCCTCCTCGATCTTGATGTTGCGCGATTTCACCTCGGCGAGGATCGGCCCGACCAGCGCTACGTCCTTCAAATCCTCGGTGGTGAAAAGCCCGGCGCGCAAGCCGTCGTCGATGTCGTGATTGTCGTAGGCGATGTCGTCGGCCAGCGCCGCGACCTGCGCCTCGGCCGAGGGCCATTCATTGAGCACCAGATCGTGGCGCGCGACGTAATCCCTCACCGTCTCCGAGGGCGTCTTTCCCGGCGGCAGCGGGCCGTTATGCTTGGCGATGCCTTCGAG
This sequence comes from Hyphomicrobiales bacterium, assembly GCA_003152455.1. Lineage (GTDB taxonomy): Bacteria > Pseudomonadota > Alphaproteobacteria > Rhizobiales > Xanthobacteraceae > Pseudolabrys. The sequence goes on from PMAF01000256.1 coordinate 53,081, forward strand.
GGTTTCCCAGGTCAGGTTGAGCCCGTCGAAATCGGCATAGCGGCGCTCCAGCGAGGTGAGGATCCGCAGGGTCTGGTCGTTATGCGAAAACCCGCCATGCTCTTGCATCGCCGCGTCGAGCGCCTCTTCGCCGGCATGACCGAACGGCGTGTGGCCGAGATCGTGGGCGAGCGCCAGCGCCTCGGCGAGGTCCTCGTTCAGCCCCAGCGTGCGGGCGAGGCTGCGCGCGATCTGCGCGACTTCGAGGCTGTGCGTCAGCCGCGTGCGGTAGTGATCGCCCTCGTGATAGACGAAGAC
>PMAF01000196.1 GCA_003152455.1 Hyphomicrobiales bacterium
CTAGCAGTCCGCTGAAAAACCTCGAAATTGATGCTTTGCTCTCTTCTGAGAGTCCGTGCTTCTGGTGATGTGTTCGGTCGGTTGAGGGTCTTTGGCAGTCTGAACGGTTATTCGCCTACGCCGCAATCAGTTTCGGAATGCGGATCAGGTTATAGGCGATCAGATTGAGCATGAAGTCGGCGGCGACGCGGCAGATGCCGCGATGTTTTGTTTTGCGCATCGTGCCGTATTGCTTGCCCCAACCGAAGATGCATTCGATCATGGCGCGGCGCGATTGCGACATTCCATAGCCTTGGTGCCGCGTGGTGCGTTCGTCGATGGCGCTGCGGCGGCTCTTGCCGGTTTTGGTCGGGCCATTGTTCTGCGTCACATGCGGCGTGACGTTGCTGGCGCGAAGTTTGGCCACATGATCGGCCGTGTCGTAGGCCTGGTCTTCGCCGGCGGTGATGCGGTGGCCAGCGGTCTTGGCTTTGGCCTTGAGCATGATCTCCGAAGCGCGGCGCTCGGCGGTGCTATTGGTGTACGTGACCATGCCGGCCACCGCCAGCCATGCCGGTTCTCCATGACGGCGTGGCCCATATAGGAGAGTTTGGCCTCTCGCCCGGCGGCCTTGCGGTAAAGACGGCTGTCGAGATCGCTGGTACTCGCATGCGTGTCGTTCCTGCGCTTCTGGCCATGGAAGTTTGCGCCGCCGTCTTCGTCGCCGCTGCCGTCCTTGGGGCGAAAGCTCTTCTGCGAAGCCCAGGCCTCGATCAGCGTTCCGTCCACCGAAAAATGCTCGTCCGACAACAGCGGCTTGACCTGCGGATGGTTCAGAAGCTTGCTCATGAACTTCGTGAACACCTCGCCGTTCTGCAGTCGGTCTCGGTTCTTGGTGAAGGTAGTCGGAGCCCAGACCGGATCATCGGGCGCAAGCCCCACGAACCAACGATACAAAAGATCGTAGTCCAACTGCTCTATCAGCTGTCGTTCCGATCGGATGCCGTAGAACACCTGGAGCAGCAATGCGCTCAACAATTGCTCCGGAGGGATCGAGGGACGTCCCTCGCTCGCGTAGAGCTTCCCCAAGTTACGGTTCAGCTCGCCGAGCACCTCACGGACGAGCTCCCGAATCTTCCTCAGCGGATGGCTCGCCGGCACTCGTGCCTCTGGCGAGATGTAAGAAAACAACCCGCCCTGATCCACAAATGCTCCCCGCATGCTAGCCTCCGATGATTCGTGATAGGAAATTGAATCATCAAACTATCGCCGTGACGACGGGTTTTTTCAGCGGACTGCTAGCGCGTGAGCGTCTCCATCTCGGGAAACGGCGCGTAGACCGCTTCCTTGCATAGCTCGTGCACGTCTTTCGGCCCATCGAGGAAACGGTCTAGCTTGCCCGACACATAAATCGCGGCGCCGTCCTTGGAGCCAGCATATTTGCCGTCGACGCGCGCATTGTAGCGCACGCAGGCGATGTAGCGTTCACCCGGTCCGATGTTTTTGAGCGCCGGTTGCGACACCGACGCGCTGCGAACATGGGTCGGGTCGTTGAGATAGGTGCGCAAGAAAGCCATCAGGTCGGTCTTGTAGCTTTGCGGAAAGACGTTCTGCGCCTCCCACTGGGCCTTGAGTTCGGCGGGACTTGGCCCGACGTCGGTCGCGCACCCGCCGACCATGAGCACCGCCGCCAACGCCAGCCACCGCATCTACCCTCTCCGCAATCTTCGCCTGGCGCCCGCCAGTCAACGATCATAGCGGCTTGCGCCGGATCGGCCAGGGATACCGTGCGTAATGCTCGCGATAATTGTATACTGGCGGCCATAATAAAATTTCTAGGGGGGACGGACATGAAAATCTCACGGCGCGCGATCGTACTTGGCGCGGTAGCCACGCCATTCGTGGCGCGCGCGCAAACAGCGGCATGGCCGCCCGGCAACATCAGAATCGTCGTTGCCAATCCGCCGGGCGGATCGACCGACGCCATGCGGAGGTCTCCGTCACGATCCACCGGTGATAGTCCGGCTCGAGGCTGTCCACCGGCAATACCATGATCGCCGGCGTCGTATAGCTGTGCAATTCCTTGACCGCCGCCGTGACCGGCTCGGCCAGCGAAGCGCGGGTCTTAATCAGCATCACCGCTTCCTCGGCCCGCTCGATTTTGCCCTGCCACCAATAGTGCGAGATCATCCCCGGCAGGATATTGACGCAGGCCGCCAGCCGCCGCTCGACGATTTTGCGCCCGGCCGCCTCCGGCTCGACAATCGAGGGCCAAGTCGTATAGACGAGCACCGCGCGTTCCATCGTAAGACCCTGATTTTCGCCGATAAGCCGCTTAAGAGTGCGTCATGAGCCGCCCGCCGCAACGTTTCAAGCACGTCGCCTTTGTCGCCGGCACCACGCCGGAGGCGCGCGATGCCTATGAGCGCCTGCAAGGCCGTTACGGCAACGTCGAGCCGAAGGACGCCGACGTGATCGTGGCGCTCGGCGGCGACGGCTTGATGCTGCAAACCCTGCACAAGTTCATGAAATCCGGCAAGCCGATCTACGGCATGCACCGCGGCACCATCGGCTTCCTGATGAACGACTTCGCCGTCGACAACCTGGTCGAGCGGCTCACCGCCGCACACATCACGGTCATCCACCCGCTGCTGATGCGCGCCCGCGATTCCGCCGGCCGCCTGCACGAACATCGCGCCATCAACGAGGTGTCGCTGTTCCGCCAGACCGCGCAGGCCGCACACTTGCGAATCCTGATCGACGGCCAGGAGCGGCTCGTCGAGTTGGTCGCCGACGGCGTGCTGGTGGCGACGCCCGCCGGCTCCACCGCCTATAACCTCTCGGTGCAGGGTCCGATCATTCCGATCAACGCATCGCTGCTGGCGCTCACCGCGATCAGCCCGTTCCGCCCGCGGCGCTGGCGCGGCGCGCTGCTGCCCGACAAGGCCAAGGTCACCATCGAGGTGAACGACGCCGACAAGCGCCCGGTGGCCGCGGTCGCCGATTCCGACGAGGTGCGCTCGGTGCGCAGCGTCGACATCGAGATGGACCGCGCCCTCTCGCTCAACTTGCTGTTCGATCCCGGCCACAGCCTCGACGAACGCATCTTGCGCGAACAGTTCGGTTTTTGAATGACTCAAGAATTCAAATTTACCGTCAACGGCAAGCCGGTCAGCGTTTCGCTCGGCAATGAGGAAACGCCGTTGCTCAATGTTCTGCGCAACGAACTCGGCCTGATGGGCACGCGCTTCGGCTGCGGGCTCGAGCAATGCGGCTGCTGCATGGTGCTGATCGACGGCGAGCCGGAGAAGAGCTGTGGCAAGCCGGTATGGAGCATCGCCGGCAAGACTGTCACCACCATCGAGGGACTGGGAAGCCCGGAGCGCCCGCACCCCCTGCAACAGGCCTTCATCGACGAGCAGGCCGGCCAATGCGGCTATTGCCTCGCCGGCATCGTCATCACGGCCAAAGCGCTGCTCGACAAAAACCCGTCGCCGACGCGCGCGCAAATCGCGGCCGCGCTCGATAGCAATATCTGCCGCTGCGGGACGCATAACCGCATCCTACGCGCGGTTGCGAAGGCCGCGGCGCAGATTCGCGCGGGAGCCGGCGCATGAGCCCGAAAAGTGGGAACCGGTTTTCGGGTAAGATCATGCGCAAGAACGGAATCTTCGCATGAACGCGCCCCTGCCCGGCCCGCTCGCCGACAATCCAAGCCTCGACCGCTGGGTGTCGTTCCCGTCACCCGGCAAGGTCGGCATCTTCACCGGCCGCGTCGAACTCGGCCAGGGCGTATTGACCGCCATGGAGCAGATCGCCGCCGACGAACTCGACGTGGCGATGGCGCGCATTGTCTTGCGCTCCGGCGATACCGAGTTGACCCCGAACGAAGGCTACACCGCCGGCAGTCAATCAATTCAATTCGGCGGCGTCGCCATGCGACAGGCCTGCGCCGACGTGCGCGCGCTGTTTCTCAATCAGGCTGCCAAAATTATCGGCTGCGCGCCGGACGAACTGTCTGTTCGTGACGGCGCCATCCTGCGCAAGAATGCAGCTACCGGGCAGGATTACTGGACGCTTGCCGGCGCGGTGAACCTGGCCGTCCAGGCAACCGGCAGCGGGCCGCGCAAGCCGATCGCGGACATGACGGTTATCGGCGGCAGCAGCGAGCGCCTCGACCTGCCGGACAAGATTTTCGGCAACGCCATATTCATCCACGACATGCGGCTGCCCGGCATGGTGCACGCTCGCGTGGTGCGCCAGCCCAACCGCGGCGCCACCATCGACGCGGTCGACGAGAAGGCGATCCTGCGCGCCGCCAAGACGCCGGTCCAATTCGTGCGCCATGGAAGCTTCCTCGCCATCCTTGGCGACGACGAGACCGCCGTCGATCTAGCCGCTACCGCCGCGGTCGATCATGTCGGCTGGCAGAATGTCGAAGCCCCGACCGCCGCCCAGCAGGAAGCCAACTGGCTGCTGCAAAGGCCGGCCGTCGATCGCATTTTCGGCGCACCGGATGAGGGCAATCCGCAAGGCAGGCAACGCTTCGAGGCGACTTACACGCGCGGCTATCTCGCCCATGCCTCGATCTCGCCGTCCTGCGGGCTGGCCGAGTATCGCGACGGCCACCTGACGGTCTGGACGCATTGCCAGGGCGTCTATCCTTTGCGCGCCGCGCTGGCGAAGACGCTCGGTCTCGAAGCGTCCGCCATCACCGTGCATCACGTGCAGGGCTCGGGCTGCTACGGCCATAACGGCGCCGACGATGCCGCTACCGACGCCGCCATCATCGCCATGCGGATGCCGGGCAGGCCGGTCCGCGTGCGCTGGCGGCGCGAGGAAGAGTTCGTCTACGAGCCGAAAACCCCGGCCATGATCGTAAAAGTGCGCGCCCTGGTCGACGACGCCGGCAAGCCGGTCGACTGGACGCAGGAAATCTGGAGCCCGACCCACAACAACCGCCCGGGCGCCGGCGGCAATCTGCTCGGCGCGCTGGCGCTGCCCAATCCGCCGCCCGAGCCGCCGCCGAACGACGTGCCGGAATCCAATGGCGGCGGCGCCACGCGCAACGGCGAGCCGCTCTATGACATCGCGGCCAAGCGCATCGTGCACCACCTGGTGGCCGAGACCCCGGTGCGCACCTCGGCATTGCGCGGGCTCGGCGCCATGCCCAACGTTTTCGCGCTGGAATGCGGCATCGACGAATTGGCCGAGCGCGTCGGCAAGGACCCGGTCGCCTATCGGCTGTCGATCATAGCCGACAAACGCGCGCGCGCGGTGATCGAGAAGGTCGCCGCCATGGCGCGGTGGGACGCCAAGGCGCCAGGCGGCGCCGGCCACGGCCGCGGGATTGCCTTTGCGCGTTACAAGAACCGAGCGGCCTACTCCGCCGTGGTCGTCGAACTCGACGTCGCCGAGGAAATCCGTCTGGCGCACGTGTGGTGCGCGACCGACGCCGGTCTCGTCATCAATCCGGACGGTGCGATCAACCAGATCGAAGGCGGCATCATTCAGTCGGCAAGCTGGGTGCTCAAGGAGCAGGTCCGCTTCGACAACGGCGTCTCCTCGATCGATTGGGAGACCTATCCGGTGCTGAAATTCAGCGAGGTGCCGGAGATCGACATCGAGCTGATCAATACCAAGGATGAGGTTCCGCTCGGCGTCGGCGAAGTGACCGCCGGTCCGACCGCCGCGGCGATCGGCAATGCGGTATCGCATGCCCTCGGCGCGCGCATCCGCGATCTGCCGCTGACGCGTGAGCGCATCATGGCCGCGCTGCTAAAAGAATAGTGGTCAGATTCTTCTCAGCGGATTAGTGAGCGCGAGGAAAAAGCCAGCCGTCGTGAACGCCGCCATGGTCAGGAAAGCGGCGCGAAACGCATCCTGGATGTCGACCTGGACGACCGCCTGCTGAGCGGCCGGCAGTGCGCCTGCAACGTGGCCGTGATGAACCATGGTTGCGAAAATGCGCGCCGCTTCCGGATTCCGGATGGCAAGGAACGCGAACAGAACGGTCGCCACCAGCGCGGTGCCGAAGGCGGCGCCGATCGAACGTGAAAACTGCACCGAGGCGGCCGCTTCGCCAAGGCGCACCGGGCCGGCGGCGCTTTGCACGGTGACCTGCACCACCCCCATCACCGTTCCCATGAACAGCCCGTTGCAGAGCAGCAGCCCCGCCATCGCTGACGTGCCGAGCGCGTGCGCCCAAAAGGCGAGCGTCACGAAATTCGCGGTGACTAGCGCCAGCCCGACGATCGGATAAATCGCGGTCAATCCGGTCTTGTTCACCAGCCGGCCGGTCACCAGCGAACCGGTCCCGATGCCGATAGTGAGCGGCACCAGCAGGAAGCCAGTTTCCGACGGCGAAGCGCCGCGCACCACTTGCAGATAGACCGGCAGAAAAGTGATCAGGGACACCAAAGCAGCGCCGTGGCACGCCGCCAAGGCATCGCTGTGCCAAATCGCCGGCTGGCGCAGCAGTCCAAGCGGAATGAGCGGCGACGGCGCCCGGTTCTCGTGCCGAATCAGCAGCACCAGCGCNNGCTGGACCTGCTCCAGCGAGAGCAGCGTTGTCGCAACGAACACCGTGAACAGGATGAGGCCGCCCGGGTCGGCGCGCCACGCAAGCCGCTCGATCTTCGGGTTGGGAAGGCGCCAGGTCAGCGCGACCGCGCCGAGCCCGATGGGCAGGTTGACCAGGAAGATCGACTGCCAGCCGAATTGTTCGGTCAGATAGCCGCCGGCGACCGGACCGAATGTATTGGCGCAGACCGCGACCGCGGCCAGGTAGCCTTGGTAGCGCGCCCGCTCGCGCGGCGGGATCGCTTCTCCGATCAATGCTTGCGAGAGCGTCATCAGCCCGCCGCCGCCCAGACCCTGCAGCACGCGGGCGAGCGTCAAGAGTTCGACCGTGCGACAGGCGGCGCACAGTAGCGACGCCACGATGAAGACGGCGAGCGCCACGAACATCAGCCGGCGGCGGCCGAACGAGTCGCCGAGCCGGCCGTAGATCGGCGCCGCGATCGTCGCCGCGATCAGGTAAGCGACAACGATCCAGGATGCGCGCTCGAACTGGCCGGTGGAGGCTGCGATCGCCGGCAATGCTGTGGCGATGATGGTCTGATCCACCACCGCCAGGAACATCGGCAGCATGATCGAGGGGAATACGGTCAGGAAGGCGGGATATTTCGCTGCCGCCGGTCCGGCGGGGCTTTTGCTTTGATCCGGCCCGTTCGACAAATGATTGTCCTGCTCTTGTGCGGTCGACAGACTTATCAGTGCGCCATGAGGACCGGCAAGGTCGCGTTCGCAAGAATGTGACGCGTCGATCCGCCGAAGATCATCTGGCGCAGACGGCTCTGGGTATAAGCGCTCTTCACAAGCAGATCGCAGCCGAGAGACGCCGCGTGGTCGAGAATGATTTCCCCAGGCGTGCGCGTCCCGCGCTTGACCGTCAACGCTGACGCTTTGATCCCGTTCCGGCGCAGATGACGCGCGGCCTCTTCTCCCGGAGGCCCGGCGAGCGTGCCGCCTTCCACCGTCAACACCGTCACCTGGTCGGCAAGACGCAGCAGCGGCAGCGCGAAGGCATTGGTGCGGGCCTGTTGCGTGCTGCGATTCCAGGCGACCAGGACGTTGCGTCCAAGGCTGCGCGGCGCGGCCGGCGGGGCGACCAGGACAGGGCGGCCGCTGTCGAACAGCGCCGATTCCAAAGGCGGCATTCTGGGATTTTGCGGATCTGGCCCCGGCCGCCCGAGCACGATCAGATCGAAATTACGGCCGTAGTTGCCGACGAAGGCGTCCTCCGCCGCCTCCGCCCGCGGCCAGCCGTAAGAATAAGCGGCCGGCTCCTGGTCGGCTTGCGGCACCCCCTGGCTTTTCATGAAAGCTTCGAACTGGGCGCGCGCCTGATTGGCGGAATCGCCTTCGAAGGCGCCCGAGATCGCCAGGCTGCTGACCGGCTCGACGGTCACATAGGTCCCCGCCGACGGGCGTACCGCGAAGCCTTCCATGTAGCTGTCGAATTGGCGGGCAACCAGCCGGGCGGCCTCCAGGACCGCCGGCATGGCATCGTGATCTTCGGTCGGAATCAACAGCGTTTTCATGCCGGGCCTTGCGAGCGCATCGCCTCCCCCGACAGCGTCCGTCGCGGTGGGCGGGGCGTTTAAGAGGTATCCTAAACCCTTCCTTAACGGCACCCCAGTAGCTTTTCCAGCAACGGTATCGGGCCCAAGACGCGAGGGTCCGGGGCACCATGGTCCGCATCGAATTCAACCGCCTGCGTTTCCTCGTCATCGACGACAACGCCCACATGCGCCGGATGCTGCGCATCCTTCTGCATGGCTTCGGCGCTCGCGAGGTGCATGAGGCGGAAGACGGCGCCGCCGGCCTGGAAGCCTTCACCCATCACACCCCCGATATCGTGATCACCGATTGGGCGATGCCGATGTTCGATGGGCTGGAACTGACCCAGATGATTCGCCAGCCCGGCGCCAATTCCAATCCTTACGTCCCGATCATCATGCTCACCGGGCATTCGGAAAAGAAACGTGTCGTCTCGGCGCGCGACGCCGGGGTGACCGAATTCCTCGCCAAGCCGATTTCGGCCAAGGGCCTCTATCAGCGCATCGTCAACGCGGTCGCCAATCCGCGCCCGTTCATCAAGACCAAGACGTATTTCGGTCCCGACCGCCGCCGCAACTTCAATCCGAACTATGTCGGCACCGAGCGGCGCAAGGGCGGCAAGGCCGACATCATCAAGCAGTCGCCCCTCTATGAAAAAGTCCGCTCCTCCGGCTGACAAGGCAATCGAGCATGGCGCCCTCTAAAAGGAATTCGACGGGGTCGCGAATTTCGGCGATCACGAGGTCATCACGCCGGAAAACAAACTGCGCAAGGTCGTCAGCGTCAAGCCGATGCGGCTCGGCGAGATCGATCCGGTGGCGCGCGCGGAAAAGGCGCTGGCCGACCTGTCGCGCGAGTTCTCGTCCTGGATGGACTCGGAATGCGAGCGGCTGGACGCGGCCCGCCGCAATATCGCCACCGGAGGCTTCACGCCCACGAACAAGGAAGCCGTCTTCCACGCCGCCCACGACATCAAGGGCGAAGCCGCGACCTTCGGTTTTCCTCTGGTGGCGCTGGCAGCCGACAGCCTGTGTCGGCTGATCGAGCACACGCCCGATGCGACCCGCATTCCGGTTCAGCTGGTCGATCAGCACGTCGACGCGGTGCGGGCAATCCACCGCGAATATTCCCGCTCCGACGCCAAGGATCTGGCCGCCGTGCTGACCAAGCGGTTGCGCGAAGTCACCGACGAGTTTCTCTTGCACGAGAACCGCGGCCGGCCGGACGTGCTGGAACAGATTATGGGCCCGCCGATCGCGCCGGAGTGAATTTGCCTCGGCCGCGCAGGCTTACGCCACCAGGCGTTCTGCTTCCTCGAAAGGTT
>PMAF01000200.1 GCA_003152455.1 Hyphomicrobiales bacterium
CTTCGGCGCGCCGTTCCTGCCGTGCCATCCTTCGGTCTATGCCAACCTGCTGCGCGACTACATCAACCGGCACAAGGTCGACGTCTGGCTGGTCAATTCGGGCTGGACCGGCGGCAAGTACGGCGAAGGCCGCCGCATGCCGATCAAGGCGACGCGTACGCTATTGACCGCCGCGCTCGACGGCTCGCTGAAGGACGCCGACTTCCGCACCGATCCTTATTTCGGCTTCTCAGTGCCGACCTCGGTGCCGGGCGTCGAGCCGCATCTGTTGAACCCGTTCAAGACCTGGAAGGACAAGGCCGAGTTCGACANNTAACATCCTGTTAAGCGACATGAAGCCCATCGAGGCATGTTAGCCCCGCAGTCGTGCTTGCCAACGTGCGCGGGGACGAAAGCGTTAGGCGATCGCTGCAAGGGAGCGTAGGGACTGGTCACCGGCCGCCGACGCCCTTTGGCGCGGGTGTTTGAGAGACATTTCGGCGCTCTTGGCCTTGGAGGGAAGTGCTTGCCACACTCAGCCGCTCAAAATTCAAACCAGCTGCTTGCCGCATTGGCGCCCGCCGACTTTGCGCGCCTGCAACCGCATTTGACGGCGGTGAACCTCAAACTGCTGCACAAGTTGGAAAAGCCGAACAAGCCTNNAAAAAAGCCGATCGAGGAGATCTACTTCCTGGACGCCGGCATCGCTTCCGTTGTCGCCGTACAGTCGAATGAAGAGCGGGCAGAAATCGGCCTGATCGGCCGCGAGGGCATGACTAGCTCATCGGTGCTACTCGGCGGCGGCCAGTCGCCACACTCCACTTACATGCAGGCGGTTGGATCGGGCCGGAAAATTGCGGCCAAGGATTTGCGCAAGGCGGCGCAGGAGAGCGAAAGTTTACAGCAGTTGCTGCTGAAATACGTCCAGTCGTTCATGGTGCAGACGTCGCACACCGCCATTGCCAATGGGGGCGCCAAACTGCCAGAACGCCTGGCGCGCTGGATTCTAATGGCGCAAGACCGCGTCGGCGGCGGCACGTTGGTTCTGACGCACGAATTCCTCGGCTTGATGCTGGGGGTGAGGCGGGCCGGGGTCACCGAAACAATGCAGAACCTGCAGCGACGGCGATTCATTCAAACAAAACGGGGCCAGATCATCGTGCTCAATCGCGCCGGCCTTGAGCGCATTGCCGGCGATTATTACGGCGTGCGCGAACAGGAATACCGGCGGCTGATCGGCTAGCTACTGTTCGAAATTGGACAGATTAACTTAAAGACAGATTGTCCTTTGAGACTTGATCCTTTTTTAAAGGCCGCTAACCTTCAATCATCATCGGCGTTGGCCTTCCCAGGCTTTTGATGAGAAAGAGACTGGCTCGTGCTCCCGCCTATGTTTACGGGGTAGCGCTCATGCCGCGGTCTCAAGTGTTCGATCCGCCGTTCAAGGAGATCAACCGGCCGGCTTGTCCGAAGTGTGGGATGCCGATGTGGCTTGCCCACGTTGCTCCCGATAAACCAGGTTTCGACAAGCGCACGTTCGAGTGCCCCGTCTGCGAGCATTCGGAAGCCGTCGTGGTGGCGTACAATTTGAGCTGAAATCCAACCGCGTGCGCAACGGCGCATCACGCTTTCCGGTATGTGCGGTATTTAAAAAAGGCGGCCTTGCGGGCCGCCTTTTTCGTTTCATGTACCGGCGATCAGCCGCCAGTTTGTGCGAGTTGCTGGCCGATGCGATCGAAGCGCGCCTTCTGTTCGTTGGACAGCGAAGCATAGAAGCTGTCGAGCGCGGGCCGCACGGTATTGGCTGCGTCGATCATGGCTTGCAGACGCTTCTCCATCGCCGCCAGCCGTCCGGGCGGGGTGAGGGGAGTGTCCTCCGGACAGGCTGCTTGCAGGAGCGAGACCGCGTTGTCGGTGGCGTCCTGCAACTGCTTAAGGCCGTCTTCCTGCGCGCCGGTCGGCTTGACCACGTCCTCGATCTTCTCGATCGGCAGATTGGCGAGGCCAGGTTTCGCCTCGGAGCAGCTCTTGCTGTCCCGCGGCAGGGCCGCGGCCGTCTCGGCATTGTTCGCAACGCGCTTGGGGCCGAGCGCGTTGATGCGTTCCTTCTGCTCGTCGTTGAGGCCGACCTTGCGCTGGATCTCCGCGAACGGCCACGCGGTGATGCCGGTGCCGGGCTGCTTGCACAGTTCCTGCACGCCGGCATAGCTCACGCGCGGGCTGGCCGGCGGCGCATAGGCATAGTCGGCCGGCGGGCAATATTGCCCCCAGAACAGGCCATCGACGAAATCGTCATAGGCATAGTCCCAGAAGCCGTCGTCATAACCGTAGGGCCAGAACGCGTAATCGAATATGTCGGAATAGGCGTAGGGCCAGAACACCGGCCCGTACCACGGCACGAAGCCGGCGCGCAGACCGCGCCGCCAGGCCCGGTGGGCGGCGACATTTGCGAAACGATTGCCCGTCCGGCCCGCGAAACGCGAGCCGAAGCGGCGTTGCCGCGCTGCTTGCGCCGTGATCGCGGCGCTGCCGTTGCGGCGCAGAGCATGGGTCCGCACGCCGGTGGTGCTTCGCAATGTGCGAGTGGCGGTATTCGGCTGTGTCACCCCGTGCAGGCGTTGCGTACGCTGGACCGAGCGGTTGAACGTTGTGACGCGGCGTTGCCGTGCAAAGTTGGCCGATCGTCCGACATGCGGCGTGAAAGTGCGACCGCCGGCATGCGGCGTAAAGGAGCGCATCGCCGGCGCTGACCGCTGAATCGGGGCCGCAGCTTGGCCACCGCCGCCGCCTCCACCGCGAGGTTGAACGCCGCCGCCAAATTACGCGTAGGCGGTCAGCGGCATGGCAATAACCGCCAGCGCCAGCGCGACCGCCAGTTTTCCCGTCAGATTCGTCATAATCTATCCTCCACAGCACCCGGATGTGCCGGCTATGCGTCAACTGCTTAAATGTGCCGGGGTTCAAATGCCCCGCAGTTGTTCGCGCGGTTGTGATCGCACATGAATGTTTTGCAATGCTGCAAGGCGCAATTCGCGACGCGCGCAAAAGCGCGGTGCAACATTCAGATGCTTCCAAACATATAAACGCCGGACCGCCGCCAAACCTGCGGTGATTTGCGATGTCGTGAACGGGAATCAGGCGTCGCGGATGACGCGGTTGTGGGACTAGCGGCTGGCCCCGCCGATGCGGCCGCCGCCCAGGCGCTCGATCAACTCGGCGGTCGGATAGGAATCCGCCGGCAGTCCGAGCTTTATCTGCGCCTTCTTGACCGCGGCGCGCGTGCCGGCGCCGAATTTACCGTCGACTTCGCCGACGCCCTCGTAGCCTTGTTTGATCAGCAGGCGCTGCAATTCCATCATCTGCGGCGACGACAGCGCGACGACGCTGGCCGCGCCGGCGCGGCTGAGTGCCGGCGCGCCGTTCAGCCGCGTGGCGAAATAGGCGACGGTCGTGGAGTAGACGTAAGCCGAATTCCAGCCGAGGAAGGCCTGGAAATTCGGATAGGCGAGGAATGCCGGACCGTGGCGGCCCATCGGCAGGATCATCGACGCCGGCAAGTCGTCTGCCGGCAACGTGCCGTAGGCCGGCTTCACGCCCCACGCCACCCACTGCGAGCGCGGATGCTTGATGGTGAGGTCGGCCTCCTGCCACGGAAGATTTTGCGGCACATGCACTTCCTGCAGCCAGGGCTCGCCGCGCTTCCAGCCGAGGCTGACCAGGAAGTTGGCGCCGGAGGCCAGCGTGTCGGGGATGCTGTGGATCAGGTCGCGGCGGCCGTCGCCGTCGAAATCGACGGCGTTCTTGAGATAGTCGGACGCGGTGAACTGCAAGCCGCCGAACTCGCCGGCCCAGTCGCCGATCATCTCGTCGACGCGCTGGTCGCCGCGCTCGATGATGCGGAGTGCGTCGAACAACTGTTGGCGGAAGAATTCCGGCCGCCGGCAGTCATAGGCGAGCGTCGCCAGCGCGCTGAGAATCTTGTAGTTGCCGAAATTGGCGCCGAAATCGCTCTCCAGGCCCCAGAAGGCGGTGAGCACCGGCGCCGGCACGCCGTATTTCTTTTCGATCTCGGCGAATATGGCGTGGTATTTCTTGATCTTCTCGATCCCGTTCGGAATGCGGGCGCCGCCCACCATGCGGTCGGAGAATTGCAGGAAGGTCTGCTGGAATACCGACTGGCCGTGGTCGCGGCGGATGATGGCCGGATCGAATGTCAGGGACGGCGAGGCTTCGGCGATCACGCGCTGCGAGATGCCCTGCGCGGCGGCTTCCTTCTTGAAGGCCTCCAGCCAGCGNNTCGAGGATTTCCGCGCGAATTTGCCTGAGCCCCGCGTCCGGTCAAGGTCCAATACGGCTAGCTGCTAAAACCGATTCTTGTGCAAATGATGGTTTAATGGCAGTTCCATGAATTCCTGAGTGCCCACGCCGTCGAGACAGAACCCTCTCATGCAAGTCCTGGTGATCGGAGCCGGCGTGGTCGGCCTGGCGGTGGCGCGCGCGGCCGCGCGCAAAGGCCACGAGGTGGTAGTGGCCGAGGCGGCGAACGCCATCGGCACCGGCATTTCCTCGCGCAACAGCGAAGTTATCCATGCCGGCATGTATTACGCCACCGGCACCCTGCGCGGGCGCCACTGCGTGCGCGGGCGGCGAATGCTGTACGAATTCTGCACCTCGCATGGCGTGCCGCATCGCAAATGCGGCAAGCTGATCGTCGCCACCAACCAGGCCGAGCTCGACAAGATCCAGGCCATCGAGGTGCAAGGCGGCATTAATGGCGTCGAAGGCCTCGAGCTGATCGGCGGCAACGCGGCGCGCGCGATGGAGCCGGAGCTATCTTGCATCGGCGCGCTGCATTCGCCGGAGACCGGTATCATCGACGGCCACCGCTACATGCTGGCGCTGCGCGGCGATCTCGAGGACTTGGGCGGCGCCATCGCCGTCAACACGCCGGTGACGGGCGTCAGGCGCAAGGGCGCGCAGTGGGAGGTCACTTTTGGCGGGAACGAAGGCGGCACATTTGAATTCGACGCGATCGCCAATTGCGCGGGGCTCGGCGCACAAGGCGTGGCCCGCACCATGACCGACTATCCGGCGGCGCGCGTGCCGCGCCTGGTGTTGGGCAAAGGCAATTACTTCACCTATGCGGGCCGGCCGGTGTTCTCGCGCCTGATCTACCCGATGCCGATCGTCGGCGGGCTTGGCGTGCACGTCACGCTCGACATGGGCGGCCGCATGCGTTTCGGGCCGGACGTGGAATGGGTCGAGACCGAGAATTACGACGTCAATCCGGCGCGCGCCGCCTTGTTCTATGAGCGCATCCGCACCTACTGGCCCGGCCTGCCGGACGGCTCGCTGGCGCCGGATTACTCCGGCATAAGGCCAAAGCTCGGCGGCCCGAAAGAACCGCAGGCGGATTTCCTGATCGATGCGCCGGCGCAGCACGGCTTGCCCGGCCTGGTGCAGATGTTTGGGATCGAATCGCCGGGGCTGACCAGTTCGCTGTCGCTGGGCGAGGAAGTCGCCGGTTATCTCGAAAGCTGAGCGCTGCGGTTTTCATCGGCGCGCACGCGGCCGCTCAACGTCACCGGGGCCGCGCCGCGTGCGGTCGGCATGATTTTCACGCCGGCCAGTTTCTCGCGCGTGCCCTTGGCCACGGCGCGGTCGCCGCCGAACGGCGCGAAGTCCGCGACTTTATTCTTCATGCCGGTGACCGCGACCAGCCCGGTCCGGGTCGCCACGATATCGCCGGGGCGCAGCGTCGGATCGGTGGCGACGTCGACACGCGCCAGTCCGAAGGGACCGCGGCCATTGCAGGTGCTGCCGGCAACCAGCTCCTTGCGATAGAGGTAGGCCGTGGCGAGGTCGGCGTAGCGGCCGCCGTCGGACGTGACGGCATGATCGATACCGCTGCCGGAATAAAGCCGCGTCTGGCTGGCCGGACACACGGCGTGGCAGGCCTCGGCCGCGCTCACGCCGGCATGGGCCTGCACCGGAAAGTAAAAGCCGTCGCTGGTGCGCACGCAGTAGGCGCTCGCCGGGCCGGCTGCGGCCCGCGGCGCGGAATTCTCGCGCATCGTGGCGAACGGATCGGCGAAGGCGCTAACACTAGACGGGAGCTGGCGGGCAGGGGCGGCGCGTAGAATGCTGCCGAAGATGCGCTCGAAAATGCCTTGGGCGGAAGCCGGCGTGAGGCAGGCAACGCTCAGCAGGCCGGCGGCAAAAACGCCGGCCGAGACGGACAAAATCCTGCTCCTGCCGCGCGCGGACATCGCGTGCCCCTGTGGTTGATCGCGCTTCGCAATGCGAAGCGGCACTCAACAACGTTCGAGCGTGCGGAAGGTTGCAAGGAGCGATTAGGCGGCTTTTGGCGCGCGCCTTGTCATTTTAGGGGGTGTCGGGCAGCATCGCGCGCACCGGCGCTTACAACAAAAACCTGGCCGCGCCGGACTTCGCTATTGAGGCGGCTTGGGGGGGAAGAAGTGGAAGCGTCGAGCGCCATTGAAATTGCGAAACAAACGCTGTTTTCCGGAGGGCTTATTCTGGCCATCGGAACCGTCACCGGCTTTGTGGCTCAGAAATGCAAGATTCCGGATGTGGCGGTATTTTTGATCGTCGGCATCGCGATCGGCCCGCAAGCCTTGGGACTGATCAACATCAAGGCGGACTCGGCGCTTTATCAAATCATACTTTTATTCGGGGCGAGCTACATCCTGTTCGATGGCGGCGCGTCGCTCCGATTCAATATTCTGAAGCGGGTGTGGATCACGATTGTGGTGATCTCGACGGTGGGCGTGCTGATTACCGGGGCGGTGACCGGCTTTGCCGCGCACGTTGTCCTCGGCCTGCCCTGGATCGTGGCGTTGCTATTGGGCGCGGCGCTCGCCTCGACCGATCCGGCGACGCTGGTGCCGATTTTCCGGCAGATCAGAATTCGCGACCGAGTGGCGCAAACGGTCATGAGCGAGTCGGCGTTCAACGACGCCATGGGCGCCATCGTCACCTTCGGCGTGCTGGCGGTGGCCATGGGCAGCGGCGAATTTTCGCTGACGGCGTCCGCGGTCGATCTGTTCAAGCAGGCCTTTGTCGGAATTATCGCCGGCGCGGCGCTGGGCTATCTGGCCGCGCTGTTGATCGCGCACGAAAGATGGGCGTTCCTTAGCGAATACGCGCCCGTGGTGACTCTGGTGGCGGTGATTGGCGCTTATTTCGCCGCCGACGGCCTGCAAGCCAGCGGCTTCATGGCGGTATTCGTGTTCGGCATCATGATCGGAAACAAAGAATCGTTCGGTTTCAAGATGCTGCCAGGCGAGGCGCAACAGCTCGATGATTATGTAATGACGACCGCCTTCATCGTGCGTCTGTTCATCTTTATCCTGCTCGGCTCGCAAGTCGATTTCCATTTGATGAGTCAATACTGGCTCGGGGGCGTCATCGTCGTGGCCGTCTTGATGTTGGTGGCGCGGCCGTTGACGGTTTTCCTTTGCGCGCTGCCGGATCGGCGCGCGAAGTGGACTTTCAACGAGATGCTGTTCATGTGCTGGACGCGCGAAACCGGCGTCATTCCTGCAGCGCTCGCCGGTCTCCTGCTGGGCATGAAGGCGCCGGGCGCGAGCGTGATCGCGTCGGTCACCTTCATCGCCATTCTAATGACGATTCTGATCCAGGCGCCGACCACCAAGTGGCTGGGAAGGAAATTGGGTCTCTTAGAGGAAATGTAACCCGAGGGAGGAGTTTTTATGGCTGCAAACGTTCGCTTCAACAATCCGAAGACCTTGGCCAAGCCGCCCGGCTACACCTACGTGGTCGAGGCGACCGGGCCGAACCGGCTGATCTTCCTCGCCGGACAGCTTGGCCTCGATATGGACAACCAGCTGGTCGGCGCCGCCGGCGATTTCCGCGCGCAGGCGTTCAAGGCGTTTCAGAATCTCGGGCTCGCCTTGGCGGCGGCCGGCGCAAGCTTCAAGGACGTGGTCAAGATCAACAACTACCTCACCGACATGTCGCACCTCGGAATTCTCCGCGAGGTGCGCGACGAATTCGTTAACACCGCCGCGCCGCCGGCGAGCACGACCGTGGCCATTTCGCAACTGGCGCGGCCGGGCGCGCTGTTCGAGGTCGAGGCGATCGCGGTGTTGCCGGCGAAAGCGGCGGGCAAATCCGCGGCGAAGGCCGCCGCCGCAAAGCGCAAGGTCAAGGCGCGCCGACGGACAAGAAAGTAAGCAGGCCGAGCACCGGCAGCAGCGCGGCGCACGACCGCAGCATGTAGCCGAAGAAACTCGGCATCTTCACGCCGCGTTCGTTGGCGATGGCGTAAACCATGAAATTGGGCACGTTGCCGATATAAGAGAGCGCGCCCATGTAGACCGCGCCCATGGAAATGGCGGCGAGCGTGGCGCTCAGCTTACCCATCAGCGCGGCGGCGTCGCCGCCGGCGAGCTGGAAAAACACCAGATAGGTCGGCGCGTTGTCGAGGAAGGCCGACAAAAGTCCGGTTAGCCAGAAGTAGGCCACCTCGTGCGGTGAGCCGTCATGCGCGGTGACCGCCTTCAGCAGCCAGCCGAACGGGCCGTGTGGGCGGCCTCCAGCATTGCCAGCACCGGAATGATGCAGACGAAAATGCCGGCGAACAGCTTGGCCACCTCGGCAATCGGCTCCCAGGTGAAGTCGTTGGCGTTGCGGTGTTCTTCGGGCGTGAGCCAGAGCGAGCTGAGCGCGATGACCACGAGCGCGCCGTCGCGCGCCAGGTTTTGCAGCGCGATACGGGTCCCGTAGACATCCACATCGATGCCCGGCTTCCAGGCGGCGGAAAGCAGGATGGCGCCGATGACGCAGGCGATCAGCGGTAAATTGATCAGGCCGCGCAAGCGCAACGGCTCGGAGGCGACGGCGGACTTCGGTTCGCTGCGCGCCAGCCAGATATCGAGCGCGAGGAACAGGCCCAACACCAGCATGGCCACGATGGCCGTCTCGTACGCGAGATTGGTGGTGGTCCAGAAGAAATCGACGCCGCGCAGGAAGCCGACGAACAGCGGCGGGTCGCCTAGCGGCGACAGCGCGCCGCCGATATTGGCGACCAGGAAGATGAAGAAGATCACCACG
Source organism: Hyphomicrobiales bacterium (assembly GCA_003152455.1). GTDB lineage: Bacteria > Pseudomonadota > Alphaproteobacteria > Rhizobiales > Xanthobacteraceae > Pseudolabrys. The sequence goes on from PMAF01000200.1 coordinate 9,079, forward strand.
TGGACGTTGTTCTTGCGCGCGGCATTGGCGCGGATCAACGGCCGCACCAGGATCATGGCGGCGCCGGTGGTGCCGACGATGCTCGCCATGGCGGTGCCGAGCACGAGAATGCCGGCATTCACCAGCGGGCTGCCGCGCAAGGTGCCGGTGATCAATATGCCGCCGGCCACGACATAGAGCGCGAACAGCAGGATGATGAAGCTCATATATTCGGCGAGTACGGCGAGTACGGCGTGCACGAAGGCCGCGAGCGCGCTCGATGCGCCGAAGGCGATGGCGAGCGGCGCCAGCGTGAGCAGCGCCCACGCTGCTGCGATCTTGCCGTAATGGGCGTGCCAGAATTTCGGGAACAGCAGCGGGCCGGTGGCGATGCTCAGAAGGATGCCGGCAAACGGCAGGGCCCAGGCCCAGCCCATCTGTGCGCCGTCAAGATCGGCGGCGTGGGCGGCGGAGGGGAGCAAGATAGCGGCCAAAGCGAGCGTGAGACGGCGGATCATTCCGGGACACTTATGACGGAAAAAGTGACTCTGGCATAGGCGAACGCGCCGCTGTAAGGGAGGGCACGAAACCCCAACCGCCGAGCCCTCCATGCGCATCACCGGCATTGCCGACATCGTCGTTCCGATCTCCTCGTCGATCCGCAACGCCTATATCGACTTCTCGCAGATGACGGCGAGCGTGGTCGCCATTTTCACCGATATCGTGCGCGACGGGAAACCGGTCGTCGGCTTCGGCTTCAATTCCAACGGCCGCTATGCGCCGCAGGGCCTGTTGCGCGAACGGTTCATTCCGCGGCTAAAAGGGGCGAAGCCGGAGGAGGTTGTCGGTGCGCGCGGCCTGATCGACCCGGTGAAATGCTGGGACGTCATGATGAAGAACGAGAAACCGGGCGGCCACGGCGAGCGTTCGGTGGCCGTCGGCGTGCTCGACATGGCGCTATGGGATGCCGTCTCGAAGGCCGCAAGCGTACCGCTGTGGCGGCTGCTCGCCGACCGCTACAACAAGGGCGACGCCGACAAGACCGCCTGGGTCTATGCCGCCGGCGGCTATTATTATCCGGACAAGGACATCCAGGGCCTGCAAGACGAGATGAAAGGTTATCTCGATCTCGGCTATTCGACCGTGAAAATGAAAATCGGCGGCGTGCCGCTGGCCGACGACATCAAGCGCATCGAAGCGGCCCTCAAGGTGGTAGGCGGCAAGGGCGAAAATCTCTGCGTCGACGTCAATGGCCGCTACGATCTCGACGAGGCGCTGGCCTGCGGCGCGGCAATCGCGCCCTATAACTTGCGCTGGTATGAGGAGCCGCTCGATCCGCTCGACTATCTGCTGCACGCGGCGCTGGCGACGCGTTACGCGCCGCCGCTCGCCACCGGCGAAAATCTGTTCTCGATGCAGGACGCGCGCAACCTGATCCGCCACGGCGGCCTGCGCGCCGACCGCGACTGGCTGCAGTTCGATCCGGCATTGTCCTACGGGCTGGTCGAATATCTGCGCACGCTCGATATGCTGGCGGCGCACGGCTGGTCACGGCGGCGCTGCGTGCCGCACGGCGGCCACCAGTTTGCGCTCAACATCGCGGTCGGCCTTGGGCTCGGCGGCAATGAGTCTTATCCGCAGGTGTTCGCGCCGTTCGGGGGCTTTGCCGACAGCTGCAAGGTAGTGGACAGCCGCGTCACCATGCCCGACATCCCGGGTATTGGCTTCGAGGCGAAAAATGCGCTTTATGCGGTGATGAAGCCGATGATCGAGGCGCGCCCGCGCTGAGAGCGACCTGAAATTCGCACTTCCCCCAACCCGAACGAGTGAGAAGACGATGACGAATGTTGCGCAGGATATTGTCGAAGAGACGATTAAACTAACCGCGGCGGACGGCCATTCCTTCGAGGCCTTTCACGCCGCGCCCAAGCAGGGCAGCAAAGGCGGGCTTGTCATTCTCCAAGAAATTTTCGGCCTGACCGACCAGCTCAAAGGCGTGGTGCGGGCCCATGCGCGCGACGGCTACGACACGATTTTCCCCTGCGTTTACGACCGCGTGGCGCCGGGCACGGTGGTGCCGTTTGCCGAAGCCGAGCGGGGCAGGGACCTGGCTTACGGCCTGCCGCTCGACAAGGTGATGCACGATGTCGGCGCCGCGGTGGATCGCGTGCAGAGCAGCCGCGGCGTTTCGGTGCTCGGCTTCTGCTGGGGCGGCGGCCGAGCTCAATCTGCGCGGCGCCATCGCCTTCTACGGTACGCGGCTGCCGACCTATCTCAACCTGAAGCCGAAATGCCCGCTGCTGTTCCATTTCGGCAAGACCGATCCCAATTCGACGCCGGAGATCATCGAGCAGGTGCGCAAGGCGTTTCCGTCGGCCGCGACGCATATCTACGAGGCCGGCGACGCCTTCGCCAATGACGTGCGGCCGGCTTACAACGAGGCCACGACCGCGCGCGCCCGCACGCTCGATTTTCTGGCAAAGCATCACAAGCCGGCGACGACGCATTAAAAATTTTGCGTGCCCCGGATGCGGCGCAGCACGAAGCGTAGCGAAGTGATGCGACGCTGATCCGGGGCCCAGCTTGGGAGTTAGAAGCTGGGTCCCGGGTCTGCAGCGCACCACTTCGTGCTGCGCTGCGCCCGGGAGACGCGCAGCCTCAATGCGCCTCGTCCCAGTTGTCGGCGGCGCGGGCGTCCACTTGCAGCGGCACGTGCAGCGACACCGCCGGGTGCGGCGCATCCTGCATCACGCTTTTGACGATCGGGATGGTGTCCGCCACTTCGCCCTCGGGCACTTCGAAGATCAATTCGTCATGCACTTGCAGCAGCATCTGCGCGTTGAGCTTGGCGAGCGCCAGCTCGCCTTCCATGCGCATCATGGCGCGGCGGATGATGTCGGCCGCGGACCCTTGCAGGCGCGCGTTGATCGCGGCGCGCTCGTTGAACGAACGGATCGACGGATTTGACGCCTTGATGTCGGGGTAGTGGCACTTGCGGCCGAACAGCGTCAGCACATAGCCGTTGGCCCGGCAGAACTCGCGCGTCTCGTCCATGTAGTCGCGGATGCCGGGGAAGCGCTCGAAATATTTCTTGATATAGGCGCCGGCTTCCTCGCGTTCGATGCTCAGCTGATTGGCGAGCCCGAACGCCGAGATGCCGTAGATGATGCCGAAATTGATCGCCTTGGCGCGCCGGCGCACTTCCGCCGGCATGTCCTTGACCGGCACGCCGAACATTTCGGAAGCGGTCATGGCGTGGATGTCGACGCCGTCCTGGAACGCCTTGCGCAGCGCGGGCACCTCGGCGACTTCCGACAGCAGCCGCAGCTCGATCTGCGAATAGTCGGCCGACACCAGCTTCATGCCGGGCGAGGCGACGAATGCCTTGCGGATCTTGCGGCCTTCCTCGGTGCGCACCGGAATGTTCTGCAAATTCGGATCGGACGACGACAGCCGTCCGGTCGAGGTGGCGGCGAGCGCGTAGGACGTGTGCACGCGGTGCGTCGTCGGGTTGACGTAAGTCGGCAGCGCCTCGGTATAGGTCGAGCGCAGCTTGGAGACCTGCCGCCAGTCGAGAATCTTGCGCGGCAGCGCGTGACCGGCCTCGGCCAGTTCCTCGAGTTCGCGCGCGCCGGTCGACCATTGGCCGGTTTTGGTCTTGGTGCCGCCGGGCAGCGCCATCTTGCCGAACAATATGTCGCCCAGTTGTTTCGGAGATCCTGGATTGAGCGGCTCGCCGGCCAGCGTCTTGATTTCCTCTTCCAGCGCGCCCTGCTTCTGGGCGAATTCGCCGGATAGGCGTGACAGCACCTGGCGATCGATCGAAATGCCGCGCCGCTCCATGCGCGCCAAAACCTCCGGCATGGCGCGCTCCAGCGTCTCGTAGACGGATGTGACGCGCTCGGCGGTCAACCGGGCTTTCAGCGCGTTCCATAGCCGTAGCGTCACGTCGGCGTCCTCGGCGGCGTATTCGGTCGCCCTGTCGACGGCGACGCAATCGAAGGTGACCTGCGACTTGCCGTGGCCGGCGACGTGGTGGAAGTGGATGGTGTCGTGGTTGAGCCAGCGCTTGGCGAGATCGTCCATGCCGTGGCCGCCTTTGCCGGCGTCGAGCACATAGGAAATCAGCATGGTGTCGTCGTAGCCGGCGGTCTGGATGCCGCGCTGGGCGAACACCAGCCAGTCGTATTTCATATTCTGCGCGACCTTGAGGATGCTTTTGTCCTCGAGCAGCGGCTTGAGCAGAATGAGCGCCTGGTCCTCGGGAATCTGGCCGGCGCAGAGTTTTGCCTCCGGCGCGAACAGATCGCTGCCGCTGGCGCCGCCGCCCTCGCGATGGCCGATCGGCACATAGCAGGCTTCGTTCGGCGCAACGCTAAGCGAGAAGCCGCAGAGATGCGCGGTCATCGGATCGAGGCTGGTTGTCTCGGTGTCGACCGCCGCCACGCCGGTTTCATGCGCGCGCGCGATCCAGGCTTTCAGCCGGTCGACGGTGCGCACGCATTCGTATTGGCTGCGGTCGATTTTCTGGTTGCGCGCGGCCTCGGCGCGCGCGGCGGCGAGCGAGATCGGGGTGAGGGCGCTATCGGTTCCGCCTTTGCCGTTCGGTTTGGCTTGCGGCGGCGGCGCAAACAAGTCGCCGCCCGCAACGCCCGCCGAGCTTGGCGCGGCTTTTGCGGGGGCGCGCGAGGTTAGCTTGGTATCCGCTTCGACCTGCGAGGCATCGATTTCGGCCTTTTCCGCAACGCGCCGCGTGATGGTGTTGAACTCCATCGCCTTGAGGAAGGCGATGAGGTTTTTGTAGTCCGGCTCGTGCACCGCGAGCTGATCCACCGGCACGTCAAGCGGGACGTTCTGGTCGAGCGTGACCAGGCCCTTGGAAATGCGCGCGATTTCGGCATTGTCGATCAGCGATTGCCGGCGCTTGTCCTGCTTGATCTCGCTCGCGCGCTTAAGTAGGGTTTCCAGATCGCCGTATTCCCCGATCAATTGCGCCGCGGTCTTGACGCCGATGCCTGGCACGCCGGGCACGTTGTCGCTGGAATCGCCGATCAACGCCTGCACTTCGATGACCTTGTCCGGCGGCACGCCGAACTTTTCCATCACCTCGGCGGCGCCGATGCGCTTGTCCTTCATGGTGTCGTACATGGTGACGCCGTTGCCGACGAGCTGCATCAGGTCCTTGTCGGAGGAGACGATGGTGGTGGTCGCCTTGGCCTCGCAGGCGAGCCGCGCGTAGGTCGCGATCAGGTCGTCGGCCTCGTAGCCGGCCTGCTCCAGGCACGGGATTTCGAAGGCATGCACCGCCTCGCGGATCAGCGGAAATTGCGGAATGAGGTCTTCCGGCGCGTTCGGCCGGTGCGCCTTGTATTCGGGAAAGAAATCGGTGCGGAAGGTTTTTTCCGACTTGTCGAACACGACGGCCAGATGCGTCGGCTTGTCGGTCTTCATCTCGGCCAAGAGCTTCCACAGCATGTTGCAGAAGCCGAGCACGGCATTGACCTGCAAGCCGTCCGACTTGCGGGTGAGCGGCGGCAACGCGTGATAGGCGCGGAAGATGTAGCCGGAGCCNNGGCGGCGGCTTTGGCTTTCGTTGCGGTCTTGGATTTAGCGCTTGTCGGCATGGCCCGAATGTGGGCCGTCAGCCGCGCATTATCAATCCGCCGGTGCGGGCCTGTGGACTTATTCCGCCGGCTGCAGCGCCAGCTTGGGCGCCGGCTTGGCCGAGAGCCAGAACATCGCCGGCCGCTCGAACAGGAACTTTGCCCAGGTGCCGCGCACCGCCCAGAACAAGGCGAGCGAGCCGAGCACGCCGGCGGCGGTGACGATCACCGACATAGTGCCGACGTCCGCGATCCACCCGGTCTTGACCAGCAGGGCGCGCGTTGCCGCCATCGGCAGGAAGAAGGCGAGATAGATGACGATCGAGTTGCGGCCGCAATAGCGCAACGGGCGGAAAACATCGTGCAAGGTCATCAGCGCCGAAACCGTCACCACCGCGCAGGCGCCGACCAGGCCGAGCGCGAGCGAGATGAACGACATCTGCTCGTAGTGGAAATAGACCAGCGTGCCGTTGACCAGCCCCCATGCCAGCAGCCCGGCGACGCCGAGCAGCGGCTTGTCTTGCGCGCGCGCGGTGAGCGCGAAGACATAACGCGCGGCGATGTAGCCGGTGTAGCAATAGACAAAGCGCGCGGCGAATTCGTCAGGCACCATCCAGCCGGTGTTGAGATGCGAGATTTCCAGCGCGGCGCCGAACAGCCAGATCACCGGCGCCGGCACGCGGCGGGTGAGTTTGATGAAGACGAAAAAGACCGGCAGCATGTAGATGAACCACAGCGTGCCAAACGGATCGATCAGCGACAACAGATAAAGCCGCGCGACTTCGACATAGCCGCCGTCGGCGGCCATCGCCGGCGCCTTGACGGCGAACTGGATGGTCATCCACAGCAGATAAAAATAGGCGAAATGCACGACCTTGCGGTCGAGATAGGTGCGCCAGTCGCGGTCGATGACGTTGGCAAGGAACAGGCCGGAGATCATGAAGAAGTCGGGCATGCGGAACGGCAGCGCGAAGGCGACGACCGGATGCATCCAGCCGTTCTGCCCAACGGCCGCCTCGAGGCCGAGCGTCGAATGCATCATCACCACAAAGATGATGCAAAAGCCCTTGGCGTAGTCGACCCAGTCGATTCGGCCGTTGTGGGTTTGAATGCGATCCATGATGCGCTTATGACAGAAACCGGTTTCGAACGTCTTTATATTGAAACGTAAAATGGCCTGCAGCTGCCCTCGTCACTGGATAGTGTCTCTGCTAAGGAGACGCCACTTGCTTCGCCATTAAGGATTAAACGGTTAACTATCCCGGGCGGATTTTCGCATGCGCGTTGCCATGATCGGCACCGGTTATGTCGGCCTCGTTTCCGGGGCCTGCTTCGCCGATTTCGGCCACGACGTCACCTGCGTCGACAAGGACGCCGCGAAAGTCGGCGCGCTCGCGCGCGGCGAGGTGCCGATCTACGAGCCGGGCCTCACCGACCTGGTCGCCGCCAATACCCGCGCCGGGCGGCTGAAATTTACCAACGATCTCGCCGGCGCGGTCAAGGCCGCCGACGCGGTGTTCATCGCGGTCGGCACGCCGTCGCGCCGCGGCGACGGCCATGCCGACTTGAGCTTCGTCTATGACGCCGCGCGCGACATCGCCGGCGCGCTCTCCGGCTTCACCGTGGTGATTACCAAGTCGACCGTGCCGGTCGGCACCGGCGACGAGGTCGAGCGCATCATCCGCGAAACGCGCACCGATGCGGAATTCGCGGTGGTGTCGAACCCGGAATTCCTGCGCGAAGGCGCCGCCATCCAGGATTTCAAGCATCCCGACCGCATCGTGGTCGGCAGCGACGAGCCGCGCGCGCGCGAGGTGATGTCGGAGCTTTATCGCCCGCTTTATCTCAACCGCTCGCCGATCATGTTCACCGACCGGCGCACCGCCGAGCTGATCAAATACGCCGCCAACGCCTTCCTCGCCACCAAGATCACCTTCATCAACGAGATCGCCGATCTGGCGGAAAAAGTCGGCGCCGACGTGCAGGAGGTCGCGCGTGGCATCGGGCTCGACAACCGCATCGGCTCGAAATTCCTGCACGCCGGGCCGGGCTTCGGCGGCTCGTGTTTCCCGAAGGATGCGGTAGCGCTGCTCAAGACCGGCTTGGATCACGACGCGCCGCTGCGCATCGTCGAGGCGGTGGTGGCGGTCAACGACGCGCGCAAGCGCGCGATGGCGCGCAAGGTGGCGGCGGCGCTCGGCGGCGAGCTGCGCGGCAAGACGATTGCCGTACTCGGCCTGACGTTTAAGCCGAACACCGACGACATGCGCGAGTCGCCGTCGATTCCGCTGATCACCGCGCTGCAGGACATGGGCGCCAAGGTGCGCGCCTACGATCCGACCGGCATGGAGCATGCCCGGCCGCTGCTGGCCAACGTCGCTTTCTGCAAGGACGCCTACGATTGCGCGGCCGACGCCTCCGCGCTGGTGATCGTGACCGAATGGGAGCAGTTCCGTGCGCTCGATTTCGCGCGGCTGAAGAAGGTTATGCAGCGGCCGGTGCTGGTCGACCTGCGCAATATTTATCGGGCCGAGGAAGTCATGCGCCACGGTTTCGCCTATGAGAGCGTCGGGCGGGCGAAGAAATGACCAACGCCACTTTCAACAGACGTTAATTGGCCCCGCGCCGGCGCGCGGGGCGAGCAGAACATCTAACATCGTTTTCTGAATTTTTTCATCCGCTTTCCGGGTGACGACGACACATATGCAAAAATTCGATACGCCGCTTCCGATCGACGACGTGCTGCCGCGGCTCACCGCCGCGCTGACGGCGAACAATTGCGCCGTGCTGGTGGCGCCGCCGGGCGCCGGCAAGACCACGCGCGTGCCGCTGGTGCTGCTCGACGAGCCATGGGCCAAAGAAAATAATAAGGACAAGAAAATCCTGGTTCTGGAGCCGCGCCGGCTGGCCGCTCGCGCCGCGGCCTCCCGCATGGCCTCGACGCTGGGCGAACAGGTCGGCGATACGGTCGGCCTGCGCGTGCGCTTCGGCTCCAAAATTTCGAAGCGGACGCGCGTCGAAGTGATCACCGAAGGAGTGTTCACCCGGCTGGTGCTCGACGATCCGTCGCTCGACGGTGTCGCCGCCGTGCTGTTCGACGAATTCCACGAACGCTCGCTAGATGCCGATCTCGGACTTGCCCTCGCTAGGGATGCGCAGCAGGGCCTGCGCGAGGACCTGAGGATTTTGGTGATGTCGGCGACGCTCGACGGCGCGCGCGTGGCGGCTTTGCTGGGCAATGTACCAGTCGTGGCAAGCGAGGGCCGCGCTTTTGCGGTCGAGACGCGTTACCCCGGCCGCGATCAACGCGCGCGCATCGAAAACCAGGTGGCGGACGTCGTGCAGCGCGCCTTGCGCGCCGATCAAGGGTCGCTGCTGGTTTTCCTGCCGGGGGCCGGCGAAATCCGCCGCACCGAGACGCTGCTCAATGAGCGCGTCGCGGACGGCAACGTCGATATCGTGACTTTGTTCGGCGCGCTCGATGCGCGCGAGCAGGACCGCGCCATTTCGCCGGCGCCGGCGGGTCGGCGAAAGGTGGTGCTGGCGACCTCCATCGCGGAAACCTCGCTCACCATCGAAGGCGTGCGTGTGGTGATCGACTGCGGTCTATCGCGCGTGCCGCGCTACGAACCCGACGTCGGACTGACGCGGCTGGAAACCGTGCGCGTGTCGCGTGCCGCCGCCGACCAGCGGCGCGGGCGAGCCGGGCGCACCGAGCCGGGCGTCTGCTACCGGCTGTGGGACGAGCCGCAGACCGGATCGCTCGAAGCCTACACGCGGCCGGAAATATTGTCGGCCGATCTGTCGTCGTTCGTGCTCGACCTCGCGCAATGGGGCGTCAGCGATCCGGCCAAGCTGGCGTTTCTCGATGCCCCGCCGGCGGCCGCACTCAGCGAAGCCAAGGCCTTGCTCAGCGAACTCGGAGCGATCGACGAGGTTGGCCGCACTACCGACGAGGGCCGGCGCTTGCGTGCCTTGCCGCTGCCGCCGCGGCTTGCTCGCATGGTGGTCGATGCCGCGGCCGAAGGCGCCGGCGAACAGGCGGCGGCGATCGCCGCGGTGCTCACCGAACGCGGGCTCGGCGGCGACGATCCCGATCTGCGTCACCGTTTGGATCAGTTTCGCCGCGACCGCTCGCGCCGTGCCGAGGACGCGCGGACGATGGTGAAGCGGTGGGTTTCTTCTCTTCACCTCTCCCCTGGTGGGAGAGGTCGCCCGAGCCAACGGGTCCGCGCGAAGCGCGGCCCGATGATAAACTCCGCGAGGGCAGGTGAGGGGGACGGCCTCGAAGGTGCCCACTCGCCCGGCTCGCTCCTCGCGCTGGCCTATCCCGATCGTATCGCCAAGAGCCGCGGCGGTGGCGGCGGGGCTTTCCTGCTCGCCAACGGCCGCGGCGGCGTGATCGACAAGGCCTCGGCGCTGGCGCGCGAGCCGTTCCTGGCGGTGGCCGAGTTGACCGGCGCGGCGGCGGCAAGCCGCATCCTGCTGGCGGCGCCGATCACGCTCACCGAGATCGAGGCGCGCTTCGGCGGCAAAATCGAGGATCGGGACGTCGTGAGTTTCGACGCCGGTTCGGCCTCGCTGCGTGCTCGGCGCAGCCGCCGGCTCGGCGCGCTGGTGCTGGCCGAGCAGATCAAGCAAGTTGCGCCCGACGCGGACGGCGCAAAACTGCTGGCCGAGGGGATCGCGGCGCTCGGCATCGGCAAGCTGCCCTGGAGCAAGGCGCAATTGCAGTTGCGCGATCGCGAGCAGTTCCTGCGCCAGGTGGAAGGCGATGAGTGGCCCGATCTTTCGAATGATGCGCTGGCACGCTCGGCTGCCGACTGGTTGGCGCCCTTCCTCGTCGGCAAAACGGCGCTGTCGCAGATCGGTGCCGACGAGCTTTCCGCCGCGCTCGACGCCCTGCTACCGTGGGTGCTGCGCAAGCGCCTCGATGCCGAAGCGCCGACCCATTTCACCGCGCCGTCCGGCTCGTCCGTGCCGATTGATTATGAGGCCGAGCAGGGGCCGACGGTGTCGATCCGGGTGCAGGAGTTGTTCGGCCTCGCCCGCCATCCGAGCATTGCCGGCGGCCGCGTGCCGCTGGTGATCGAGCTGTTGTCGCCGGCGCACCGGCTGGTGCAGGTGACCCGCGATCTGCCGGGCTTCTGGCATGGCAGCTACAAAGACGTGAAAACCGAAATGCGCGGGCGCTATCCCCGCCATCCCTGGCCGGACGACCCGCTGCATGCGCCCGCCACCCGCCGCGCCAAGCGCCGGGGCGAATAAATTTTTTGGTATTCGTTTAACCGTCCGCTCACCATCCAATAAGCCCTGCAGAGATTACGGCGCGGCGTTAAGGCGGTCTTGGCGAGCCGCATGCGACTGTCGTCCACAAACATCGGGCTTTGCCATGCGTCAGATCCTCATCCTCGCCGTCGCGGTTTTGGCCGCGGGCACCTATTTCGCGCGCTACGCCGACAAGGCCGTGGTGGAGACTTCTGCGCCGCAGGCGGCGGCGGTGCAGGTTTCCGAACAGCTGATGCAATCTTCGGCCGGTCAGCACAAGATGGAGCTGACGAGCGGTCGCGATGGCCATTTCCGCGTCGATGCCCGCGTCGATGGCCGGCATATCGGCTTCATGGTCGACAGCGGCGCCTCGCTGGTGATCCTGCGCGAGACCGACGCCGCCCAGGTCGGCCTGCATCCGATGCCGCGCGACTACACCGCAGTCGTCTCGACCGCCAACGGCCGGATCAAGGCGGCGCCCGCCAAGCTCGAGCGCATCGAAGTTGGCGACATCACCGTCTTCGACGTGCCGGCGCTGGTGCTGCCCGACGAGGCGCTGTCGACGAACCTGCTCGGCGTCGCGTTCCTGTCGCGGCTGCGGCGCTACGAATACGCCAACGGCCGCATGCTGCTGGAGCAGTAAATCTTCCTGCCATGAGTGGGGTTTTGCCGGATCGCTTTGCCGGTTCGCGGCGTTGGGGTATGCACATGAATGTTATCACGCCCAGATTTGAGGCTTTGATGTTTCCGACCCCGAAATCCGCGCTTACGCCCAATACTTATGCCTATGAGTCGTCGCCGTTGGTGAAGCCGACCGGCTTCCGCGAATATGACGCGCGCTGGCTGCTCGAAAAGGAAATCAACCTGATGGGCGTGCAGGCGCTCGGCATGGGGCTCGGCACGCTGATCCGGGAGTTGGGCGTCAAGCAGGAGATCGTCACCGGCCATGACTTCCGTGAGTATTCGGCGTCGGTGAAGCTGGCGCTGGTCACCGGCCTGATGGCTTCGGGCTGCAAGGTGCACGATATCGGACTGGCGATCACGCCGATGGCTTATTTCGCGCAGTTCGAGCTCGACGTGCCCTGCGTCGCCATGGTCACCGCTTCGCACAACGACAACGGCTGGACCGGCGTGAAGATGGGCGCCAACCGGCCGCTCACCTTCGGCCCGGACGAGATGACGCGGCTGAAGGAGATCGTGCTCGGCGCCAAGTTCGACCTCAAGGGCGGCGGCTCTTACGTTTTCGTCGAGAATTTTCCCGACCGCTACATCGCCGACGTCACCAAGCGGCCGAAAATCAAACGCAAGCTGAAGGTGGTCGCGGCCTGCGGCAACGGCACCGCCGGCGCATTTGCACCAAGGGTCCTCGAAGCAATCGGCTGCGAGGTGGTGCCGCTCGATTGCGAACTCGATCACACCTTCCCGCGCTACAATCCCAACACCGAAGACATGAAAATGCTGCACGCCATGCGTGACGCGGTGCTCGCGAACAAGGCCGACGTGGCCTTAGGCTTCGATGGCGACGGCGATCGTTGCGGCGTGGTCGACAACGAGGGCGAGGAGATTTTCGCCGACAAGGTCGGCGTGATGCTGGCGCGCGACATGTCCTCACTGCACAAGGGCGCGACGTTCGTGGTCGACGTGAAGTCGACCGGCCTGTTTCTGACCGACCCGGTGCTCAAGGCCAACGGCGTCAAGGCCGACTACTGGAAGACTGGACATTCCTACATCAAGCGGCGGGTCAATGAATTGGGCGCGCTCGCCGGTTTCGAGAAGTCCGGACACTTCTTCTTCAACAAGCCCTATGGCCGCGGCTATGACGACGGCATGATCTTCGCGCTGGCGGTCTGCGACATGCTCGACCGCAATCCGGCAAAGAGCATGGCCGACCTGCGCAAGGCGCTGCCGAAGACCTGGGGCTCGCCCACCATGGCGCCGCATTGCGACGACGAGGAGAAATACGGCGTGGTCGACGCGGTGGTGAAGCATTTCGAGTCTGCCAAGGCGAAGGGCGATAAATTCGCCGGGCAAGCCATCCGCGATCTGGTCACTGTCAACGGCGTGCGCGTCACGGTCGAGGACGGCACCTGGGGCCTGGTGCGCGCGTCATCGAACAAACCGGAGCTGGTGGTGGTGGTGGAGAGCCCGGCGTCGGAAGCGCGCATGCGCGAGATGTTCAGGGCGGTCGACGGCGTGCTGCGCACGCATCCGGAAGTCGGCGAATATAATCAGACGATTTGATTTGCAATGATCGTTGGGTTGCTTCTTGGGTTGTGTTAGCGTGCGATACAACCTTGGGGGCGATCAGGTGCAGTATTCCGAAATTCGCGGCTGGCAGGATAGCGCGACGCGCGAACGAACCATTGATCGGCTGATAGCGCTACGCGCCGGTTTGGCCAAAGATGTGTCGTCGCGCAACGAGGATGAATCGTTCCACCTCGCGACCTGGAATATCCGCGATTTCGGCGGTCATCGACTTAATCCGTCTCCCCGCACGCCGGAATGCTTCCTCTATATAGCCGAGATCATGTCGGCGTTCGACCTAATCGCGGTGCAGGAAGTCAACGAGAACATGACTGACTTTCAGACCGTCATGCGGTTGCTCGGGCCGCATTGGAATTATTTAGTCACCGACCAGAGTGGCAACATGGAGCGGCTGGCGTTTGTCTACGACACACGCAAGATTCTATTCCGCCACGTCGCGGGCGACGTGGTCTTGCCGGCGAAAAAGGGTAAGCCGCCGTTGCAATTCAATCGCACACCCTATCTTGTGGCGTTTCAATCGGGCTGGTTCAAGTTCAACATTTGCACCGTCCATATCTATTACGGCGACGCAAAAGACACCGCGCAACGAAAACGAGAAATCGCGGATGTCGCGAATTTCTTCAGCGAGCGGCAAAAGAAGGACGGCGAAACCTACATTCTGCTGGGTGACTTCAACATCCTCAATCCGGAAGACGCTGCCATGAAAGCCTTGCTTGGCGGCGGCTTTGAGGTGCGGCCCGAACTCCGAAAGCCGACGGCTTTGGCGAGCGCCAATTACTACGATCAGATTGCCCTGCGCACCGAGGACCAGCAGTTCGAGCTGCGCGGCTCTGGCTGCTTCCATTGGCAGGATTATGTTTACCGGGATGCCGACTAATTAGCTTACAAGCCGCAGATGCCGACAAGAACGGCGGCAAAGAAACCAGAGAAGACCGACCTGGCCACTTATAAGAAATGGCGTCCGTGGCAGATGTCGGACCATCTGCCACTATGAGCCGAGATTAAGATCGATTTTACCGAAGCCTATCTGCAAAGCCTGAAGGCTGGTGAAAAGCCGCTGGCGGAATTCCATCCGAGTTCCGGTGTGCGGCCGGAAGCGAGGCGGTAGCCGATGCCGCTTCGCAGACGCGCCGTTACCCTGAAAAACGCCCGGTGCCGCCGATTACGACGACGATCAGGCCGAGCGGCAGGTTCACCATGATGATCTGGCGGATGAGTTCGATCTGCTCGCCGGCGGCGGGCCAATCCTGCGCGTCGACCGCGCGTTTGAACTTGAGCCACGGGCCGTGGAACATCCAGACGAACAGCGCGACCATCAGCCAGCCGATCCCTTGCATCAGGTGAATGTAAAGCGGCGCACCCTTGAACCCGCCGAAGGCGGTCAACAGCATCCAGTAGCCGCTGCCGAGCAGCAGCACGAGCGAGACCCAGACCCAGGGAAAGAATTTGGCGAAGAAGCCCCGCCACAGCTTGAGGCGCTGCGGCCCCTCCAGCACCCGGGCCGCCGGGCGCAGGCAGACATAGGCGGCAAACATGCCGCCGACCCAGACCACGGCGCCGAGAATATGAAAGGTGAGGGCGAGGGTGGTTTCCAGCATGATCGGCTCGCTTTATGGGTTGGCTCGCGGCGATATTAGCACAGACAGCCATCGGAAACTGTCATGCTCGGCCATGACGGAACAGGGCTCGTTGCGCTAGAACGCCTCCATGCGCATTGCCATCCTCGGGGCCGGGCCGGCCGGACTTTATCTCGCCTATCTGCTCAAACGCCGGCGTCCGGACGCCGACGTCACGATCATCGAGCAGAATCCAGCCGGCGCCACCTTCGGCTTCGGCGTGGTGTTCTCCGACCGGGCGCTCGAATTTCTGCGCGAGGACGATGTGGAGACTTTCGCGGCGATCACGCCGCAGATGGAATCCTGGGACGACATGACGCTCGTTCACCGCAACGAGCGCGTCGTCATCGACGGCATCGGTTTCGCGGCCATCGGCCGATTGAAACTGCTGCAACTGCTGCAACAGCGCGTACGCTCGGTCGGCATCGAGCCGCAATTCTCCCGCGCGGTGGCCTCGCTCGACGAATTCGACGATGCCGATCTGGTGGTGGGCGCCGACGGCGTCAATTCGCTGGTACGTCGAACATTCGCGGAAGCCTTCGGCGCCAGCATGAGCTATCTCGCCAATCATTTCGCCTGGTTCGGCACGGCCAACGTCTTCGATACGCTGACGCAGACCTTCCGCCACACACCGATCGGCGATTTCAACGCGCATCATTACTGCTACGCGCCGGGGCGCAGCACCTTCATCGTCGAAACCGACGACGCGAGTTTCGCGCGCGCCGGTTTCGCGCGCATGGAAGAATCGGAATCGCGCAGCCTTTGCCAGAAGATCTTCGCCGACGCGCTCGGCGGCCATCCGCTGATCTCCAACAATTCGATCTGGCGGCGGTTTCCGCAGGTAGCCAACGCTCGCTGGCATCACGGCAAATACGTGCTGATCGGCGACGCGCTGCACACCGCGCATTTTTCCATCGGCTCCGGCACTCGGCTCGCCATGGAGGACGCCATCGCGCTCGACAAGGGCCTGGCCGCGTCCGACGACGACATTGCCGCCGCGCTGCCGGCATTCGAGGCGGCGCGGCGGCCGATCGTGGACAAGATCGTCGCCGGCGCCAATGCCAGCGCTTCCTGGTACCAGCGCTTCGCCGAGCATATGGGCCTCGCGCCGGCCGAATTCGCCATGAGCTACATCACGCGGTCCGGCCGCGTCGATATCGAGCGGCTGCGCAAGCTGTCGCCGCGTTTCGTCGAACGCTATGAGCGCGAGCGCGGCTAGAGCCCGGTTGCCACTCGGCCGCTTTTGGGCAAGACTCGACGCACAATAAGAAAACCGGGGAGGACTTGCCGATGGACATCGTTCCGCTGGGTCCGGGTTTTGCCGCCGAGTTGCGCGGTGTGACGCTCGCTGATATTGCCGCTGACGATGCCGCCTACGCGGCGGCGCGCGCGGCTTTCGAGCAGCATTCGGTGCTGGTCTTTCGCGGCCAGACGGTGACCGATGAGGGCCAGCTCGCCTTCTCGCGCCGCTTCGGTCCGCCCGAGGTGACCAAGGTCGGCTCTCTCGGCACCGGCACGCATTTCATCACTTTGACCACCATCGGTCCGGATGGCAAAGTCGTGCCACCGGACCACCGCTTTGCCTTGCGCAACAGGGCGAACCAGCTCTGGCATACGGACTCCTCGTTCAAAAGCCTGCCGGCGCTTACCTCGGTTCTGTCGGCGCGCATCGTCCCGCCGCACGGCGGCGAAACCGAATTTGTATCGACGCGTCTCGCCTTCGAGCGGATCGATGCGGGCCTGCGCCGGAAGCTGGAAAATTCGTTCGCCTGGCATGACTACGCGCATTCGCGCGGCCAGATCGCGGAAGGCCTTGCCAGCCCCGAAGAGCGCGCGGCGCTGGCACCGCAATGCTGGCGCATGGTCTGGAAGAATCCGGTAAACGGCCGCAGTGCGCTCTATCTTGCCTCGCACGCTTATGCGGTCGAAGGCATGGAGCCGGCGGAAGGCAAGACGCTGATCGACGAACTGATGGCGGCCGCGACCGCGCCGGGCGCCAGCTACGCGCACGCGTGGCAGGCCGGCGACGTCGTGATGTGGGACAACCGCGCCACCATGCATCGCGGCCGGCCGTGGCCGGCGCACGAAGCGCGCCTCATGGTACGCACGACGATCTCGGCGACCGCGGCCGACGGATTGGAGGGCATGCGGCCGCCGTCACAGCAGGCGGCGGAGTAGTGCGGCGGCCCTTCGCGGGCCGCCGCAAGCGTCATTCGATGCGCAGATGCGCGTCGTGCACGACCTTGCCCCACTTCGCGATCTCGCTCTTGATGCGCGCGCCGAACTCGTCTGGCTTGTTTGCCACCGGCACGAAGCCGAGCTTCTGCAAGTGTGCCGTGACGTCCGGCTCGGCCACCGCCTTGACGATCTCACGATGCAGCAGGTCGACGATCGCCTTCGGCGTCCCCGCCGGCGCCAGCATGCCGGTCAGCGTGTCGGCTTCCTGGCCGGTGTAGCCGGCTTCTTCCATGGTCGGGACGTCGGGGAGTTCCGCGGCGCGTTTGACCGCGAGCACGGCTAGCCCGCGCAATTTTCCGGCCTTGATATTGCCCAGCGCCGGCGGCAGGGCGGTGAAGGCGATCTGCGTGTCCCCGGCAATGGTCGAGTTGATCGCCTGCGCGGCGCCGGGGAACGGCACGTGCACGAGGTCGAGGCCGAATTTCTGCTTGAACAATTCACCCGACAGATGCGGCGTCGAGCCGATGCCGGGTCCGGCGAAACTGTACTTGTTCGGATTGGCCTTGATCAGCGCGATCAGTTCTTTGACGCTCTTTGCCGGCACCGACGGATTGACCACGATCACGTTGGGCGAATAGGCCACCATGGTGATCGGCGCAAAATCCTTGACCGCGTCGTAGGGCACCTTGGCGTACAGGCTCATATTGACCATGAAGCCGGTGCTCACCACGGCAATGGTGTAGCCGTCGGGCGTTGCCTTCGCCACTTCGGCGTTGGCGATGTTGCCGCCGGCGCCGGGCTTGTCGTCGACGTAGAACTGCTGGCCGAGCGCAGCCGACAATTTCTGCGCGACGATGCGGGCGATCACATCGGTCGGGCCGCCTGCGGCGAAGCCGACCAGCAGCCGCACCGGATGGTCGGGGTAATGCGCCACGGTCTGGGCGCCGGCCCCTGTGGCGACGAGCAAGCCTCCGCAGAAAGCAAGCAAGCGCACGATGCTTTTCATGGTGTCCTCCCGGATTTTATAATTTTAAATCGGTCGCGTCGCTCAATCCTTATCTTCCTTGAATGTATCGCGGTACGTGTGCGCGGGATAGACGCCGAGGATGGTCAGCTCCTTGGAGAAGAAGGCGAGCTCCTCCAGTGCGAACACCAGCGCGCGGTCGTCCGGGTGACCCTCGACGTCGGCATAGAACTGCGTGGCAAAGAAATTGCCGCCGACCATATAGCTTTCGAGCTTGGTCATGTTGACGCCGTTGGTGGCAAAGCCGCCCATCGCCTTGTACAGCGCGGCCGGCACGTTGCGCACCCGAAACACGAAGGTGGTGACGACCTTGCCCTTGCCCGGCGTCGCCCATTTCTTCTCGCGCGAGAGCACGATGAAGCGTGTGGTCGAATTGGATTCGTCCTCGACGTTCTCCTTCAGGATGTCGAGCCCGTAGATTTCCGATGCCAACCGCGAGGCGATCGCCGCGCGCGTGATATCCTTGCTCTCGGACACTTCGCGCGCCGAGCCGGCGGTGTCGGCGGCGACCACCGGCTTCAGCTTCAACTCGCGGATGATCTTGCGGCACTGGCCGAGCGCCATCACGTGGCTTTCCACCGACTTGATGGTTTTCAACGACGCGCCCTTCGGCGCCATCAATTGATTGCGGATCGGCAGGAACCATTCCGCGATGATGTGCAACTTCGACGTCGGCATCAGGTGATGGATGTCGGCGACGCGGCCGGCGACCGAATTCTCGATCGGGATCATGCCGAGGTCGGCGTCGCCGCCGGTGAGCGCGGAGAAGCAGTCCTCGAAGGTCGGGCAGGGCACCGGCTTGTGATCCGGATAGGCTTCGCGGCAGGCGAGATGCGAATTCGCGCCCGGTTCGCCCTGGAAAACGATCTTTTTCTTGGCCATCGCACCCGCCTTAATCTCGATCCGTACGCGGACCTTCAGGTTTGAGTCAACCGGCGAGCAGTTTGCGCGCCTTGGCCAATTCCTCGGGGGTATCGACGCCGAGGGGGACGCTCTCCACCACCACAACATCGATGCGCATGCNNAGCTTGACGAAGCGCTCCAGCGCCGCGCGCCGGTAGGCGTAAAGCCCGATGTGATGATAGTGCGGCCCCGGGCCCATTGCGTCGGCGCGAGTGAAGCTGCTGGCGCGAAAGTGGTTGGGCGCGACGGCAGCGCCAATCGCCTTGACGACGTTCGGATTGGAGCGTTCGGCCGGATCGGCGATGACCGCCGCCAGCGTCGAAATATCGACAGCCGGATCGGACAACGGACCGAGCGCGGCGCGGATATCGGCGGGATCGACGGTCGGCAGGTCGCCCTGCACATTGACAACGATATCGACGCGGCGTTCGGGATCGAGCGCCTCCAGCGCCTCATAGATGCGGTCGGAGCCGGAAACATGATCGGCCCGCGTCATGATGGCGCGGCCGCCCGACTTTTCCACCGCCGCCGCCACCGCCTCGGAATCGGTCGCCACTATCGCCTCGCCGATGTTCGCGGCCTGTGCGCGGCGCAGCACATGGACGATCATCGGCAGGCCGGCGATATCCGCCAGGGGCTTGCCGGGCAGGCGACTGGAGGCCATGCGGGCCGGGATGAGGATGACGGTGTCGGGCATCGGTTTTGGGGCCGGACCTGAACGAATGTCGCGTGGGCCGCGGCGCTTATACGGGTTGCCAGAGCGGAGGCAAAACGGTATCTGTCCGCCGCCGCCGAGCCCTTGGCGGTGTCCCCTGCCGGTTCGCGCCCTTCGTGGGAGCCTTATTTCGATGAATTCCTTCGAGCTCAACAAGATTCTCGGCGCCATCCTCGGCACCTGTCTGATCACGCTCGCGCTCAATATCGCGGCCGGCGCTATTTTCGCGCCCGAGAAGCCGGCCAAGCCCGGCTACGCGATCGCGGTCACGGCGCAAGGCGAGGGTGACAAGACCGCCGCCAAGGCGCCCGAGGAGCCGATGGAGGCCATGATGGCCTCGGCCTCGGTGGAAAAGGGCCAGGCTACCGCCAAGCAGTGCCAAGCTTGCCACACCTTCGAGAAGGGCGGCCCCAACCGCGTCGGTCCCAATCTGTGGGGCATCGTCGGTCGGCCGCGCGCCTCCGAGGCAGGCTTCAACTATTCCGCCGCCATGAAGGCCAAAGGCGGCACCTGGACCTTCGGCGAGCTCTACGCGTTCCTGGCCAATCCGCGCGGCTATATCCCCGGCACCGCCATGACCTTTGCCGGCCTGTCGCGCGGTCAGCAACGCGCCGACGTAATCGATTACCTGCATACTTTGGCGGACAACCCGGAACCGCTGCCGAAGGCGGCCGCGGCCACTCCGGCGCCCGCCGCCAAGCCGGCCGAGGCTCCCAAAGCGGCAGCCCCCGCGCCGGCGAAGTGATCGCAACGCCAGCTTCGTCCTGATGCGGCCGGGCTTGCGCCCGGCCGTTTCGTTAGGGCGCGGTGTGAGGCCGCTGGTGGCGGACCGAAAAACCGACATAATCGCCCGCGATTGCATGAGAAGCGCGTGGCGCGCCGGAGCCTTGTCATGAAAGCCTTGCCATGAAATTGACCCGCCGTTCCGTTCTGCGCAGCACCGCCGCCGCGCTTGTCACGCCGGCTTTGGGCGCGTTCGGCGGCGCCGGTCCGGCGGCGGCGCAAGCGACCCAAACGCCGCGCCAGTGGAAGCACGGCCTCTCGCTGTTCGGCGAACCGCATTATCCGGACGGCTTCAAGCATTTCGACTACGTCAATCCTTCGGCGCCGCAAGGCGGCACGGTGCGCCAGATCGCGTTCGGCACCTTCGACAATTTCAATCAGGTGGTGTCCGGCGTGAAGGGCAGCCTCGCCATGGGCACCGATCTGTTCACCGAGGCGCTGACTTCGCCGGCGCTCGACGAAGTGTCCACCGAATACGGGTTGCTGGCGGAAGCGGTCAGCTATCCGGACGACCGCTCGTCGGTGACTTATCGCTTGCGCGCCAATGCCCACTGGCACGACGGCAAGCCGGTGACGCCGGAAGACGTGATCTATTCCTTCGAGACGTTTAAGCAGAACAGTCCGCAGCTCGGCGCCTATTACCGGCACGTGACCAAGGCGGAAAAATCCGGCGACCGCGAAGTGACCTTCGTCTTCGACGGCCCCGGTAACCGCGAGCTGCCGCAGATCGTCGGTCAATTGCCGATCCTGCCGAAGCACTGGTGCGAGGGCGTCGATAAATCGGGCAAGAAGCGCGACGTGACGCAAACCACGCTGGAGCCGCCGCTTGGCTCGGGACCCTACCGGATCAAGGATTTCGCGCCCGGTCGCTCGATCGTCTACGAGCGAGCCGCTGGCTATTGGGGCAAGGACCTCAACCTGAATATCGGCACTAGCAACTTTCAGCAGATCCGCTTTGAATATTTCCGTGATTCCACCGTCGCGCTGGAAGCTTTCAAGGGCGACCAGGTCGATTGGCGCACCGAGAACAGCGCCAAGAACTGGGCGACCTCCTACGATTTCCCGGCCGTGCAGGACAAGAAAGTCGTGCTGGAGGAATTCCCGATCCGCAATTTCGGGGCGATGCAGGCCTTCGCCTTCAATATCCGGCGCGACAAGTTCAAGGACCCGCGCATTCGCCGCGCCTTCAATTTCACGTTCGATTTCGAGGAGATGAACAAGCAGATATTCTTCGGCCAGTACAGGCGCATTGCGAGCTATTTCGAGGGCACCGAACTCGCTTCGTCCGGTATTCCGCAAGGCAAGGAACTGGAAATCCTGCAAAGCGTGAAGGACAAGGTGCCGGCGGACCTTTTCAGCAAGCCCTACACCAATCCGGTCGGCGGCAATCAGCAGGCCAACCGCAACAACCTGCGCGAAGCGCTCACGCTGTTTCGCGACGCCGGCTACGAAATCCGCGACACCAAACTGATCCATGCCAAGACCGGCGAGCCGTTCAGCGTCGAGTTCCTGGCCGAGGACCCGGCCACCGAGCGTTTCGTGCTGTTCTACAAGCCGTCGCTGCAACGCGTCGGCATGACGGTGAACGTGCGCGTCGTCGACAGCGCGCAATACGAAAACCGGCTCCGCCAGTGGGATTTCGACATCATCACCGCGTCCTGGGACGAGTCGCTGTCGCCCGGCAACGAGCAGCGCGGCTTCTGGAGCTCGCAGGCCGCCGACCAGCCCGGTTCGCGCAACCTGATCGGCATCAAGAACCCCGCGGTCGATGCGCTGATCGAGCGCGTGATTTTTTCTACCAACCGCGACGACCTGGTAGCCGCAACCAGGGCGCTCGACCGCGTCCTGCTGTGGAATTTCTACGTCGTGCCGCAGTGGACTTACGGCAAGCAGCGCACCGCGCGCTGGGACCGCTTCAACCGCCCGCAGAACATGCCGAAATACGGACTGTCGGCGTTTCCGACCATCTGGTGGTGGGACGCGGACAAGGCGGCCAAGGTGCCGCAGCGGTCTTGATCACCCGTCGGCACTCCCTCGTATTGTCGGCAGGCGCGATAGCTGCGGCGAAATTCGCTTCGCCGGCCGCCGCCCAAGACGCAGAACGTCACGGGATGTCGGCCTTCGGCGATCTCGCTTACCCGGCGGATTTCCCGTACTTCAAATACGTCAATCCCAACGCGCCCAAGGGCGGCGTCTATTCGGAAACGGTGTCGAGCCGCGGCTACAACGGATCGTTCCTCACTTTCAACTCGCTCAACGCTTACATCCTTAAGGGCGACGGCGCGTTCGGGATGGATTTCACCTTTGCCGCCCTGATGGCGCGCTCGGGCGACGAACCCGACGCGATGTACGGGCTGGCGGCGAAGAGCGTGCGGATTTCCGATGACGGGCTGACCCACCGCTTTTCCTTGCGTGCCGAAGCCAAATTCCACGACGGCACCCCGCTCACCGCGCAGGACGTGGTGTGGTCGCTGACGGCGCTGAAAGACAAGGGCCACCCGATCATCACGCAGCAATTGCGCGACTTCAAAGGCGCCGAGGCCGCGGACGACCGCACGGTCATCGTGCGCTTTGCCGAGAAACGCGGGCGCGACGTGCCGCTGTTCGTGGCCGGCCTGCCGATCCTTTCCAAAGCCTATTACGCCAAGCAGCCGTTCGATCATTCGACGCTGGATATTCCGCTCGGCAGCGGTCCCTACAAGGTCGGCCGTTTCGATGTCGGGCATTTCATCGAATTTGAGCGGGTGAAGGACTGGTGGGGCGCCGATCTGCCGGTGGCGCGCGGACAAAGCAATTTTGACACGATCCGTTACGAATATTACCGCGATCGCGAGGTCGCTTTCGTCGGCTTCACCGCCAAGAACTATCTGTTCCGCGAGGAGTTCACCTCGCGCACCTGGGCGACGCGCTACGATTTTCCAGCCTTCAAGGATGGTCGCGTCAAACGCGCCGTGCTGGCCGACGATACGCCGTCCGGCGCGCAAGGCTGGTTCATCAATACAAGGCGCCGGCAGTTCAAGGACCGCCGTCTACGCGAAGCGCTGATCGACGCCTTCGACTTCGAATGGACCAACAAGAACATCATGTACGGCTCCTATGAGCGTACGGTGTCGGTGTTCCAGAATTCGCCGATGATGGCGCAGGGCAAGCCCAGCGCCGCCGAACTCGCGCTACTCGAGCCGTTCCGCGGCAAGGTGCCGGACGAAGTGTTCGGCGAGCCCTATATGCCGCCGGTGACCGACGGCAGCGGCCACGACCGCCGCTGGCTGCGGCGCGGCGCGCAATTGCTCAGCGACGCTGGCATTGCGCTCAAGGACGGCAAGCGGGTCATGCCCGACGGCACGCCGGTCACCATCGAGTTTCTGCTCGACGAGGCGACATTCACGCCGCACCATCTGCCCTACATCAAGAATCTCGGTACGCTCGGCATCGACGCTACCTTGCGCGTGGTCGATCCGGTGCAGTATCGCGCGCGCGTTGAAGGCTTCGATTTCGACATCACGGTCGAGCGTTTCAGCTTTTCAGCGACGCCGGGCGATTCGCTGCGCACCTATTTCTCCTCGGCGGCCGCCGCGACCAAGGGCTCGCAGAACCTTGCCGGCATCGCCGATCCGGCGGTGGATGCGCTGGTCAATCTCATCATCGCGGCCAAAACGCGCGCCGAGCTGACCACCGCCTGCAAGGCGCTCGACCGCGTCATTCGCGCAGGCCGCTATTGGATTCCGCACTGGTACAAAGCGTCGCATTGGATCGCCTATTGGGACGTGTTCGGTTTTCCGGCCGCCATACCGCGCTATTTCCGGGGCATTCCGGACACCTGGTGGTACGACAAGGAGAAAGCGGCGAAGCTGGAAAAAGCCGGCTAGGCGGATCGCGGTCCGCCATATCAATGCTTTCACCGCGTCGCGGAATGACATACTGAGAGGCTCATGACCGCCTACATCATCCGCCGCCTGCTGTTCATGATCCCGACCATGTTCGGCATCATGCTGGTGGCATTCGTCGTGGTGCAGTTCGCGCCCGGCGGGCCGGTCGAGCAGGTGATCGCCAAGCTCACCGGCGCCGACACCGGCGCGACCTCGCGTATTTCCGGCTCGCCCGGCGGCGATTTCGGCAGCCGCGGCCTGGCGCAGGGCGGCTCGGGCGTCGACGCCGTATCCTCCAAATACCGCGGCGCGCAGGGGCTCGATCCGGAATTCATCAAGAAGCTGGAAAAGCAATTCGGCTTCGACAAGCCGGCCTACGAGCGCTTCGGCCTGATGCTGTGGAACTACATCCGCTTCGACTTCGGCAAAAGCTATTTCCGCGACATCAGCGTGTTGCAATTGATCAAGGAGAAGCTGCCGGTCTCGATCTCGCTCGGCATCTGGATGACGCTGCTCACCTACCTGATCTCGATCCCGCTCGGCATCCGCAAGGCGGTCGATGCCGGCTCTCGCTTCGACATGTGGACCTCGAGCGTCATCATCATCGGCTACGCCATTCCCGGATTTCTGTTTGCGATCCTGCTGATCATCCTGTTCGCCGGCGGCTCGTTCTTCGACATTTTTCCGTTGCGCGGACTGGTGTCGGAGAACTTCTGGCAATTGCCGTGGTACGCCAAGATCGGCGACTACTTTTGGCATTTGACCTTGCCGATCATCTCGATGGCGCTGTCGGCCTTCGCCACCATGACGCTGCTGACCAAGAACTCGTTCCTGGAGGAGATCCGCAAGCAATACGTGTTGACCGCGCGCGCCAAAGGCTGCACGCGCAACCAGGTGCTGTACGGCCACATCTTCCGCAACGCCATGCTGATCGTGATCGCCGGCTTTCCCGGCGCCTTCGTGCACGCCTTCTTCACCGGCTCGCTGCTGATCGAAACCATCTTCTCGCTCGACGGCCTCGGCCTGCTTGGCTTCGAAAGCGTGCTCAACCGCGACTATCCGGTGGTGTTCGCCACGCTCTACATCTTCGCGCTCATCGGCGTGGTGGTGAATTTGATCTCCGATCTCACGTACACGTGGATCGATCCGCGCATCGATTTCGAGACGCGGGAGGTCTGAGGTGGACGCCGAGGCGCGCGAGAATTATTCGGAAGCCGCGGTCGACACGCCTGCCGGCAGCCTGCAGCCGTGGATAATCCGTTTCACGCTGTCGCCGCTCAACAAGCGGCGCTGGGAGAATTTCAAGGTCAACCGGCGCGGTTATTGGTCGTTGTGGCTGTTCCTGGCGCTGTTCCTGATCTCGCTGTTCGCGGAATTCATCTCCAACGACAAGCCGATCTACATCCACGTCAACGGCCATTCGTATTTTCCGGCGGTGGCGACCTATCCCGACACGGCCTTCGCCAAGACGCCCGACCCGAATTTGTTCGGCACCGCCGCCGATTACCGCGACGACTATCTGATGGGCCTGATCAAGAAGGAAGGCGCCACCGTGCTCTGGCCGCTGGTGCGATTCTCGTACAACACGCAGGTGAGCAAGCCGCCGTCGCCGTTCCCGTCCAAGCCGACCTGGATGTTGACGCAGAAGGACTGCGAGTTCGCCGCCACCCACAACTTCGCCAAATGCGGCGAGCTCGAATACAACTGGCTTGGCACCGACGACGGCGGCCGCGACGTGCTGGCGCGGCTAATCTACGGCTTCCGCATCTCGGTGCTGTTCGGGCTGGCGCTGACTATCGTTTCCTCGGTGATCGGCGTCGGCGCCGGCGCGGTGCAGGGCTATTTCGGCGGCTGGACCGATCTCTTGTTTCAGCGCTTTATCGAAATCTGGACTTCGATTCCCTCGCTCTATCTGCTGTTGATCATTTCATCGGTGCTGGTGCCCGGCTTCTTCGTGCTGCTCGGCATCTTGCTGCTGTTCTCCTGGGTATCGCTGGTCGGGCTGGTGCGCGCGGAGTTTCTGCGCGGCCGCAATTTCGAATACATCATGGCGGCGCGCGCGCTCGGCGTGTCGAACGCGGTGATCATTTTCCGCCACCTGCTGCCGAACGCCATGGTGGCGACCATGACGTTCCTGCCGTTCATCCTGTCGTCGTCGGTGATGACGCTGACCGCGCTCGACTTCCTCGGCTTCGGCCTGCCGCCCGGCTCGCCCTCGCTTGGCGAACTGCTGAGCGAAGGCAAGGCCAATGTGCAGGCGCCGTGGCTCGGCCTTACCGGGTTCTTCTCGATCGCCATCATGCTGTCGCTGTTGATCTTCATTGGCGAAGCGGTGCGCGACGCCTTCGATCCGAGAAAGACGTTCCGATGAGCGCGCCGACCGAAAAACTTCTGTCGATCCGCGATCTCTCGGTCGCCTTCGGCAAGGGCGCGCGCGAGGTGCTGGCGGTCGACCGCGTGTCGTTCGACATCGGCAAGGGCGAAACGGTGGCGCTGGTCGGCGAGAGCGGCTCCGGCAAATCGGTCACCGCGCTGTCGGTGATGAAGCTTTTGCCCTATCCGGCCGCGCGTCATCCGGCCGGCTCGGTCCTGTTCAAGGGCCGCGAGCTCTTGACCATGCCGGAAGACGAGATTCGCCATGTGCGCGGCAACGACATCACCATCATCTTCCAGGAGCCGATGACGTCGCTCAATCCGCTGCACACGATCGAGAAGCAGATCAGAGAAATACTGCTGATCCACCAGGGCCTTGCCGGCGAGAAGGCGAGGGCGCGCATCGTCGGATTGCTCGGCCAGGTCGGTATCCCCGATCCGGAAGGCAGGCTCGGCAGCTACCCGCATCAGCTCTCCGGCGGCCAGCGCCAGCGCGTGATGATCGCCATGGCCTTGGCGAACGAGCCGGACCTGCTGATCGCCGACGAGCCGACCACCGCGCTTGATGTCACCGTGCAAGCGCAAATCCTCAAGCTGCTCAAGGACACGCAAGCGCGGCTCGGCATGTCGATGCTGTTCATCACCCACGACCTCGGCATCGTGCGCAAGCTCGCCGACCGCGTGTGCGTGATGAACGCCGGCAAGATCGTCGAGCATGGGCCGGTCGAACGCGTGTTCACCGCGCCGGAGCACGCTTACACGCGCGCGCTGCTCGCCGCCGAGCCGAAGCCCGATCCGGCGCCGCCGCGCCCCGACGCGCCGGTGGTGATCTCGACCAAGGACCTGAAAGTCTGGTTCCCGATTAAGCGCGGCGTTATGCGCAAGGTCGTCGGCCATATCAAGGCGGTGGACGGCATCAGCCTGGAAGTGCGCAAGGGCGAGACGCTTGGCGTGGTGGGCGAGAGCGGCTCGGGCAAGACCACGCTGGGCCTGGCCATTTTGCGGCTGATCTCGTCGCAGGGTCCGGTGGTGTTCATGGGGCACACGATTCAGGGCCTCAAGTTCAAGCAGATGCGGCCCTACCGCCGCGACATGCAGATCGTGTTCCAGGACCCTTACGGCTCGCTCTCGCCGCGCATGTCGGTGTCCGATATCATCGAGGAGGGCCTGTGGGTGCACCATCCGCATCTGACGGCGGCCGAGCGCGAACGCCAAGTGGTGGCAGCGCTCACCGATGTCGGGCTCGATGCCGACACGCGCGACCGCTATCCGCACGAATTTTCCGGGGGCCAGCGCCAGCGCATTGCCTTGGCGCGTGCGCTGGTGCTGGAGCCGACTTTCATCGTGCTCGACGAGCCGACCAGCGCGCTCGACATGCTGATCCAGTCGCAGATGGTCGATCTGTTGCGCGACCTGCAGAAGCGGCGCGACCTGACCTACCTGTTCATCTCGCACGACCTGCGCGTGGTGGCGGCGCTGGCGAGCCGGCTCGTGGTGCTGCGCAACGGCAAGGTAGTGGAGGAGGGCGCGGCGGCCGATCTGTTCAAGGCGCCGAAGAGCGACTACACCCGCGCGCTGCTCGCCGCCGCCTTCAATCTGGAAACCGCGCCCGAGGGCGTGGTGGCGCAGTAGGCGGCCGGCATGGATGACCGCAAACTCGCCGATCTGCCCGCGGACGTGACGCTGTCCGCGCCCGAGCTGCTCGCCAAGGGCTATCGGCCCTATCAGCGTTATCAGGTTGCGCTTAAAGGATTGAACGGCGAACCGATCGCGCAGCAGCGCGACGTGATCAAGGGCGGCAAAGTGGCGGCGGTTATCACTGTCGATCTCGCGCGCGATGAGATCGTGCTGATCCGCCAGTTTCGCCTGTCCGCACATCTTGCCAACGGCAATGGCGAACTGCTCGAGATCGTCGCTGGAAGGGTCGAGGCGGGCGAATCCCCCGCCGGTGCGGCGCGGCGCGAGTGCGCGGAGGAGATCCGCGTCGCGCCCAGCGCGCTGGCCGAACTGTTCAGCTATTTGACCTCGCCCGGGATCACCGACGAGGAGGTGACTGTCTTTGTCGCCGCGGTCGACGCAACCCAAGTGCCGCCGCGCGTCGTCAATCCGGCCGAGGGCGAGCATATCGAAACGTTGCGCGTCTCCATCGACGCGGCGATTGCGGCGCTCGCCCAAGGTACGATGCGGAGCGGCCCGCTCATCATGGGCTTGCAGTGGCTGGCGCTCAACCGCGGCCGCGTCGCGACGCTGCTGGGCGCGAGCGGGCGGGCCCGCTGAGCCTCGTCACGTATTCTTGATTCGCTCTGTAAAGCCGCATTCGGGCATGAACCATCCCTGACCTGCTCGCCCTACAATTTCGTCAGACCAACAAAAAGAACGAACAATGCCTCGCCTCGCGCGTTTAATCTTCGCGTTCGTGCTCGTGCTGCTGGCCCCGCTCGCGGTGCAGGCCGACGCCGGCCGTTACCCGATCAAGACCGAAGAGGGCGACGTGGTGGCGAATTTCGATCTGAACCCCTCGCTGTCGACGCGTCTCGAAAAATTGCCGGGCGAAGTCGCTGTCGCCAACCTGCACGGCGACGTCACGCTCTGGCAATTCTACGACCTCAATTGCCCCTATTGCCGCGCGGCCGCGGCCGATGTCGACGCGCTAATCCGCGCCGACGGCAAGCTGAAACTGGTGCTCGTGCCTTACGCGGTGCTGTCGGTGCAATCGGTGCGGGGCGCGATGGTCGAGATTGCCGCCGCGAAGTTGCTGACGCCGGATCAATTCCTCGACTTTCATCGCCGCATCTACGCCAACCGCGGCGTCATCGACGGTCCCAAGGTGCTCGCGGTCGCCAAGGACATGGGCCTCGACCCGCAAAAGCTGGCGGCGAGCGCCAATATGCAGGCGACGCTCGATATCTTGCGGGATAGCGCGACGTTCGGCGGCGATGCCGGACTGGCGGCGACGCCCGCCTATGTTATCGATGGCGTCGCCATCGTCGGCCACCCCGGCCTGACGGCGCTGCAGGGCGTCATCCGCTCGGTGCGCGTCTGCGGCAAGGTCGCATGCTGACGCGCTAAATCCGCTTCACGCTGATGACGTCGCTGCCCGCGGCCTTGATGCGTGCGATTGCGTCGGCGGCGGGCTCGATCGCCACCGCCATGGCGTGCGCGTTGGCATGCAGCAAAGTCTCGCCGTCGCGCGCGATGGCGACATGGCCCTTCCAGAACACCAGGTCGCCGCGCCGCAACTCGCCCAACGACGACAGCTTGCCCAATGCCAGCTCCTGCATGTCGCTGTCGCGCGGGCAGGCGATGCCGGCGGCTTGCAGCGCGACCTGAACCAGTCCGGAGCAATCGATGCCGAGCGAGGTCTTGCCGCCCCACAGATATGGCGCGTGCAGGAACTCTTCGGCCACCGCGACGAAATCCCGCCGCCGCGCCTTGATCGGCGCCAGATGGGCGGCGGGGAGATGCCAGCCGTTGGCCGTGACGGCGAAGCGCTCATCCTGCCGCACGATGGCCACGCCCGCGCCCATCGGCAGCGCCACCGCCGGCGTCAGCTTGATATCCGGCCCAGGAAAGCCGAGCGTGCGTGGCACCGCGACTTTGTGGGTCGCCGCCCGCCCGGTGTCACCGAGTGCGTTCGCCGATAGCCAGCCGACATAGCCGTCGCTTTCGAGCTGGCCCCAGGCCCAGCCCTCGTCGGTCGTCTCATAGACGACGACGCGCTCGCCCAGGAGCGCCTGGCTGTCGAGCCGCGCCTCGTGCGACGGCGTACGGCGCACGGCCGCGATCGGCTCGACCACTTCGTGGCGCACGCCCTCGACAAATCGCGCGGCCTCGACCTGGCCCTGCAGATATTTGGCCGCGATCTCGGGGCGGAACGGATGGATGCGGGGGTCGAGCGCGACCATGGTTTTGTTTTAAGCGTAACGGGCGCAGAGCAGCGCATAAAGTGCGCGCGCCGACTGCAATTCGGCGCCTTCCGGGCGTCCCGGCTTGGCCGCCGGCGTCCAGGCGAAGA
Organism: Hyphomicrobiales bacterium; assembly: GCA_003152455.1. GTDB lineage: Bacteria > Pseudomonadota > Alphaproteobacteria > Rhizobiales > Xanthobacteraceae > Pseudolabrys. Next base: position 39,667 of record PMAF01000200.1, read on the forward strand.
TGTCGAGATGCAGCCAGGATTTCGCCGCCACGAACTTACGCAGGAACAGCGCGGCGGTTATCGCCCCGCCGTGACCGCCAGTACTTACGTTGTTTGTATCGGCCACTTTTGAATCGAGCATCGCTTCGTAGGGCCGCCACAGCGGCATGCGCCAGAGCGGGTCGTTTTCGACGGCCGCGCAGCGCGCCAACTCATCGGCGAGCGCGTCGTCGTCGGTAAAGGCCGCGGGCACGTCAGGCCCGAGCGCCACCCGCGCGGCGCCGGTGAGCGTGGCGAAATCGGCGATCAGCGCCGGCTTGTCCTCGTCGGCAAGCGTCAACGCGTCGGCGAGAATGAGCCGTCCTTCCGCATCGGTATTGCCGATCTCGACGCTGATGCCCTTGCGCGACGTGTAGATATCGCGCGGCCGGAAGCTCGTGCCCGAGATCGAATTCTCCACCGCCGGGATGATCACGCGCAGCCGCACCTTTAGCTTGCGCGCCATGATCATGTGCGCCAGCGCCAAAGCGGTGGCGGCGCCGGCCATGTCCTTCTTCATGTTGAGCATGCCGGTGTCGTTCTTGATGTCGAGGCCGCCGGTGTCGAAGCACACGCCCTTGCCGACCAGCGTGATCTTCGGATCGGCGGCGTCGCCCCAGGTTGTATCGATCAGCCGCGGCTCGCGTGCCGAGCCGGCGCCGACCGCGTGCACCAGCGGGAAACCTTTCTCCAACGCCTTGCCGGCGGTGACGTCGGCTTTTGCGCCATGCTGCTTGGCGAGCGCGCGGGCGGCGTCCTCCAGCTCGGCCGGCCCCATATCGTTGGACGGCGTGTTGATGAGGTCGCGCGCCAGCGCCACGCCCTCGGCGATGCGCGTGAGATCCTCGCCGTCGACGCCGTCGGGCAGCACCAGCCGCACCTGGCGCGCTTCCGCTTTGCGGTAGCGGGTGAATTGATAGGCCCCGAGCGCAAAGGCGAGCGCGGCGAGCCGCGCGTCATGCGGCGCGTTGGCGAAGCGGTAGGTGCCCGGCGGCAGCAGAGTCACGAGCTGTCCCGGCCGGAACGGGTCCTGCACCGGCGCATCGGGAGTTTCCAGGCCGAACAGCACGCCGGCGAGCTTTCCGTCCGGGCCGGGAACGGCGAGATAGCGCCCCGGCTTGGGCTCATAGCCGGAGGCGCGCAGGAAGGTGCGCTCGCGGTCGTCGATGATTTCGGTGGCCTTGTCGAAGGTGGCGGCGGTGACGAACAAAATCGGCACCGAAGGCTCGTCGGGGTTCACGAAAATCGGATGCATGGTCATTCCGCAGCGTCGCGCAAAGGGGGGGGCGGGCTGTAGCCGTCGCGCGTCTGCGGCAGCTTCCAGCCCAGCATCTTGGAGGCGACCAGCGTGCGCAGCACCTGCGCGGTGCCGCCGCCTATGGTGAACATGCGCACATCGCGCGCCATGCGTTCGAGCGGCAGCTCGCGCGAATAGCCGCGGGCGCCGAAGAATTGCAGCGCGTCGTTGACGATTTTGATCGCGCTCTCGGAGGCGAAGATTTTCGCCTGCGCCGCCAGCATCGGATCGGGGAAGGCGCTGCCGTCAGGTCCGCGCGAGCGCGCGGCGGTGTAAAGCATGAGCCGCGACGCGGTGAGGTGGGTCTGCATGTCGGCCAGCATCCATTGCAGACCTTGGAATTCGCCGATCTTGCGGCCGAACTGCTCGCGCGTTTTCGCCCATTCCAGCGCGTGATCCAGGGCGCCGGCTGCGATGCCCATGGCCACCGTGCCGGCGCCGACGCGCTGGCTGTTGTACGCATTCATCAAATCGGCGAAGCCGCGGCTGAACCCGGACGGCGGCAACACCGCCATGCTTGCGGGTACTTGGAGGTTCTCGAACACCAGCTCGCCTTCCGGCATGCCGCGCAGGCCCATGGTCTGCTCACGCCGCGCCACGCGCAGGCCCTGGCTTTCATCGCGCACCGCCAGGAAGCCGCCGATGCCGAGCTCATGGCCGCGCTCGTCGAACACGCGCGCGAAAATCAGATGCAGGCGCGAGACGCCGGCGCCGGTGATCCAATGCTTGCGGCCGTTGATGACATAGGTGTCGCCGCGCTTGTCGGCGCGCGTGGTCATGGCGAGCGCATCGCTGCCGGCGTCCGGCTCGGTGATGCAGATGGCCGGCTTGTCGCCCTCGAGCACCAGCCGCGCCGCCAATTTTTTCTGCGCCTCGCTGCCATAGGCCATCACGGTGGAGATCGCGCCCATATTGGTTTCGACCACGATGCGCGCGGTGACGGTGCAGGATTTCGCCATTTCCTCGATCACCAGCACGGCGTCGAGGAAGGAGCGGCCTTGTCCGCCCAGCGCCGTCGGCACGGTCATGCCGACGTAGCCGGCCTCGGCCAGCGCCTTCACGATGTCCCACGGATATTGCTCGTCGCGGTCAATGGCCGCGGCGCGCTGCCGTACGACGGCCTGCGAGAAGGCCCGGGCGCGCGCCTGGAGCGCGATTTCGTCTCGGGAAAGGGTCGATTCCATGCGGCGATCCTAAATCCGGTGGCCGGGCGAGAATACAAGTTAACCACTCGTTAGGGTTAACGTTTTATTGCTCGGGGAATGCCGTCGGAATACCAGCCCCCGGATTCCCATGCGTCCTAGAACCGCCCGCACCGCCCATTTGTTTGCCTCGGCTGCTGTCGCGGCCGTCCTGGCGCTCTCGGTCGCCGGCTGCAAAACCATGGGCGACGACATCACCGGCTCGATCGGCGCGCCCGCTGCGCCGCGCAGCGAGGCCGACTGGCGCCGGTCGCTCGAGGCCTGGGGCGCCCGTTACCGGGCAAACCCCAAAGACGTCGATGCGGCCATCGGTTATGCCCAGGCCCTGCGCGCTACCGACCAGCGCGCCCAGGCGGTCGCCGTCCTGGAACAGTGCGCGATCGGGAATCCGCACAATATGCCGGTGCTCGGCGCCTACGGCCGCGCGCTGGCCGATGCCGGCGATTACAATCAGGCTCTCGATGTACTGGGCCGGGCGCACACGCCGGACAATCCGGACTGGCGCATCCTCAATGCGCAAGGCGCCGTGCTCGATCAGCTGGGCCGCCATGCCGAGGCGCAGCGGCACTATTCGGCCGCGCTCAGGATCGTGCCGGGCGACCCGTCGGTCTTGTCCAATCTCGGCCTGTCCTATGCGCTGACCAAGGACCTGAAACTCGCCGAGTCGACCCTGCGGCAGGCCGTGGCGCGGCCCGGTGCGGCGCCGAAAGTGCGGCAGAATCTCGCGCTGGTAGTTGGCCTGCTAGGCCGCTTCGCGGAAGCAGAAAAGATCGCCCGTGCCGATCTGCCGCCCGATCAAGCGGCCGCCAATGTCGGCTATCTGCGGCAGATGCTGGCGCAGCGCGGCGGCTGGACGAAAAAGGGCCAGCCGCCTTTCGCACCCGCGCCCGACGCCGGGACCTGATCGCAAAATTCAATTACGGATAGGCTTGCTCGCCTAATCGCCGTGCTTTCCGCGGCGATCAGCGGATCGCCATGACCTTGATCGCGGCCGGTCCGAGAATGACGATGAACAAGACCGGCAGGAAGAACAGAATCATCGGCACCGTCAACTTCGGCGGCAGGCCGGCGGCCTTCTTTTCGGCTTCCGACATGCGCATGTCGCGATTTTCCTGCGCCATCACGCGCAGCATGTTCGCCAGCGGCGTGCCGTAACGCTCGGCTTGCTGCAGCGCCATGCAAACCGATTTCACACCGTCCAGGTCGGTGCGCTTGGCCAGGTTCTCATAGGCCTGACGGCGGTCCGGCAGATAGGACAGTTCGGCAGTGGTCAGCGTGAGCTCCTCGGCCAGCGCGACCGATTGCGAGCCGACTTCGTCGCTCACCTTCTTGAACGCCGCCTCGATCGACATGCCGGATTCCACGCAGATCAGCAGCAGGTCGAGCGTGTCGGGAAATGCGCGTTTGATTGAAAGCTGACGGCGCGCGATCCGGTTCTTGAGAAACATCAGCGGCGCATGCATGCCGATATAGGCCGCGGCGATGCACATGCCGAGCTTGATCATTGCCGGCTGGTGCAAATCGAGCACAACGAACAAATAGACCGCGGCCAGCAGCGCGCTCGCCGCCGGCGTCACCATGCGGAAGAACAGATAGGTGATGTAGGGCGCCTGGCCGCGATAGCCGGCCTGCACCAGCTTGAGGCGTGCTTCCTCCTGCCCGACCCATTTTTTCAGGTTGAAGCGGTCGACGATCGCCTGAACGGATTGCTTCGCCGAGGGGCGCAGATTGACCTTCTGTTGCGTCTGCATCATGCGCTCGCGCTCGCGCGCACGAATCTTCTCGCGTTCGATCGCGACCGCCTTCATGCGCTTGTCGAGCGAATCGCCGGCCAGCAGTGGCATCGTGAAGGTCAAGACCGTGGCGATCGCGGCGATGGCGGCGCTTACCATCGTCAGAGTCTTGACGTTGATCGATTCGATGAGAAGGTTGAGCATTGCTATCCTACACTGTTACGAAGCGCATGATCTTCGGCATCCTGCGCTAGAAGTCGAAATTGATCATTTTCTTCATCACCATGACGCCCATCGACATCCATACGACGGAGCAGGCGAGCATCACGCGGCCGAGCGGCTCGGTCCACAGCAGCGAGATGTAGTTCGGGCTTGTGATGTAGACCATCGTCATCACTGCGATCGGCAGCGCGCCGATGATGGCGGCGGATGCTTTTGCTTCCTGCGACATCGCCTGGATTTTGGCCTTCATTTTTTTGCGGTCCCGCAGCACGCGCGAAAGGTTGCCGAGCGCTTCCGCGAGATTGCCGCCGGCCCTCTGCTGGATCGAAATGACGATGCCGAAGAAATTGGCCTCCGGCACCGGCATCTGCTCGTAGAGCTTGCCGCAGGCCACGCCCAGCGGCATGCCGATGGCTTGGGTTTCGACGATGGCGCGGAACTCGGATTTCACCGGCTCCGGCGCCTCGACCGTGATCATCTTCAGGCAGTCGAGCAGCGGCAAGCCGGCCTTGACGCCGCGCACGATGATATCGACCGAGTCCGGAAAGGCATTGAGAAATTTTGTCTCGCGCCGCTTCTTCATAAAAGACAACAACCAGCGCGGCAGACCCAACGCGCCGGCAGCGCCGAGCACGATGGAGACGATGAGACCGCTGCCGGTGATGAGCCCGAGCAGGAACATCGCCGCGCCGATGGCGGCCGAAACGAGGAAGAATTGCCGCTTCGACCAGGAAAGGCCGGCCTGCGCGAGGCGGACCGAGAGCGGTACGCCTTTGCTTTTCTTGTGGCGCTCGTCGAATTCCTTGAGCGTGTTTTCGATGACGTCGCGCCGGGACTTCTGGCTGCCGCGCGCGGCGCGCGCCTGCGGCTCCGCCTTGGCGACGTTGGCCATGCGGGTTTCGGCTTGCCGCACGCCGGACAGGATCGGGTAAAGGAAGACCCAGGCCACGCCCCCGACTGCGAGCGAGGCCAGAAAGAACAGGGCGATCGTTTGCATGGTGTCCCCGGCTCAGGCCCGCAACGCGTCGTTGACGGCTTCCGCCGCATCGAGCGCGGCGGCCAGTTTCTTTTCCTCGCCGTAATAGCGGGCGCGATCCCAGAAGCGCGGGCGGCCGATGCCGGTCGAGCGATGGCGGCCGAGAATGTTGCCTTGCGCGTCCTCGCCCGTCATGTCGTAGACGAACAGATCCTGGGTGATGATGACGTCGCCTTCCATGCCCATCACCTCGGTGATGTGGGTGATTTTGCGGGTGCCGTCGCGCAGGCGGGCGACCTGAATCACGACGTCCACGGAGGCGGTAATCATTTCGCGAATGGTGCGCGAGGGCAGCGAGAAGCCGCCCATGGTTATCATCGATTCCAGGCGTGAGAGCGCCTCGCGCGGATTGTTGGCATGTAGCGTGCCCATCGAGCCGTCATGACCGGTGTTCATGGCCTGCAGCAGGTCGAATGCCTCGGGTCCGCGAACTTCGCCGACGATGATGCGTTCCGGCCGCATACGCAGGCAGTTGCGCACCAGGTCGCGCATGGTGACCTGGCCTTCGCCTTCGAGATTCGGCGGCCGCGTCTCCAGACGCACCACGTGAGGCTGTTGCAGCTGCAATTCGGCGGCGTCTTCGCAGGTGATGATGCGCTCGTCGCCGTCGATAAACTGGGTGAGGCAGTTGAGCAGCGTGGTCTTGCCGGAGCCGGTGCCGCCGGACACCAGGGTATTGACCCGGCTACGGCCGATGATGCGCAGGATTTGGGAACCTTGCTCCGTGATGGTGCCGTACTTGACGAGCTGATCGAGCGTCAGCTTGTCCTTTTTGAATTTGCGGATGGTGAGCGCGGGACCGTCGATCGCCAGCGGCGGCACGATGGCGTTAACGCGAGAGCCGTCGGGCAAGCGGGCGTCGCAGATCGGCGAGGATTCATCGACGCGGCGGCCGATCTGGCTGACGATGCGCTGGCAGATATTCAGGAGCTGCTGGTTGTCGCGGAACCGGATGCCGGTCCGTTGAATCTTGCCCTTGACTTCGATGTATACGGTGCCGGAACCGTTGACCATGATGTCGGAGATGTCGTCGCGCGAGAGCAGCGGCTCGAGCGGTCCGAAGCCGAGCACGTCGTTGCAGATATCGTCGAGCAGTTCTTCCTGCTCCGAAATCGACATCACGATGTTCTTGATCGCGATGATCTCGTTGACGATGTCGCGGATTTCCTCGCGCGCGCTATCGGCATCGAGGCGCGCCAGCTGCGCCAGATCGATCGCCTCGATCAGCGCGCCGAAAATGATGCTCTTGACCTCGTAATAGGTTTCCGAGCGGCGGGAGTCGACCGAAGACGGGATCGTGTTGAGCGGCGAAGGGCTGCGGGTCGGGGTCGGCGCCGAGAGCAGCGGCGCGCCGAGCCCGTCCGATGGGATCGGCGCCCGGCCGGTCTCCATTGAGGCGCCGGCGGCCGGCTTCGGCACCGTGCCGGCTTGCACCGACGGCGCGGCATCCGGCTTCGGCGCCGCCGGGACCGCAGCGCGCGCATCAGAAGTTCCACTACGCCTACCGAACACGAGGAAGCCTCCGAATGATTATGAGCCCGATCGCTTCATCAGCTTCGCGAACAAAGGAGTCAGCAGGCCGCCGCGGGATCGCTTCGCCTCGGCGCGCCCGGTCAGCACTTGCGCCGATTGGCGGAACATCTCCGCAGTTTTGTGGTTCGCCGAAACCTCGGCGATCATCTGGCCGTTGTTGGCGGCGGTTCCGAAAAGTTGCGGCTCGAACGGAATCACCGCGAGCGGCTGGTCTTCCAGCGCCTTGGCGAAATCCGCGGGCTTGATCTCCGGCCGTTTCGGCACGCCGACCTGGTTGAGGCAGTAAAACGGGTGGTGGTCGTTCGGCCGCGCGGCGCGCAGCAGATCGACCATGTTCTTGGCGTTGCGCAGGTTGGCGAGGTCGGGACCGGCAACCACCAGGATCTCGTCGGCGCCGACCAGCAGCCGCTTGGTCCAGCCGGACCACATGTGCGGAACGTCGAGCACGACGCAGGGAATCGTGCCGCGCAGCGAATCGAGGATCGAATCGAACGCGTCGGCGCCGAAATCGTAGACCCGGTCGAGCGTCGCCGGCGCGGCCAGCAGGCTCAGATGGTCGGTGCATTTGGACAGCAGGCGGTCGACGAAGGCCGAGTCGACGCGATCGGGCGAGAACACCGCATCGGCAATGCCTTGCGGCGGGTCCTGATTGTAGTCCAGCCCGGCGGTGCCGAAGGCAAGGTCGAGGTCGGTTACGACCGAATCGAGCGAGAGATCGCGCGCGATCGCCCAGCCGATGTTATGCGCGATGGTGGACGCGCCGACGCCGCCTTTGGCGCCGACCACGGCAATGATGCGGCCGACCGGCTTGGCATCGGGATGCGAGAACAGTCCGCAGACCGCGCGCACGATGTCGATGGTGCCGACCGGCGCGATCAGATATTCGCTGACGCCACGCCGCGTCAGCTCGCGATAGAGTGTCACGTCGTTGACGCGGCCGATCACGACCACGCGCGTGCCGGCATCGCAGACTTCGGCGAGTTGATCGAGGCCGTGCAGGATCTCGTCGGAGTGGTTTTCCGATTCGATCATGATGACGTTCGGCGTCGGCGAGCTGCGATAGGCCTCGGCCGCGGCGGCGATGCCGCCCATCTGTATTTTCAAATGCGCCTTGCTGAGACGGCGGTCTTCGCCGGCTGCCTGGACGGCGGCGGCGGTTTCGACCGTCTCGCAGAAGGCCTGGATCGAGACCCGTGGCGCGGGCGCGATGTGTTCGTCGGCGGCGCTGTCGGCTCCCGCCGGCATCGCCTCGCTGTCGGCCATGGCGACTTGAGATGCGTGTTTGATCATTTGCCGACATCGCCGATTTTGGCCTTGTCGTAGCCGTCATAGGTGCCGGAGGGATTTTCTCCCTTGCGGTATTTGTCGATCGCCACCGAACGGCGCGGCGAATAGGCCGGCGCCTCGCCGCGTGGCTGCACCAGGTCGGCTGGATTGTCGACCATGGCGGCGAGATTGCGCTGGCTGGCGCAACCGAGATTCCAATAAGGACGGTTCTCGGTGTCGGTAGCGTCCAGGCTGGTACCGAGATCGTGCGGCCAAAGCCCGCATGGGCCGGCGGTGGCGACGATCTTGGCGTAGTTGATCTTGATGCTGGCGAGCGTAAGGCCCGCCGGCTTATAGGCGCGCACGTAGATGGCGTTGCGCGGCACGCCGGAGGCGGCGAAAATGGACTGCACCTCGCGTAGCGACTCGCCGGCGGCGCGATCGGACAGCCGGCCACGCGGAACGTCCACGATGATGCCGCTGGTGGCCTCGCGCCGCCAGAGTTGCGCGAACGAAAGCACATCGGCGCGCTGGCTCGGCGTGAGCCCGCCGCGATTGCGGCCCACGAAAATCTCGATGGTGCGTTCGCCTTCCTTCAGGCTGATCGGATGGCGTTCGTGGTAATCGTTGGGATAGGGCGGCTGTTGCGCGATCCGTTGCGTATAGCAGCCGGCCAACGAGGTGGCGAGACCGACGACCGCCAGCGCGCGCAGCGCCGTGGCGCCCCGGCGTTTGGCGTTCGTTTTGAGAAAGCGTGTCATCGATTGTCTCCCCATACCCCTCAATCGAGAATGAATCCGTATTTGCCGTGGTAGTCGCTCGGCGGCGGCTCGGCCATGCCGGCGCCGCCATAGATGCGGTTCAGGCGTCCCAGCAGCACGCTCGACTGATCGTTGGGATCGGAAAAGCCGTCGTCGGGCCGCGACAACTGCTTTTGCGCCACCGCGTGCACGATGTAGGGCGTGACCAGTATCATCAACTCGGTCTGGTTGTTGAGGTAGTCGCGGCTCTTGAACAGTGTGCCGAGGATCGGCACATTCATCAGGCCGGGGAAGCCAGTGATAGTTTGTTTGGTCTCCTGCTCGATCATGCCTGCCATGGCGAGTGAGCCACCTGAGGGGATCTCGACAGTAGTTTCGGCGCGCCGCACCGTCAGGCCGGGAACCGTGGTTCCCAACACTGTCACGGAATTTTCGGGGGCAAGTTCCGAGACTTCCGTCATCACCTTTAGGCTGATGCCACCTTCCGACAGCACCACAGGGGTGAACACCAGACTTACACCGAAATTCTCAAAGTCAAACCCGGGGGCGGCGCCCGCGGTTGAGGGCGGTGTTGGGTACGGGAACTTGCCGCCGGCCAGGAAATTTGCAGTTTCACCGGAGATTGCGGTGAGGTTCGGCTCGGCTAGTACGTGGATCACGCCGGCTTGCTCCATCGCCTGCAAGTTGGCCGTCACCGACTTGAAAGTGCCGCCAATGTTCGGAATGCCGGAATTCGGCGAGCCATTGATCGGGAACGGGTTGGTGTTGTTGAAATTGACCACCGCCGACCCGAAGCCAGCGCTGCCGCTGAGATTAATGCCAAGCTGCTTGATGATTTGGCGCGACACTTCGGCGACCGTCACCTTGAGCATGACCTCGTCGCGGCCGCGGACCACGATTGCGTTGACGATTTTGCTTGCACTGGCGTCACTCAAGCGCTGCGCGCTAGGCAGACCGGATGGCGATATGCTGACGCTGCTGCTGCCGCCGCTGCCGCTGCCGCTGCCGCGGCCGCCGCTGCTGCCGCTGCTGCTGCTGCTGCTGCCGCCGCTGTCGCTGTTGCTGAAGGCATCACCGGGAGCGACGAAATGCGATGCGATGTCGTAGGCCTGCTGCGCCTCCAGCTGGTTCGCCACGGTGCCGGTCAGAATGATGCCATCGCCGACGCTATCAACTTTGACGACGTCATCACAATGTACGTTGCGTCTTGGACAGAGGAGATCCAGGATTGCCTTTTGGACGATCCTCACATCGCGTTGGACCGGGATCTTGATCTTATCGATGACCGTGATCTCGAAGCGGGCCATCTGCATCCCTCCGGCATCGAAAAAGACGATGTTGGTCTCTCCGGTGAGGGCGCCGATGATGTAAGCGCGGCGCGACGAGCGGATCACGACGTTGGCGGTCTTGGGATCGGCCACCAGCACGTCCTTGATGTCGCGCGGAAAATTGTAGACGAGCGACTTGCCGATCCGGAGTGTCACGGGGAGCGTGGTTGCGTCGGTGCCGACAAGTGAGACGCCCGGAATTTGCGGCTCGGCCGCCGCCGTCGGGGCCGATGGCGTCAGGCCTGTGCCGAGAACGAGTGCCGCCAACGCGGTGGCGCGGAATGAAATCGTTATAGCCATGTCCCCGTGTCCCCTCGCTCGATCATTTCGAATTCATCATCGTGCCGACGCCAAAGCGGACGATATTCACGCCGGCGCGGCGGGCGCCTGATTTGTCTTCGCTCTGCGGCGTGTCATGCGATGCATCGGCGATGCTGCGCAGCGCCAGCGAAAGCGTGCCAAGTTGCTGGGAAAGCGCCAGCGTTTCGGTTTGGGCCGGCGTCAGTTCCAGCGTCGCGGTTTTTCCGACCACGACCTTCTGGCCGTCTTTCTCCTGCACGTTCTGGTCGATCGCCAGCACGCGGACATTGGTGAGAACGGTTTCGCTGCTATGGGTGTCGCCGCCGGCGGCCTTATCCGCGGCCTGGTCGCGGCGCGTCAGGATGACGTCCACATGATCGTTCGGCAGGATGAAACCGCCGGCGCCGGTCTCCGGCGAAATCTGCGTGGATATGGCGCGCATGCCGGCCGGCAGGATCGCGGCCATGAAGCCGGCGCCCTTGGAATTAACGAGCTTGGCCTCGCGAATCGGCTCGCCGTTGACGAACGGGTACCGCGCGATGCTGCCGGATAGCGTTTCGACGGCGTTGGGCCGGTCGATTTTGCGGATAAAGTTTCCGGAGGCGGCCGCGGCGGGCCATTCCTGCCAGCGGACGTCGCCGGGCGAAACGGTTTGGCCCATGCCGATATCCGCTTTGGCGACAAGAACTTCGACAGTGGCGATTTGCGGCGCCGGGGCGTTCTTGACCTCCGGCGGCTTTTCCGAACGGCCGGCCAGCATGGCGGCAACACCACCTGCGGCGATGGCGACGGTCAGGACAACGAGACGCGCGGCTTTCATACGCTTCACTCTCACCGTGACAGGGACGGCCGGGTCGGCCGCGTAATCGACATGGCGGCCAGTGCGACCGCTTGCACCGGATTTCAACAGCTAAAGGTCAAGGTATGGTTAAGCAGCGGTGACTAAATCGAGTTAATATTTTCTTACGACGATTTTTCGGGGCGGATGATATTTATCTGGAAACCGGGTCCCGTTTTTTCGAGATGCCGGGCCGCGCCTTCGGGATTTCAAAGGCCGAACGCGGGCATCCAACCGGTTTTGGGATAAACGGCGAGCGCCGCGGCGGCGAGCGCGATGCCGTAAGGCACGCCGCCGCCGGTTTCATGCAGCCGGAGAATCCAGGTCTGGCGGGCGAGGGGGCCCGGCAACGGCAGGCGCCGGAACTGGATCAGCACCAGGGTCAGCACGCCGCCGAACAGCGATGCATAGACCAGATAGTCCATCAGAAAGTCGAAACCGAACCAAAGTGCCGTGGCGGCCGCCAGCTTGGCGTCGCCGCCGCCGATCCAGCCCATGGCAAAAAAGCCGAAGGAAATAGCCAGCACCAGCGCAGCGGCGGCCAGGTGCATGCCGATCGCCGGTAAACTCATGCCAGTGATGATCGTGAGGAGGAAAAAGCCGCCGGCCAGCGCCAGCGAGAGCCGGTTCGATATGGTCATCGTCAGAAGGTCGCTCGACGCGGCGAACGCCATCAGGGCCGGGAACAGCAAAAGCCTGATAACGTCGGTCACCATGGTCGTCGTCCTTGCGCGAGAATTGCCGGCGCGACGTCAAACTACGCCGGGTAAGCTTGCGTTTCGGTTAGCGCGCCAAGTCTTTAGGGGCGGTAACCGGCTGCCAAAAAACGAAAGGCTCCGGCAACTCGCCGGAGCCTTTATTGCAGCGACGAAGCGCTCGATTACTTGAGCTGGCTCGAAATGCTGCCGAACTTGGCGTTCAACTGGGTGCCAAGGCCGTTAACGACCGCGATGATCGCGACCGAGATACCCGCCGCAATGAGGCCGTACTCGATGGCGGTGGCGCCGGATTCGTTCTTCACGAAACGCACGATGAGGTTTTTCATAGGTAGCTCCAAAGGTCCACGTGGCTGTCTGAGCTGGTCCGGGAGACCGGATTACCTCCGGGCTCTTCTGGACCATGCCGAACCGTACCAGCGAGGTCTTGCATGCGAGTTAATACAACCAAAGAAATATAGGCCATTGGTGACGGTATATACTGTAGTTAATAAATTACGTACTGAAGATGATCGTGGTTAATAAATCGTTTATACAGCCTATGCATTGGATATATTCCAGTTATTCCTAAAATATATTAAAGGATACCCATGCAAATACTGTACGATCATCGGCCGCTGCCCGGTTTCGGTGACTTTGGGCCGGGCGGCCAATACTGGCCGGCTTCCCGATGTCATTCGCCGCCATCTTTGACCGCACGCCCGGTGTGGCTCCGGCTCGAATCCATCGGCGGCGCCTTATACCTCATCTTAACCGCGCGGGCCGATACGAATTGACCTCTGTTCCTTATCAGCCGGGTCTTTGGGAATGCTCGTCGAATTGTATTCCGTGCTGCTGGTCGCGGGCGCGACCGTCCTCAAGATCGTCCCGATATCGATCGCGCTCGGCATCGTGTTCGCGGTGCTCACGCACTGGTCGGCCTGCAATCCCGGCCGCTCGTGGTGGCACAAGCGCGAGATCGTCACCGACGTCTGCTATTGGTTCCTGATTCCGCTGGCCGCCCGCTTCGTGCGCATCGGCCTGATGGTGATGGGAGCAGCCTATATCTACAGCATTCACGGCGCCGACGAGCTGATCAAGTTCTACGACAACGGCTTCGGCCCGCTCGCCGCCATGCCGCTATGGGCGCAAGCGCTCACTTTCCTGGTGGTGTCGGACTTCCTGCTGTACTGGTTCCATCGCCTCTATCATGGCGCCGCGCTGTGGAAATACCACGCCGTCCACCATTCATCCGAAGACCTCGACTGGATCTCGGCGGCGCGGTTTCATCCGGTCAATATCCTGCTCGGCACCGTCTTGGTCGACGTCGTCCTGCTGCTGGCCGGAATTTCGCCGAACGTGATGCTGTGGCTAGGCCCGTTCACGACCGCCACCTCGGCCTTCGTGCATGCCAACCTGAACTGGACGCTGGGACCGTTCAAATACGTGATCGCCGGTCCGGTCTTTCATCGCTGGCATCACACTGCGGCCAATCGCGGCGGCTCGAGCAATTTCGCCGGCACCTTCCCGATCTGGGACCTGCTGTTCGGCACCTTCTACATGCCCGAAAACGAGCTGCCGGACGCCTATGGCATCGACGACCAGAGCTTCCCGGAAAGCTTCGGCGCCCAGATGCTCTATCCGTTCCAGCAATGACGCGGCGCTCTTTGCACTTCGTTCACCTATTTGCAGTCAACTCCTAATGTCGACCGGCCGCTGTTGCGGCGGGTCTTGTAAAGTTCAGCATGCTGGAGAGTTTGATGTCGGCCGTGTTGGGACGTCGCAGGCGATTTTTCCGCGTTTGGGCCTGGACCATCATTTTCGCAGCCACCCTCGGCGCCCCAGCGGCGCAAGCCGACACCGTGAACGTCAGCGTCGATCAGGCGGTGGTGATGAAGTTGCCGCAACTCGTCGCTACCATCGTGATCGGAAACCCGCTGATCGCCGATGCCGCGCTGCAAAGCGGCGGCATTCTGGTCATTACCGGCAAGGGCTACGGCACCACCAATATGATGGCGCTCGACCGCACCGGGCACGTGGTGATGGACAAGACCGTGGAGGTGCGCGGCGCCCCCGGCAACGATCTGGTGGTGATGTACAAGGGCGTCGACCGCGAGACTTACAGCTGCGCGCCGGACTGCGAACACCGCATCACGCTCGGCGATTCGCCATCCTACTTTAACGCGACGCTGGGCCAGAGCGGCGCCCGCACCGGCGGGGCGCAAGCGCACTGAGTGCAGCGCGGGCGTCTGATCGCGCCTGCCGCGTCCGATCGCGATCGTGGTTAGCGATCGCTTAACGGAATAGTGCCAATTCCAGGCGATCCACGCAACAATTTGAAGACGCGGATTTGCTAGGACTTCTCATGGTGTTTCGGCACCTTTCAACCGTCTCGAAGGTTGCCATGCTTGAGCGCATTCAAAGCAAGGTCGCTCCCTTCCTCCGCCGCCTGCTGCCGACGCGCGCCGCGCGACGCTTTGCGCGGCACCAGGGGACGGCGCCGCCGCCGTCGAGTTCGCGCTGGTCGCGGTTCCATTTCTGGCGCTGCTATTCGCGATCCTGGAAACGGCGCTGGTGTTTTTCGCCGGGCAAATGCTGGAAGCCGCCGTCACCGACGCCGGCCGGCTGATCATGACCGGGCAGGCACAGGGCTTCAGCCAGGCCGACTTCAAGACCCAAGTGTGAAATCGATTCGCCGGCGGACTGTTCGCCTGTACCAACGGCGTCTATGTGAACGTCCAGACCTATAGCAGCTACGCCGCGATTAATACCGCTTCGCCGATCTCCAACGGCCAATTCGACACCACGCAGATGGCCTACAGCCCCGGAGTGCAAGGTAGCATCGTGGTTGTGACGCTGTATTACGAATGGCCGATCTACCTCTCGTTGCTCGGCGGCAATCTGTCCAACCTGAACGGCGGTAGCCGCCTGCTGGTGGCGACATCGGTGTTCCGTAACGAGCCCTACTGATGAGGCAGCGCGTCATGACGGCGACTTCTTCGATGCCGCGGATGATCCGGCGCTTCGGCCGCGACCGGCGCGGCGTTTCGGCGGTTGAATTTGCCTTCATTGCGCCGGTGATGATCGGGCTCTATCTCGGATGCGTCGAGATTTCGGATGGCGCGGCGGTTGATCGCAAGGTCAGTCTAGTTGCCGGCGCCCTGGCGAACCTGACGGCATCATGCGGTAGCAGAAATGCCAATTCGGGTAGTTGTGCCAATAATATTCTCAGCGCGACTGAGATGAACAATATTTTGGCTGCGTCAAGCGCGATCATTGCGCCCTATAATGCTGCCAATCTCACAATGACGGTGTCGTGCCTCAGTGTCGATGCAAACAAAAACGTGACAATGAAATGGAGCACCGGAACGCTGCAGAGCGGGTCGGTGACAATACCGGCTGCGCTGGCAGCGGTGCCGGGAACGTTGATTTACAGCACGGTTTCGTACGCCTACACGCCGATCGTCGGCTACACCATCACCGGCTCGCTTACGCTGTCGGACCATATGTATATGTCCCCGCGCACCCAGGCGCCGTCTTACCCCGATAGCACCAAGACCTGCAGTTGACGCGTCAGGCGCTGTGCCGCGCCTCGCCGATCGGCAGCGCGGTGGTCGATTTGATCCGTTCCATGGCGAAGCGTGAGGTGACGTTCTTGAGCGGAACGGTCGCGATCAGCTTCTTGTAGAAGGTGTCGTAGCCCGCGATGTCGGGCACCACCACGCGCAGCATGTAGTCGACGTCGCCGGCCATCCGGTAAAATTCCATTACCTCCGGCATGCCGCCCACGGTCTCGGCGAAGCGCTTGAGCCAGTCCTGCGAGTGGTCGCCGGTTTCGATCGACACGAACACCGTGATGCCGAGCCCGATCTTTTCCGGGTCGATCAGCGCGACGCGGCGCAAGATCACCCCGTCGGCTTCCAGCCGCTGCAATCGCTTCCAGCACGGGGTCGAGGACAGGCCCACCCGCTGACCGATTTCGGCGACCGAGAGCGATGCGTCCTCTTGCACCACGGCGAGGATCTTGCGGTCGATAGCGTCCATTCTCTGTTTCCTTCAAAAATTGGAATCATTGGCCTAAAACAGCGCCAAGTATTGGAATAAATTTCTTATTTTAGCCATCCATCTGTATTTACAGAGAAAAATATTCTATTTCAAGCGCAATCTCTCGCTGCGTCTCAAGCAGCATTTCGACCGGACCTGCGCCCATGACAAAAATCTTTCCCGCCGAAGTTTCCGCCGCTCTGCGCCGGCTCGCCGCTTGGCTCACGTTGGCATTCGCGCTTGCCGTCGTGCTGGCCGCGCCCGCCGCTGCCGCCGATGCGCAGCCGCTGGTGACACCCGCTTGGCTCAACAGCCATCTGCACGACCCGAATCTGGTGGTGCTCGACATCCGCTCGGCCATCGACGGCAGCAAGCCGGAGACTTTTGCGCAGGGGCATATCCCGGGCGCCGTGCATAGCGACTACGATCAAGGCGGTTGGCGCGTCACCGTGCACAACGTGCCGTTCATGTTGCCGAGCCTCCTGGAAATCCAGAACCTGATCGGAAATCTCGGGATTGACGAGAACAGTCACGTGGTCGTCGTGCCGGCCGGCGTCAGCTACACCGATTTCGGTTCCGCCGCGCGCGTCTACTGGACGCTCAAGGTGGCCGGCGTCCCCGATGTGTCGATCCTCGACGGCGGCATCGCAGCCTGGAAACAGGCGGGCTTGCCGTTCGAGCGGGGCGAGAACAAGCCGACGCCGAAGACGCTTTTTGTCGATGGCGACGAAAAATCGCTGGCCAAGCTCGCCGACGTGGAAAAAATCGTGCAGGCCGGCGGCGCCACGCTGGTCGATGCTCGTCCCGCGTCTTTCTTCACCGGCGCGGAAAGAGCGCCGAAGGTCGCTGCCTATGGCCATATACCGGGCGCGATCGATGTGGACAGCGCCGAGTTCTACGACGCAAAGACCAACCGCTTGAAGCCGACGGCGGCGCTTGCGGCGGTGGCCGCACGGATTCCGCCCGGGCCGGTGGTGAGCTACTGTAACACCGGCCACTGGTCGGCCACCGACTGGTTCGTGCTGCACGAGTTGCTCGGCCGCCATAACGTCAAGCTCTATGACGGCTCGATGGTGGAGTGGACCGGAAATGCGAGCCGCCCTATCGTGTCGTCGCGCACCAAGTGGGACGATCTGATGAAGAAGCTTGGCCTGGGTTCCTGAGCCGAGTCATCGGGGAGTTTCTATGTCCACCGCAGCCTTGAGCACGCCCGATACGCGGGCAGGCGTCAGCGTCGACCGCCTGTTCCTCGGGCTCGCCCTGATCGCGACCGCAATCCTGCTCGCGTTGGTGCTGCTCGACGGCCAGCCCGCTTCGGCGGCGCTGATCGTCGGCGGCTTCGGTCTCGGCATCGCGTTTCTGAAAGCCGAGTTCAGCTACACCGCGTCCTGGCGGCGCTTCCTGACGCGCGGGGAGGCGGGCGGTCTGCTCGGCGGGCTGATCGTGATCGCGATCTGCGCGCTGGCGGTCGTGCCGGTCGCCGCGCTTCGGCAGAATTTCGGCGGCGCCATCGCGCCGCTCGGTCCTTCGCTCCTTATCGGCGCCTTCACCTTCGGGATCGGCATGCAGCTCGCCAATGGCTGCGGCTCCGGCACGCTCTACACCGTCGGCGGCGGCTCGGGGCGCATGCTGATCGCGCTGCTGTTCTTCGTCATCGGCAGCGTCTTCGGCAGCCTGTCACTGCCGTCGTTCCTGGCGCTCGGCGGCATCGATCCGATCCTCGCCTCCGACTACCTCGGCCCTTGGGGCGGGTTGGCGGCGACATTGGCGAGCATCGCGGTGGCCGCCGCGTTGATCGTCGCGGTCGCCAAGCGGCGCGGCGCAAACTACATGCCATCGCGTAATTATATCATCGGCGGCATCGCCATCGGGCTGTTGTGCGTAGAGGTCTTCGCCGCCGGCGGCCATCCCTGGAGCGTGACTTACGGCTACACAATTTGGGGCGCCAAGATATTCAGTGCGCTCGGCTACGACTTCTCCCATGCGAATTTCTGGCAATGGCCGGGTAACAAGCAGGCGCTGACCAGCTCGGTGCTGTCCGACACCTCGAGCCTTACGGACTTCGGAATGTTGTTCGGCGCCATGGCGGCCGCCGCCGCGACCAAGCCGTTCGCCGCCACCGCCTGGCCGCCGCTGAAATCGCTGCTGGCCGCAGGCGTCGGCGGCCTGCTGATGGGCTGGGGCGCGCGGCTGGGCTTTGGCTGCAATATCGGCGCCTTTGTCGGCGGCGTCGCTTCCGGTTCGCTGCACGGCTGGGTCTGGTTCGCCGCCGCGCTGCCCGGCTGCCTGATCGGCATCCGCCTGCGGCCGCTGTTCGGCCTGTCGCGGGATTAGCCTTATGCGGAAGGTTTACATCGTCGTCGTTTTGCTCGGGCTGGTGGCGATCGTCGGCAACCATCTGATCAGCCCGTCGAGCGGCCGCGCGATGTCGCCGGAGGATTTCGCCGGCGCCTGCGCGCCTTGCGGCGCGCCCTGTCCGTCGAAGAAGTAGTCAGCTTTGCCGCTTCAAAAACGCTTCGACTTCGGCCCGCGAGGGCGCGCCCATCAGACCGCCGAACCGCATGCATTTGATTGCCGCCGCGGCGGCGGCAAAGCGCATCGCCTCGACCGCATCGCCGGTTTCCACCAGCCGGAAAGTAAAGGCGCCGTGAAACGTATCGCCGGCGCCTAAAGTGTCGATGGCGTCGACCTTGAACGCGGCCATGTGACGGACCTCGCCGCGCTCGAGCCAAGAGACGCCGTCGGGCCCGTCGGTGACGGCGAGGAAGCCTTTGTAGGTCTCACCGTATTTGCGCAGCGCGGCGCCGAGGTCGGCCATGCCGGTGCTCTCGCGCATCGCCTCGGCGGACGCGATCACATGCGTGCTGCAATCCACCAGCGGGTTATCCGGCGGTTCCGGTTTATCGAGGTCGAGCACGCGCGGAATGTCGCGCGCTTTCGCCGCGAGGCAGATCGGCATGGCGATGTTGGTATAGCGGTTGTCGAGCAATACCGCGTCGAGCCCGGCCACCGCTGCCGCGGCATCCTTCGGGACCGCTTCGTTCAATCCCTTGTTGCGGCGGGTCGCGATCATTTTTTCGCCGGCGGCGTCAATTAAAATCAACGATACCGACGAACGCGCGCCCGGCACCCGCAAGGCGCCGCTGACGTCGATGTTCTCGCCCGCGAACGTCTTTACGATGGTGCTGGCGACCTCGTCGTCATGATCGCCGAGCGCGCCGATATAGCTGGTCTTGCCGCCGAGCCGGGCCACGGCAACCGCGGCATTGCCGGCCTGGCCGCCGCTGGTGATGAGGAATTCGGACGCCTGCACCTTGGTGCCGGGATCGGGGAATTTGTCCACCCGCATCACAATGTCCTGCACGGCGCCGCCGGCGCACAAGATTCGTGGGGTTCGTTTTAGCGCGGCGTCAGTCAAAGCCGATCTCGTTCTCCACCCAGGCGCGGATGATGTGATGCGCGATCGCGACCGGCGGCGGCGTGCTCAAGCCCTCGGGGTGCCGGCGCGTCAGCATGCTTGCTACTTCCGTCTTGGTAAACCACCGCGCGTCCTCGAGTTCCGCGCGGTCGACGACAATTTCTTGGGTCAAGGCTTGCGCATGGCAGCCGATCATCAGCGTGGTCGGGAACGGCCAGGGCTGCGAGCTGAAATAGGTCACCTTGCCGCAGAGGATGCCGGCTTCCTCGCGCGTTTCGCGGCGCACCGCGTCCTCGATTGCCTCGCCCGGCTCGAGGAAGCCGGCAAGGCACGACCACATGGTCGGCCCGAAACGCGGGCTGCGGCCGAGCAGGCAGTTCTCGCCCTCGGTCGCCAGCATGATCACCACCGGATCGGTGCGCGGGAAATGTTCGATGTGGCAATGCTGACAATCGCGCTTCCAGCCGGCGCTGACCGCTTGCGTCGGCGCCCCACAGTTCGGGCAGAAACGGTGACGCAGATGCCAATGCAGCACCGCCTTGGCCTCGGCGATCGGCGGCAGGTGCTCGGGCTCAACCAGCCCCTGCACGGCGATCGAGCGCAGGTCGGTGACCAGGAGATCGTCGCGCGTCTTCAGCGCTTCCGCCGCAGCCGGCGCAATGCCGTAGCCGAAACGGGGAGCGCTTTCCAACAGGCCGAGGAAAACCGTCTCGCTCGCGGGCGCCAGCGCACGCGCTTCCGCCATCGTGAATAGCGGATCGTTGAGGGCCGAGCCCTTTTTCATCGCGATCCAGTCGCCGCCGATCACATAGGCGCCGGCATTGGGCTGTGCCGCCAGCCCCGCCATCGCGCCGGCATCGGGGCGCAATTCGGCGGCGCGCTCGAGGCGGCTTTGCGTGTAGCCAAGAAGCGGTTTGGGGCCGAGATCGGGGCGACGGGACATTGGGCGCGGAAATTCGCACGGCGAGTCGAATTGTGCAATGCGCGCCCGGATGCCGCCCCGGCCTCGCGGAACCTAAAGCGGCCGAATTTGAAGGGCACGCCGCAATGCGCCGATCAGCCCGTCGCGCACGGCCGGATGGTACGCGGATGGCACCGCCGTGCCCCACACCGGCTTCGGCCAGGCGGCGTCGCTGTGCCGGCGAGCGATCACGTGCACGTGCAATTGCGCCACCTGGTTGCCGAGCGCCGCGATGTTGAGCTTCTCGCATTCGGTAATCGATTTGAGTGCGCGGGCGCCGTCCGCGATCTCATCCATCAATTCGAACCGGTGATGGTCGGACAGATCGATGATCTCGACGAGGCCGGCCCGCCGCGGCACCAGAATCAGCCAGGGATAATTGGCGTCGTTCGCCAACAGCACGCGCGATAGCGCTAGGTCGCCGACAGGAACCGTGTCCTGTGCGAGTTGCGGGTGGAGGGACCAAGTCTCATTCATTTGGAAAGACTAGGGCGAAAACTTATCCACGTCATTCCGGGGCGCGGCCGAAGGCCGCGAACCCGGAATCCATAACCCCGGTGGGCGATTATGGATTCCGGGTTCGCTCGCTACGCTCGCGCCCCGGAATGACGGAGGAGGGCTGCTTGCTTTCTCCCCTCTTTCGCCCGATATAAGTCACGGGAGGTTGGCGGTGGACGAGCCACTCGCCAACCGGGTCAGATCCGGAAGGAAGCAGCCCTAACGAGCGCGGTTCGGGTCGCTCGTCAGCCTCCCACCAATTTCCGCGATCCAACAGCGCAGCATGCGCGGCCGCCGGTCGGATGGCACGATGAGCGAAACCGCGAAACCAAGCAAGCAAGGTCTCGACCCCGGCGGCACGCCCGAGGGAACCGGCTATCGCGTGCTGGCGCGCAAATACCGCCCGGCCAGCTTCGACGACCTGATCGGCCAGGACGCCATGGTGCGCACCATCTCGAACGCGTTCGAGAGCGGGCGCATTCCACAGGCCTGGATCCTCACCGGGGTTCGCGGCGTCGGCAAAACCACGACCGCGCGCATTCTGGCGCGCGCGCTCAATTACGAGTTGCCGAACGGCTCGGTGACGGGGCCGACCATCAGCATGCCGGTGATGGGCGTGCATTGTCTGGCCATCATCGAAAGCCGGCACATCGACGTGCTGGAGATGGACGCCGCCTCGCACAATTCGGTCGAGGACGTGCGCCAGATCAACGACGCCATCCGTTACGCGCCGGTGTCGGCGCGCTACAAGGTCTACATTCTCGACGAAGTGCACATGCTTTCGGGCGCGGCGTTCAACGCGCTGCTCAAGACGCTGGAAGAGCCGCCGCCGCACGCCAAGTTCATTTTCGCCACCACCGAAATCCGCAAAGTGCCGGTGACGGTGCTGTCGCGCTGCCAGCGCTTCGACCTGCGCCGCGTCGACGCCGCGCTGCTGGTCAAGCATCTCGAAGGCATCGCCACGAAGGAGAAGATCGAAGCCGAACCGGCGGCCCTCGCCTTGATCGCGCGCGCCGCCGAAGGCTCGGTGCGCGATTCGCTTTCGCTGTTCGATCAGGCGATCGCGCACGCTGCCGGGAAGGTAGCGGCGGAAGACGTGCGCCAGATGCTCGGCCTCGCCGACCGCGTACGCGTGGTCGATCTGTTCGAGGCGCTGATGAAGGGGGACATCGCTGCCGCGCTTAAGGAATTGCGCGCGCAGTATGAAATCGGCGCCGATCCCGGCGTGGTGTTGAGCGATCTCGCCGAATTCACCCATTTCGTGACGCGGGTCAAAGTCGTTCCCGGTGTCGCCGACGACGTTTCGCTGTCGGAAGCCGAACGCGTGCGCGGTCGCGCCTTCGCGGCGCAACTGTCGATGCGGGTGCTGTCGCGCACCTGGCAGATGCTGCTGAAAGGCGTGGGCGAGGTTCAGGCCTCCGGCCGCCCGGTCGCCGCCGCCGAGATGGTGCTGGTACGGATCGCCTATGCCGCCGATCTGCCGACGCCGGACGAGGTCGTGCGCTCGCTCGGCGAGGAGGGTGGCGCACCCGCGCGCCCGCAAGGCAACGGCGGCTCGGCCGCGGCGCCGGCGCAGAACTCGACGGCGCGCTACGACGCGCCACGCGGCTCGCCCCGCTCCTCGGCCGCGGTATCGCCGCGCCTGTCCGAAGATCCTGCGGCTGACGTCAATGCCTCGGCCGCTGCCGCGCCGATGCTGACCGTCGGCTCGTTCGAGGCGCTGATCGCGCTGGTGCAGGAAAAGCGCGACATATCGATGAAGATGGCGCTGGAACGCGACGTGCGGCTGGTGCGCTGCGAGGACGGCCAGCTCGAAATCGCACTCGAGGCCAGCGCACCCAAGACGCTGGTGCACGACCTGCAACGCAAGCTCACCGGCTGGACCGGAAAGCGCTGGATGGTGGTGGTGTCGCAGGAGCAGGGCACGCCGACCGTGCGCGCGCAGATGGAAGAGCGCCAGGCGGAGCTTGAGCGCGACGCGCAAACCGATCCGCTGGTGCAGGCGGTGCTCAACCGCTTTCCCGGCGCCAAAGTGGTCGGGGTGACGCAGAACGCGCCCGCTGCCGAGGAAGGCGACGCATCGCTCGATCCGCCACCTGAAGGCGAGGAGGATTAATGGCCGATTTCATGGGCATGATGAAACAGGCAGCCCAACTGCAATCCAAGATGCAGGCGCTGCAGGCCGAGCTTGACACCATCGAGGTCGAGGGCACGTCGGGCGGCGGCATGGTGAGCGTGCGCCTTACGGCCAAGGGCGATCTCAAGGGCGTCAAGATCGACGACTCGCTGATGAAGCCGTCGGAAAAGGAAATTCTCGAGGACCTGCTGGTGGCCGCGCATGCCGACGCGCGGCGCAAGGCTGAGACGGTGATGCAGGAGAAGATGAAAAGCCTCACCGGCGGCCTGCAACTGCCGCCTGGGATGAACCTGACTTAATGCCCGCCGCCGTCGCCGGACCCGAAATCGAGCGCTTGATCCAGTTGCTGGCGCGGCTGCCAGGCCTGGGCCCGCGCTCGGCGCGGCGCGCGGCGCTGCATCTGATCAAGAAGCGCGAATTGCTGATGGCGCCCCTGGCCTCGGCCTTGCAGACAGCGATGGACAAGATCGTCATCTGCAAGACCTGCGGCAATATCGATACGCAGGACCCCTGCACGGTCTGCATCGATACCAGGCGCGACGAGTCGATCATTGTCGTCGTCGCCGATGTCGCGGACCTGTGGGCACTGGAGCGGGCGCACGCGGTCAACGGCCGCTATCACGTGCTCGGCGGCACGCTGTCGCCGCTCGACGGCGTCGGTCCGCAGGACTTGAGCATCGACGCGCTCGTGTCGCGCGCGCATGGCCCCGAGGTGAAAGAGCTGATCCTGGCGCTCAACGCCACGGTCGACGGCCAGACCACCGCGCATTACATCACCGAGCTGCTGCATGAGGCGAACGTGAAGGTGACGCGGCTCGCGCATGGCGTGCCGGTCGGCGGCGAACTCGACTATCTCGACGAGGGCACGCTGTCGGCCGCGATCAAGCAGCGGACGCTGTTTTAGGCTCCAGCCGCTTGAAATGGCCGTGCCGTTGCAGCCAGGCGAGAAGCACCAGGCTGGGCAGGCCGGCCAGCGCGCAGATCACGAAGAACCAGACCCAGCCGATGCTTTCGGCGATGAATCCGGCGCCGGACGACAGATAGGTGCGCCCGACCGCGGCCAGCGCGGTGAGCAGGGCGTATTGTGTCGCCGTGTGCAGCGGGTTCTGGCAAAGCGCGGACAAATAGGCCACGAACATCACCGTGCCGATGGCGCTGGTGAAGTTCTCCAGCGTGATGGCGATGCTCAGCGCGGTCAGGCTATGGCCGGAGATCGCCACCCAGCAGAAGCCGAGATTGGCTGCCGCCTGAAGGATGGCGCCGATCCACAGGCTGGGCGCGAGCGGCAGCGCGCGCGCAATGAAGCCGCCGGCAAAACCGCCAAGCAAGAGCGCCGCGAGGCCGACGCCCTTCACGATCGCGGCGTATTCGTTGCGGGTAAAGCCGAGGTCGATCACGAACGGCGCGGTCATGGCGCCGGAGAGCGCGTCGGTGAACTTGAAAAGCACCACGAAGGCCAGCATCGTGAAGGCCATCTCGTAGCCGAGGAAATCCTTAAATGCGCCGACCGCCGCCTCGGCCACGCGCGCCCACGGCTTTTGCCGCGCGTTGGTCGCCTCGGCCGCCCCCGAACGTTCCGGCTCGGTGGCGATCAGCGCCGTGGCGGTGCCGATCAGCACCAGCAAGGCCATCGCCGCATAGCCCCAATGCCAGGCCGCCTGCTTGTCGAAGCCATAGCTCTGAAAACCGCTGACCAGGAACAGCGCGCCGGCGGTCGAGACCAGCATGCCGATGCGATAGGCCGCCACATAGGACGCCATGCCGGCGGCCTGTTCGTTCTCCGGCAGGCTCTCGACGCGGAAAGCATCGACCACGATGTCCTGGGTGGCCGAGGCGGCCGCCACCAGCAAGGCGCCGAGCGCGACCATTCCGGGCGCGGTGGCCGGGTTGGTCGAGCCGAGGAATACGATCGCCGCCATCAGCAGGATTTGCGTGAACACCAGCCAGCCACGACGGCGCCCGAGCCAGCGCGACAGCAGCGGCACGTCGAGCGCGTCGGTCAGCGGCGCCCACAGGAATTTCACGGTGTATGGCGTGCCCACCAGCGCGAACAGGCCTATGGTGCCGAGATCGACGCCGGACTCGCGCATCCACACCAAGAGCGTCGCGCCCGACAATGCCAACGGCAGCCCGGACGAGAAGCCAAGGAACAGGACGATCAGCACGCGCGGCTTCAGGTAGACCGCCAGCGCGTCGAGGAAAGACGGACGCGCGCTTTCTACGGGCGCGCTCATGCGTTATTCGCCGGCTTCCAGCTTGCGGATCGGGGCGGCGATGATGTCGGCGCTCTTCGGCGCCTCGCTGTCAAAATCGAGTTCTTCGATGTTGGTGGCGCGTTTCTCGATCCGTCCGGTCGAGGTCAGGATATTGACGATGTCCTCGTTGGCCTGGCCGAAATGCGTTTGCAGTTTGCGCACGCGTTCGCTCAGCAGTCGCACGTCTTTCATCATATGGCCGACTTCGTCGCGAATCTGGTCAGCGGCCTCGCGCATGGCGGCATCCTTGCGCACCTGCTTGATGACCTGGATCGCCATGACCATCAGCGTCGGCGACACGATCATCACTCGCGCACGGTGGGCGCGCTGAACGATGTCATCGAAGCGCTCGTGCAGATCGGCATAAACCGACTCGGATGGGATGAACATGAGCGCGATATCCTGGGTCTCGCCCGGGATCATGTATTTGGCGATATCGGCAATATGCTTGGTGATGTCCGTCTTGACGCGCGCGGACGCCAGCTTGCGCTCGTCGTCATTGGCGGCGGCGTGCATCGCCGTCATGGCTTCAAGTGGAAACTTGGCGTCGATGATCAGCGGCCCCGAATCCGGCATGAAGATCACGCAATCCGGCCGTGACTTGTTCGAGAGCGTAAATTGGAATTCGTAGCCGCCCTTCGGCAGCATGTCGGCGATGATCGCCTCGAGTTGGCCCTGACCGAAGGCGCCACGCGATTGTTTGTTGGCCAGCACGCTTTGCAGCGAATTCACCTGGGTTGCTAGATCGGTGATGTTCTTCTGCGCGGAGTCGATCACCGCCAGCCGCTCATGCAATTGCTTGAGGTGGTCGGTGGTGTTCTTGGTCGAGGTCTTCATCGATTCGCCGAGATTCTGCGTCACAGCGTCGAGCCGCTGGTGCACGGTCTGCTGCAGTTGCGATTGCGCATTCGCCAGCATCTGGCCCATGGTCTGCAGGCTAGCGCTGAGCTCATTTAGGCGCTGCTCGGCGGCAGGATCCGCGACCGGCGGCTGCTTGCGCAGCTGCAGCACGATGAGGACGACGACGCCGATCGCGATGATCAGGCCGAGAACGAGGAGCAGGGTTTCCGACATAAGGCCGCTTCTAGCGTGATTCGGGCGGGCGTGCGAACGAAGAGCGAACGGTAGGGCGAGAATGCCCGTGGCTCAAGGGGAAGCCGCGCATTGACCGCGCCGCGCCTTGCCCTTACATCGCGCGCATGGCGCTGCGTGACATCCTCATTCTCCCCGACAAGCGACTGCGGCTGAAGTCCGAGCCGGTGACGGCGGTCGACAAATCGCTGCGCAAGCTGGTCGACGACATGTTCGAGACCATGTACGCCGCGCCCGGCATCGGGCTCGCCGCCATCCAGGTCGGCGTGCCGCAGCGTGTCGTCACCATGAACCTCGCCAAGAAGGACGACCCGCCGTCGCCGCTGGTTTTCATCAATCCGGAAGTCACCTGGAAGGCGGACGAAAAGTCGACTTACGAGGAAGGCTGCCTGTCGATCCCGGAATATTACGAGGAGGTCGAGCGCCCGGCGGCAGTACGCGTCAAATATCTCGACCTCGAGGGCAAGCCGCATGAGATCGAGGCCACCGGCCTGCTCGCCACCTGTTTGCAGCATGAGATCGACCACACCAACGGCGTCCTGTTCATCGATTACATCTCCAAGCTCAAGCGCGACATGGTGATGAAGCGATTCAAGAAGGCGGCGAAGAAGACGGAAGGCGCCACGCCTTTGGCCGACGATAAAGAGCCTTCGCATCATATTGGATGACCGCGGCGCCTGGGCGCCCTCGATCATGACGGTGCCTCAATGCGCCTAATCTTCATGGGCACGCCCGATTTCGCGGTGCCGACGCTGCTCGCGCTCGCAGGCGCCGGGCACGACATCGCGGCGGTCTATACGCGCGCCGCCAAGCCTGGCGGACGGCGCGGCCTTGATCTTGTGCCGACGCCGGTCGAGCGTGCGGCGCGCGAGCTTGGGCTGCCGGTGCTGACGCCGAAGACATTGAAGGACGAGGCGGCGCAGGCCGCCTTCCGCGCGCACAACGCGGAAGCGGCGGTCGTCGTCGCCTATGGCTTGATCCTGCCGAAGCCGGTCCTCGACGCGCCGCGGCTCGGCTGCATCAACGTGCACGCCTCGCTGCTGCCGCGCTGGCGCGGGGCGGCGCCGATCAACCGCGCCATCATGGCCGGCGATGCCGCGAGCGGCGTCACCATCATGCAGATGGACGAAGGCCTCGACACCGGCGCCATGGTGACGGCGGAAAGCGTGGCGATCAGCGCGGACATGACCGCGGGCGAATTGCATGACGAACTGGCCAAGCTCGGCTCGGCGCTGATGGTGCGCGCGCTAGCTGAGATCGAACGCGGCGCGGTAATGCCGATGCGGCAGCCCGTGCAGGGTGTCACCTACGCAGAAAAGATCAGCAAGGCCGAGACCCGCATCGATTGGACGAAATCCTGGAAACAAGTGCACGACCACATCCGCGGGCTGTCGCCGTTTCCCGGCGCCTGGTTCGAGTTCGGCGGTGTGCGCGTCAAGGCGCTGCGTTCCACCAAGGGGGAGGGCAAAGGCGCCCCCGGCACGGTGCTCGACGGTTCGCTTACCAATGCCTGCGGCGACGGCGCGGTGCGGCTCACGCAAGTACAGCGCGCCGGCAAGCAGCCGATGAGTGCGGAGGAATTCCTGCGCGGCACGAAGGTCGAAGCGGGCGCGCAGCTTCTTTGACAGGCGCTTCAGGCCGCGTGAAATCCCGCCCAATGGTGCCGGCGCGCTTCGATGAATTCGGCGAGATCGCCCTCGCTGACGCGCACGAGATCGGTGTGCGCGAAGCCCTTGGAGTAATCGAGGATGGAGACGATCTCCGGCGTCAGCCGCAGGGTCGGCACGGCCCTGGGNNCGGCGGTCGCCGCGATCGACAGGCCCTTGATCTGCAGCGGCTGCGGGTAGTCCTTGGCGATGGCGAGCGAAACCCGCGGGTCGCGCTTGATATTGGTGTATTTCTGGCTGTCGCTGGAAATCAGGCAATAGATGATCATGCCGTCGTTGCAATAGCCGACCACAGTCGCCTGCGGCCAGCCGTCGGCCCGGTTGGTGGCGATTGTCATGATACGGTGCTCATTGAGCAATTCGACGATTTGCTGCTTGAATTCGCGCTTCATTGGACAAAGCCCCTATTTTCAAGCGCAAGTATAGGAAGCCCGCCCCTGGCCGGGTTTGAGGTGAATCAAACGTGCCCCGCTACAAGCTGACCATCGAATATGACGGTGCGCCCTTCGCCGGCTGGCAGATCCAGGCCGACCGGCCGACCGTGCAGGGGGTCCTGACGGCGGCGGTCGAGGCGCTGTCGGGCGAAAAGACCCTGGTGCAGGGTGCCGGCCGCACCGATGCCGGCGTGCACGCGCGCGGCCAGGTGGCCCATGTCGATCTGGCCAAGGACTGGGACACCGACACCGTGCGCGACGCCCTTAATGCTCATATAAGGCCGCATCCTATCGCGATCCTCGCCGCCGAGCATGTGGCTGAGGATTTCAATGCTCGGATGTCGGCGACCAAGCGGCACTATCTTTACCGCATCATCAACCGCCGCGCCGATCTGACGCTCGACGCCGGTCACGCCTGGCGGGTGCCGCGTCCGCTCGACGCAGCGGCGATGCATGCGGCCGCGCAGCGGCTCGTCGGCAAGCACGACTTCACCACGTTCCGTTCCACCGAATGCCAGGCCAAGTCGCCGGTGAAGACGCTACAACAGCTCGACGTCGAGCGCGCGGGCGACGACGTGATCGTGTTGGCGTCGGCGCGCTCGTTCCTGCACAGCCAGGTGCGCTCGATGGCCGGCTCGCTGGTGATGGCCGGCGAGGGCAAATGGAGCGCCGACGATCTCTCCCGCGTGCTCGCCGCCGCCGACCGCACCGCCTGCGGCCAGGTGGCGCCGCCGGACGGATTGTATTTGATGAAGGTGGATTACGAGCCGAAGTAGCGATCGATGATCTTCCGGTAGATCGTCGTCAGCGCACGCAAGTCGGCGATCGGCACGCGCTCATCCACCGCATGCATGGTCTGCCCGACCAGGCCGAATTCGACCACCGGGCAATAGGCCGTGATGAAACGCGCATCGGAGGTGCCGCCGCTGGTGGAGAGTTTCGGCTTGCGGCTGGTGACCTTGGTGATCGCGTCGACGACAAGATCGGTAAACGGTCCCGGCTTGACGGCGAACACCACGGCGTTCGACGGCTCCCATTGAAACGCAAAGTTTATTTCGTCGCCGGCAGCCTTGGCCGCGCGCTGCTCGATCAGTTTCTTCAGCGAGTCGAGCGTGTGCTTGTCGTTGAAGCGGATGTTGAAGCGTGCGCGCGCCTCGGCGGGGATGAGATTGACCGTCTTGTTGCCGACGTCGACCGAGGTGAATTCCAAATGCGAGGGCGGGAACAAGGCGCTACCGTCGTCGAGCGGCTCGGCTTGCAGCGCCGAAACAAGCGTCACCAGCCCGCGGATCGGATTGTCGGCGCGCTGCGGATAGGCGACATGGCCCTGCTTGCCGGTCACGATCAGGTGGCCGTTGAGCGAGCCGCGGCGGCCGATCTTGATAGTGTCGCCGAGCGCTTCGACATTGCTCGGCTCGCCCAGGATGCAGTGATCGAATTTTTCGCCGTGCCCGGCGGCCCATTGCAACAGCTTGGGCGTGCCGTTGACCGCGATGCCTTCCTCGTCGCCGGTGATCAGGAAAGAGATCGAACCTTTCGGCTTGCCGCCATTGGCGGCGAGGTGATCGAGCGCGGCGGCGAGCGCGCAGGCGATGCCGCCCTTCATGTCGACCGCGCCGCGGCCGTAAAGCTCGGCGTCCGCCACCTCGCCGGCGAATGGCGGGTATTTCCAGGCCTTCTCGTCGCCGGGCGGCACCACGTCGGTATGGCCGGCGAACGTCAGATGCGGCGCCGCCGTGCCGATGCGGGCGTAAAGATTCTCCACGTCGTCGGCGCCGAGTTCCTTGAAGGTCATGCGATGCACGGTGAAGCCGGCCGCCTTCAGCGTGGCTTCCAGGAATTTGAGCGCGCCGCCTTCGGCCGGCGTGACGGAACGGCAGCGCAGCAGATCGCGGGCGATGGCAACGGGATCGGCGGTCATCGGTTGTCCGCCCTTCAATCCCTCAGCAGCTCGTTAATGCTGGTCTTCGACCGCGTGCGCTCGTCCACGCGCTTGACGATGACCGCGCAATAGAGCCCGGGACCGCCGCTCTTGCCCGGCAGCGTGCCGGGCACAACCACCGAATAGGCCGGCGCCTCGCCTTGCGTGATCTGTCCGGTCGCGCGGTCGACGATGCGGGTGGAAGCGCCGAGATAGACGCCCATGGAAAGCACCGCGCCGGTGCGCAGGATCACGCCTTCCGCGACTTCCGAGCGCGCGCCGACGAAGCAATTATCTTCGATGATCACGGGGCCCGCCTGCAGCGGCTCCAACACGCCGCCAATGCCGGCGCCGCCGGAGATGTGGCAGTTCTTGCCGATCTGCGCGCAACTGCCGACGGTCGCCCAGGTATCGATCATGGTGCCAGAGTCGACATAGGCGCCGAGATTGACGAAGGACGGCATCAGCACCACGCCGGGCGCGATATAGGCCGAGCGCCGCACCACGGCGCCGGGCACCGCGCGGAAACCGCTCTTGCGGAAGCGGGCGGCATTCCAGCCCTTGAACTTGGAATCGACCTTGTCCCACCAAACTGCTTTGCCCGGTCCGCCTGGGATCACGCTCATGTCGTTGAGCCGGAACGATAGCAGAACGGCCTTCTTCAGCCATTGATTGACCCGCCAGGAGCCATCCGCCTGCTTTTCGGCCACGCGGGCCTCGCCGCGGTCGAGCAGTGCAAGCGCTGAATCGACCGCCTTACGCACCGCGCCCTTGGTCTTCGGGCCGATCTTGTCGCGGCCTTCGAAGGCGTCGTCGATAATCTTGGCAAGCTTGTCGTTGGACATGGAAAGACCCGGCGCTTTATTCGAAGCGGTTTTGTCGGGGGCCGGGCAGGGGATGTCAAGCCGTGTGCGGATGCTTAAGGATCTGCTCAAGAAACCCGGTGAGATCGTCGGTCAGATGGTCGACATGGCGCTCGCCGCGCCCCTCCAACTCCCAATCTTCGCGGAAGACTTCGCGCGTACCTCCCGGTACCACCAGAACCGTGGTCATGCCGAGCGCGTGCGGCGCCTCGAGATTGCGCGCGAGGTCCTCGAACATGGCGGCCTTGGCCGCGTCCACGTCATGGCGCGCCAGGAAGCGTTCGTAGGTTTTCTGGGCCGGCTTCGGCTCGAGTTCGGCGGCGACGATGTCGAACACGTCCTCGAAATGCCGGTCGATTTCGAGCCGCCGCATCACCGCGTCGGCATGCTTGCGGGTGCCGTTGGTGAGGATGAGCTTGCGGCCCGGCAATCTCTCCAGCGCGGCGCCGAGCGTCGGGTTGGGTTCGAGCGGCGAGTGGTCGATCTGGTGAACGTATTCGAGATAATCGTCCGGGTTGAGCCCGTGCTCGGTCATCAATCCGCGCATGGTGGTGCCATAGCGCTTGTAATAGTCCTTCTGAACCCGGAAGGCCTCGTCCTTCGAGACCTTGAGGAATTCGGCGACGTAGGCGCCGATGCGGTCGTCGACCTGCTGCCAGAGCAGGTGATGCGGATAGAGCGTGTTGTCGAGATCGAACACCCAGGTTTCGACGTGCGCAAATCCACGCGGGGTGCGGTGGGATGCCGTCAAGGCTGAGGAGGGTGCGCTGGCGGACGGCCGTACGTCACATTGCGGCCGCGGCCGGTTCCTGAGCAACCGCGCGTCTCGCCGGCGGCTGGCTCGGCAGCGATGCGATCTGGCGGTCGATGGTGGCGATAACCTTGCGCGAGAACGGGCCGACGTGAAGATAGATGGCCATCATCAACACCAGGAACCGCACCGATCTCGGATTGCTGGCGGCGCATTCGGTGAAGGTCTGCCAGAAAATCTCGCGCACTTCCGGCATCCGGCTGATGATTTTGTGCACGGTCGCGATCGCGCCGGCCTTGAGCTTGATGTCGCCCGCCGGCGGGTCGCGTCGTCCCTTGGAACGGTCGAGCAGGGCCGACAGGCGCTTGAGGCGGCCGGTGAAGGCGACCGGGTCGTAAACGTGCTCCAACACGCGGCGATAGTCACCCAACACTTCGGCGCGCGGCCGCAGCGTGTCGAAGTTCAATCCGGCGGTGCATTGGTCGCCGTCGCCGGTCAGCTGCACGTCATGGCCCTCATGCAGTCGCCCAGTCTGGGCGAGGCGCCGGCCGAGTTGCGTGCTGGACAGCGCGTAGAGCAGCCCCACCATGGCCACGGGAATCGCGGTGTCCTCGATCAGCTCGATCATGGGCTCCGCGATAGATCCCTTCTCGCTGTCGAAACCGACGATGAAACCGGCCGTGACGAACATGCCGTGCGCATAGATGCGATGAATGCTTTCCGCAATGTTGCGGCGCGTATTCTGCTTCTTGCGCATTTGGTTCAGCGTCTCGGTGTCGGGGCTTTCGATACCTACAAAGACCGCGAAGAAATTCGCTTCCTGCATCAACTGCAGCAGAACTTCATCATCGGCGAGATTGAGCGAAGCCTCGGTCGAGAACTCGAACGGATAGTCATGTTGTTCGAGCCAGGTCTTCAGGTGGGGTAGGAAAGCCTTCACCGCTTTCTTGTTGCCGATCAAATTGTCGTCGACAAAATCGACGTGGCCGCGGTAGCCGAGCTCGTTGAGCCGGTCGAGCTCGCGCAGCATCTGTTCGTTGGTCTTGGCGCGCGGGTTGCGGCCATAGAGTTCGATGATGTCGCAGAATTCGCAAGTAAAGGGACAGCCGCGCGAAAATTGCACGCCGATATAGAGGTACTGGTCGAATTTAAGTAGGTCGAAGCGCGGGATCGGAGTCTTGGTGACGTCGGCCTGGAATTTCGGCCCTTCAAATACGCCGGAGCGCTGGCCGGCCCGCCAGGCGGCGATGAATTCGTCGATGACGCTCTCGGCTTCGCCGCGAATCTGAAAGTCGCAGGCCCTGTAGACGTAAGGGTGCGAGCTGACGTCCGGGCCGCCGACCACGACCGGTTTGCCGAGCGCCTGCGCCATTGCGGTGATACGCAGCGAGTCGGCCTGCTGGAACAGCATGCCGCCGGTCATCACCATGTCGGCCCACTCGAGATCGCCGTCGGCCAAGTTCTCGGTGTTGCGGTTGACCAGCCGCACTTCCCAATCGGACGGCAGCATCGCCGCGACCGTGATCATTCCGAGCGGGGCTGTCGGATAGCGGGCGCCGACGATTTCGCACGCCGGCGTGTAGACCCAAAACGAGTCAGCCGCGAAGCGCGGATAGACCATGAGGACGCGGCAAGGCTGGTCAGTCATTAAATCAGTTCTCCCGGCGGCAATATCTCACGAATAGTCGCAATCGCAAAGCAATGTAATCCCTGACAAAATAGCCCTTTCCGGGGTCAGGGTTCCCTGAAATGCACGGAGGCCGCGGGTTGGGTTCCGACCTCGACGACGGCAAAACCGGCCGTGTTCAGGCCGCGCACCGCGCAATCCTTGTGGTCGGCGAGTTCGAACTTGCCGTCGCGGGTGCAGAGCGGAACATTTCCGCCCCACGCAAGCGGCGTGTCGCCGTGCATGACGGTGCGGCCATTGCCGTCGACCGCCTCGGCGAAGCTGTACAGCCGGTGCGCGTCGCCGCGCAGGTCCGGCCGCAGGCATTGACCGGCCGCGACCCGATACCAGCCGCGGGTGACGATCGCGCCCATCTCGACGACACCGAGCGCGGCCATCACCGGGTATCGGGTATCGTTGCACCAGGTAAAGCCCGTGCCTTCCGGATTGGCCGCGGCCTTGAGCAGGATATCGAAGAAATCCGGCTTGGCCGGTGCATCGGCCGGCAAATTGCGGTCGTTCAAGAATTTCGTCAGCGCGGCCTGGGTCTTGGCGCCCCGCACGCCGTCGATTGGATAGGCCTCGTAGCCGGCGATCGCCAGCAGCCGCTGGATGCCGGCAAGCCGCGCCTGCGTCGCGTCGTAGTCGGCTTCTTCCGCGAGATTGATCGCCGGCCCTTGCGGCGAGTCGGACGGTTTTGCGGCCGTGAAGCGCACCTGCTGGTTGACCGGGCAGCCGCGCGCGTCGGTCATGGCAAAGGCGCTGTCGCGGATGCAAAATCGGGCCTCGCCGTTTTGCGGCAAGGGCGCGGTACCGTAAACCGGAGACGTGCGCATATGCACGTAGACCATGTCGGCATCGAGCGGCGTGTCGAGGACTTGCCGGCATTGCCCGG
Source organism: Hyphomicrobiales bacterium (assembly GCA_003152455.1). Classification (GTDB taxonomy): domain Bacteria; phylum Pseudomonadota; class Alphaproteobacteria; order Rhizobiales; family Xanthobacteraceae; genus Pseudolabrys. The sequence goes on from PMAF01000200.1 coordinate 74,498, forward strand.
GGTCGACGCGAAACCAGCCATAGGTCGAAACGTTGGCGCGCTTCTCGATTCCGAACGCGATTTCCATCACGTAGCTGGTGCGATTGCACAGCGTCAGCTCGGCATGCGCCGGCGTCGCCGCCAGCATCAGCGTCGCGCTTGCCGCTGCAAGGATGCAGGTCGAACCGCGAATTATGCGGCCATGCTAGCGGATCGGGCGGCTCACCGGTGCATCAGCGTGCCGACGCCGTGGTCGGTCAGCAGTTCGAGCAGCACCGCGTGCGGGATCTTGCCGTCCATGATGACGACGCCCTCGACGCCCTGGTCGAGCGCGTAGATGCAGGTCTCGACCTTGGGGATCATGCCGCCGGAGATGGTGCCGTCGGCGATCAGGCGGCGCGCGTCGGCGACCGACAATTCCTCGATCAGGTTCTTGTCCTTGTCGAGCACGCCGGGCACGTCGGTGAGCAGCAGCAGCCGCTTGGCCTTGAGCGCGCCGGCAATGGCGCCGGCGAAGGTGTCGGCATTGACGTTGAAGGTGCCGCCGCCCGCCGCGGCCGCCACCGGCGCCAGCACCGGGATCATTTCCTTGCCGAGCACGTGGTTGAGCACGGTGAGGTCGACCTTTTCCGGCTCGCCGACGAAACCGAGATCGACGATTTTTTCGATGTTGGAATCGGGATCGACCACGGTGCGCGTCACCTTGCGGGCAGTGACCATGTTGCCGTCCTTGCCGCACAGCCCGATCGCCTTGCCGCCGGCGGCGTTGATGTAGCCGACGATCTGCTTGTTGATCGAGCCGGCCAGAACCATCTCGACGATCTCGACGGTCGATTGGTCGGTGACCCGCAACCCGTCGACGAACTCCGACTTGATGCCGAGCTTCTTGAGCATGGCCGCGATCTGCGGGCCGCCGCCGTGCACCACCACCGGATTGATCGCGGTCTGCTCGAGTAGGACGATGTCGTTGGCGAAGTCGCGCGCGGTATGTTCCTGGCCCATGGCGTGGCCGCCGTATTTGACCACGACGATCTCCTCGTCATAGCGCTGCATATGCGGCAGCGCCTCGATCAGGATGCGCGCCTGCGTCTGCGGATCGATTTTGGGAGATTTGCCCATCGCGCCGGCCTTCAGTTGAAACGCCGCAGGGTTCTAGCCGATGTAGGGCGCACCCGACAATGCGTACGATGCCTTAGCGCTTCCGTTCCGCCAGCAGCCGGGCAACCGCGGCGCGCAGATCCGGGATGCCGGCGCCGTCGTGGGCCGAGGTGACCAAGACGGTCGGAAAGGCCGCCGGCCGCTTGGCCAGCGCGGCCTCGACCTCGGCGATGCGGGCGGTCAGTTCTGCCGGTTTCACCGCGTCGGCTTTGGTCAGCACGATCTGATGGCTGACGGCGGCTTGGCCGAGGGCTTCGAATACCTGATCGTCGGTGTCCTTGAGGCCGTGGCGGGCATCCACCAGCACGTAAATGCGGGCGAGGTTGGCGCGGCCGCGCAGGTAGGCATGGATCAGGTCGGTCCAGGCCGCGATCTTGCTCTTGGCGGCGGCCGCATAGCCGTAGCCGGGCATGTCGACAACGTTGAGCTGGCCGCCGGCGTTGAAAAAGATCAGCTCCTGGGTGCGTCCCGGCGTGCGCGAAATGCGCGCCAGATTCTTGCGGCCGGTGAGCGCGTTGATCAGGCTCGACTTGCCGACATTGGAGCGGCCGGCTAGCGCGATCTCGACGCCGCGCATCGGCGGCAGCGAGACGGCCGAGCCGGCGGCGGCGGTAAATTGCCATTCGCCGGCGAACAGGCGCCGGCCGGTCTCGATCTCGTCGTGGGTAAATTTATCCATCGGCGCCACAATAAATGAAATCGCATCGGAAGCCGGACCGCCGGCTTCCGCAAAAAAGGCATTGCCCGGCGATCCCGAACAGCGTTTTAGAAGAACATCAGGCCTGCGGCTTCTTCTTGTCGAACAACGCCTTGATATTGTCGAGCAACTCGATCTTCGCGCCGTGTTTGCGCATGATGACGCTCTGCTGAACAACCGACAAAGAGTTGTTCCAAGCCCAGTAGATCACCAGCCCGGCCGGGAAACGGGCCAGCATGAAGGTGAAGATCAGCGGCATCCAATTGAAGATCATTTGCTGCGTCGGGTCCGGCGGCGCCGGGTTGAGCTTCATCTGCGCCCACATGGTGATGCCCATGATGATCGCCCAGGCGCCGAGATGCAGGAAATGCCCGATCACCGGGACCGTCGTCGGGTCGAACGGAATGAGGCCGAACAGATTGAAGATGTTGGTCGGATCCGGCGCCGAGAGATCGTGGATCCAGCCGAAGAAAGGCGCATGGCGCATTTCGATGGTGACGAACAGCACCTTGTACAGCGAGAAGAAGACCGGAATCTGGATGGCTATCGGCAGGCAACCGGCCAGAGGATTGATCTTCTCCTTCTTATAAAGCGCCATCAGTTCTTGCTGCTGCTTGGCCTTGTCGTCGGGATAGCGCGCGCGCAACGCGGCCATCTGCGGCTGCACCGCCTTCATCTTCGCCATCGAGGCATAGGATTTGTTGGCGAGCGGGAAGAAGGCCGCCTTGATCAACACCGTAACGATCAGGATCGCGACGCCGAAATTGCCGACCAAGTGGTAGATGTAGTCAAGCAAGGAGAACAGCGGCTTGGTGATGAAGTAGAACCAGCCCCAGTCGATCAGCAGATCGAAGTGATTGAGGTCGAGTTGCTTTTCGTAACCATTGACCACTCGCACTTCCTTGGCGCCCGCGAACAGCCGGGCATCCGCCGTTCCGGTCGCGCCCGGCGCGATGGTGCGGGCGTCGAGCAGGTAGTCGGTCTGATAGGTCGGCAGCGTCCCGATGGTGCCGGCCCGGAAATTCGCGATCACGTGGGCGTCGGTTTTGGGCAGCAGAACGGCCGCCCAGTATTTGTCGGTAATGCCCAGCCACGCGTTGGTGACATTGAATGTGTTGATCTTCTTTTCTTCGATGGTCTTGTAAGTGACTTCCTTCGATCCCTCGTCGCCGAACTTGCCGATCAAGCCTTCGTGCAGGATGTAATAGCCCAGCGTCTGCGGGGTGCCGTGGCGCGAGATCAGCGCGAAGGGAAAGAGCGAGATGGTTTTGTCGCTCTTGTTCACCACCTCGTCCTTGATCGTGAACAGATACTTGTCGTCGACCGCGACGGTACGGCGGAATTGAAGGCCTTGGCCGTTATCGTAGGTCAGCGTCACCGGATGGCCGACACTCAGCGCGCCGGAGCCCGATTGCGTCCACACCGTGTCCGACTCGGGAACCTTTACGTTGGCGCCGGCGGCATTGGTCCAGCCGAACTCGGCATAGAACGGATCGGGGCTGCCGGACGGCGAGAGCAGCACGATCGGCGGCGACTTCGGATCGACCGTCTCGCGAAACTTGACCAGCGCCAGATCGTCGATGCGTCCGCCCTTGAGGTCGATCGAGCCTTGCAGGCTGTCGGTTGCGATCGGGACGCGCGGTGAGGCCGCCACGGCAGCGTCGCGGTTGGCGGCCACGGCAGCGGGAGCCTGCGCCGTTGCACCGGGCACCTGCGCCTGTCCGGGCTGGGCGGGGATTGCCGCCGGCTGGCCGGGCTGGGCCGGTTGCGCCTGGGTCTGTATCTGCTGCTTTTGCGCAAGCTGCTCCGCCTGCAGTTTCTCCTGCCTCGCCTTTTCCTGCGGCATGGCGAAGAAGAACTGCCAGGCGATCAGCACCAGGGCCGAGAGCACGATGGCGAGAATGGTGTTTTTACTGTCGGTCATCCGAATGCCGTTTTGTCGTTGCGCCCCGCATGGACTCGCTGCAACGCTCCCTCGAAGTCTTCGGCAATCCGCGCGAATGGAACCTTGAGCGCCGCGCGCCGGCCAATTAGCACATAATCATGTCCGGTTCGTATCCGGTCCGACCCGGCGACCCGCACGATATCCCGCAAGCGGCGGCGAACCCGATTCCGTTCGACCGCGTTGCCGACCTTCTTCGACACGGTAAAGCCAACCCGCGCTGGTCCGTCATCGACCCGCTTGCGCGTCTGCAGCACGAACGCGGAAGCGGTGGCGTTGATGCCGGACGCCGCAGCCAAAAAATCCGCCCGTTGCCTCAATCGTTCCATGGAAGCAATGCGTGCGGCTCGGGTGCCCGCCGTCAGGCGGAAAGCCGCTTGCGTCCGCGCGAGCGCCGCGCCGAAAGCACCTTGCGGCCGCCTTTGGTAGCCATGCGCGTGCGGAAACCGTGACGGCGCTTGCGTACAAGCTTGCTCGGTTGATAGGTCCGCTTCACGATTAGTTCTCCGGTGGTCGCGCCGTGGCGACGGGGACGTCAAGGTTGCCCCCAAGATCGGCCTTGAAAACCCGCTTAACCTTAGGATCGGCACGCGATTTGCGCGGCTTATAAGGGAGGGGCTTGGGCGCGTCAATGCGACCCGTGCGCCGCGCGCCGGGCCATTTTGCCCTGGTCACAAAGGCTCACAAGAGGGTGAGATTTGCCTGCTCGGGCCGCAGGCCTACCTATCTCGTGTATACAGCGCGAATGTCCGCTACCCCGCCGAGCGCGAACCGACCGCGTAGCCTGACCCGCCGGATGATGCCGCTCATCGTCGTCATCCTGCTTGCTGGCGCCGCGTATCTGATCGTCGGGCAGGGCGGGATTTCGCTGGAGTCGCTGGTCCGCCACCGCATGGCGATCGGCGATTTCGTGCGCGAGCACCGGGTGCTGGCGGTTCTCGCCTATATCGCGATCTACACCGCCGCCGTCGCCGTGTCGCTGCCGGGCGCCGTGTTTCTCACGGTGGCCGGCGGTTTTCTGTTCGGCCTCGCGATCGGCGCATCGGCGGCCGCGGTCGGAGCGACGGCGGGAGCCACGCTCATCTTCCTGGTGGCGCGCACCGCGCTCGGCGAGCCGTTGCTGCGGCGGGCGGGGCCGCGCGCCGCGCAGCTTGCGCAGGGCTTCCGCGAGGACGCCTTCAGCTATCTTCTGTTCCTGCGGCTGGTGCCGGCCTTTCCCTTCTTCCTGGTCAATTTGGTGCCGGCTTTCGCAGGCGTTCGGCTGGCGCCGTTCGTCGCTGCGACCGCGCTCGGCGTCATTCCGGGCGCGCTGGTCTTTGCCTTCGCCGGCACCGGTCTCGACAGCGTCATCGCCGCGCAACAGGCCGCGAACGGCGACTGCCTCGCCGGCGGCAGAAGCGATTGCCATATGATATTCGAAGCCAAAGACGTTCTGACCCCGCAACTCCTTGGCGCGCTGATCGCGCTCGGCCTGCTTGCTTTGGTGCCGGTGGTGGTGAAAAGACTGCGGGCGCGCGCGCGACCACGTTGCGATTTTTGAGTTATTATCGCGGGCAAGAGCGTTAAGGGCAAAACTTCCAGGCCATGGCGGAAATACTCAAACCCGACATTTGCGTCATCGGCGGCGGCTCCGGCGGCTTGTCGGTCGCGGCGGCCGCGGCTGCTTTCGGCGTGCCGGTAGTGCTGATCGAGTGGCACAAAATGGGCGGCGATTGCCTCAACACCGGCTGCGTGCCGTCGAAGGCCCTGCTGGCGGCGGCNNTCGGCGGAGCGCTTCGCCGGGCTCGGCGTGCGCGTGATCAAGGGTCAAGCCAAATTCAAGAACCGCAGGACCGTCGTCGTCGGCAAGGATGTCGAAATCCGCGCACGCCGTTTCGTCATCGCGACCGGATCTGTGCCGGCGCTGCCGCCGATCCCGGGGCTAGACGAGGGGCCGTATCTCACCAACGAAAGTGTTTTCGATCTCACCGAGCTGCCCGGCCGTCTCATTATTATCGGCGCCGGTCCGATTGGCCTGGAAATGGCGCAAGCCTTCCGCCGGCTCGGCAGCGAGGTGACCGTGCTGGAAGCGGCGATGCCGCTCGCCAAGGACGATCCGGAATGCGCGGCAATCGTGCTCGACCAGCTCGAACGCGAGGGCGTCGTCGTCCGCAGCGGCGTCAAGGTCGCGCGCGTCAAGCATGCGAGCGGCAGCGTAGCGGTGACGTTCGAGGGCGCAGACGGTGAGGAGACCGTCGAAGGCGGTCGTCTACTGGTCGCCACCGGCCGCAAGCCGACGACCGACGGGCTCGATCTCGAAGCCGCCCGCATCAAATACGATCGCCTCGGCATCCGGGTGAACAAGAAGCTCAAGACCGCCAACGGGCGCGTTTATGCGATCGGCGACGTCGCGGCGGGACAACTGCAATTCACCCACGCCGCCAATTACCACGCCGGCCTAGTGATCCGGAACGCGCTGTTCCGCCTCCCGGTCAAGGTGAACAACGGCGTCGTTCCGTGGGTGACCTATACCGATCCGGAACTCGCGCAGACCGGATTGACCGAGGCGCAGGCCCGCAAGCGCGGCATCAAGATTCGAATTCTGCGCTGGCCCTATCATGACAACGATCGCGCCCAGGCCGAGCGCGAGACGCACGGTCATATTAAGGTCATCGTCAACAGCAAAGGTAAGATCGTAGGGACCACCATCGTCGGCGCTCAGGCCGGAGAATTGATCGCCATGTGGACTTTGGCGATCGCGCAAGGGCTGAACGTCCGAAGCCTTACCGGCATCATTTTGCCCTATCCGACGCTGTCGGAAATCGGCAAGCGCGCGGCCATCGACTATTTCACGCCGAGTTTGACGAGCCCTTGGGTGCGGCGCATGATTACTTGGCTGCGAATCTTCGGTTGAGGCGCAATTGGAACCCGGCAGCGAACCGACGAGCGAACCGATGACGCCGACCGCGACGCGCCCGGCGTTGCGCCCGCGCATCGGGCTGTCCGGCAAGCTGCTGTTTCTCACCATCCTGTTCGTGATGGTGGCGGAAATTTTGATTTACGTGCCTTCGATCGCCAATTTCCGGCTCAACTGGCTCAACGACCGGCTGGCCGCCGCGCACACCGCCGCGTTGGTGCTCGATGCCGCGCCGAGCGGCACGGTGCCGGAAAGCCTGGCGAAGCAAATCCTGAGCAGCATCGGCGCGCGCGCGGTGGCGATGAAGATGGGCACCCAGCGCCGCCTGCTGGCCGCCAACGACGTGCCGTCGCGGATCGAGCAGGACATCGATATGCGCAATGTGCCGTGGTGGGGCGCCATCATGGATGCGTTCGACACGATGTTGTTCTCCGCGCCCGACGATGTGCTGCGGCTTGTCGGTCCGGCGCCAATGGCGGAAGGCCAGTTCATCGAGATCGTTCTCGACGAAGCGCCGCTGCGCAAGGCAATGCTGGTCTTCTCCGGAAACATTCTGCTGCTGTCGCTGGTGATCTCCGGCGTCACCGCGACGCTGGTGTTCTTCGCGCTGCATTACCTGCTGGTGCGGCCGATGCGGCGGCTGACCGAGAACATGATCACATTTCGCGCCGATCCGGAAAATCCGGCGCGCATCATCGCCGAATCCGGCCGCGGCGACGAAATCGGCACGGCGGAAGAAGAGCTCGCCGCCATGCAGCGCGATCTCGCGTCCATGCTGCATCAGAAGAGCCGGCTGGCGGCGCTCGGGCTGGCGGTGTCGAAGATCAATCACGACCTGCGCAATCTGCTGGCGTCGGCGCAATTATTTTCCGATCAATTGTCGACGCTGCCGGACCCGAAAGTGCAGCGCTTCGCGCCCAAGCTGATGCGGGCGCTCGAACGCGCGATCGCGTTCTGCCAGTCCACACTCTCCTACGGCGCCGCGCAGGAGCCGCCCCCCGACCGCAAGACCCTCGAGGTCGGCCCGCTGATCGAGGAAGTGCACGAGGCGCTCGGCCTTAGCCTCGACGTGCCGATCCGCTGGATCGTTTCGGTGGAGCGCGGCCTCACCATGGAGGCCGATCACGATCAAATGTTCCGCGTTCTCGTCAATGTGGCGCGCAATGCGGTGCAGGCGCTGGATGCGCGCGGCGTGCGCGATCCGGCCCGCGACCAGATTCGCATCACCGGCCGGCGCGAAGGCAGCGTGGTGGTGATCGAGGTATCCGATACCGGACCCGGAGTCTCGGAAAGGGCGCGCGACCATATGTTCCAGGCGTTCCAGGGCTCCACGCGGGCCGGCGGCGTCGGGCTGGGCTTGGCGATTGCCGCCGAATTGGTGCGCGCCCACGGCGGCGAAATCCGCCTGGTGCCGGGAACGATCGGCGCCACCTTCAGCATCACGATCCCCGACCGCGCGGTCGATCTCAACTCCCGGCGCGGCGAGCGGGTTAGGGCGTAGCGCCGGATCCAGGAAAAGCCGGGCCCGCGTCGAGAACGAGGCTTTGGCGCCGGTGTTCGTTCGTTGCCACCCGCTACCCTTGCCAATGGTAGCCTTAGGCGATAGCTATCCCTCGGTTCCGCGGCCCGATTTCCGGCAGCGGTCTTAGCGCCCGTAGCTCAGCTGGATAGAGCACCAGACTACGAATCTGGGGGTCAGCGGTTCGAATCCGTTCGGGCGCGCCATTCACCTGCAAAAAGTAGATTTAACGTTTGGCTTCAAAAGGTCCATTTGCAGTCGTTATTGACGCTTGCAGAGGCCGGCACGATTCTTTTTGTTCAGCGACACCGCATCGGCGTGCGTCAGCTCGGCAATATTAAGACGGGAAACGTTCGGCTCCGATATTCGATGCAAACGGAATCGTGTTCGGTGCGATCCGCACCGCGGCTCCGATCACGCGGATGACCAGGCGGCGATGGCACGCGCATGTGCGCGCGGTAGCCGCATCGAGCCATCGCTCGCAACCTTGGCTTTTCCATTAGAGAAAATACCAAAGAGGCCTGACGGCGTTTTTCAACTTTAGCGATACGCAAAGAGCGCGAGCGCGTTCTTTGCGCTGCGAGCCATTGTTATCCGTGTTGCATAGGGTGTACGCTTTTAAAAAAGTACAACGCGATCGGAGGATCACCATGAAGCGTGCCGTCGCTGCCGCGCTGGCGGTACTTGGTCTTGTCGTTTTCGCCGCGCCGGTGTTGGCGCAGTCCTACCCCAACCGCACCGTCACCATCATCGTGCCGTACTCGGCCGGCGGGCCGGTCGATCAGCTTGCCCGCGTGATCGCAAATGAACTATCGAAAAAGCTCAATCAGAATTTCGTGGTCGAGAACGTGACCGGCGGCAGCACCATCACCGGCACTAACAAAGTCGTTCACTCGGCGCCGGACGGCTATACGCTGCTCGTTCACAATCTGCAGATTTCCGCCAACGCCGCGCTGTTCAAAAATCTTCCGTACGATACGGAGAAAGACCTGGCGCCGGTCATGTTCATTTATCGCAATCCGCTGGTTCTGGTCGGCCGCAAGACGCTAATTGCGAATTCGCTCGAGGAACTGATCGCGCTGATGAAGAAGCAGCGGATGAAAGCGGCGATCCCGGGGTTCGGCTCCACCGGCCATCTCGCCACGGCGCTATTGGCGCAGGAAGCCAAGGTTCCGATCGATATCATCCCATACCGCGGCGGGGCTCCCATGTTGACCGATGTCATGGGCGATCATGTCGATCTTTCGTTCGGCACGCCGCAGCAGGTGGGGCCATTTGTTAAGGCCGGGAAATTGAAGGCCTTTGGGGTGACGCAAGAAAACAAGATGCCGGAATTCCCGCAAGCCGACAGCTTTGTGAAAATGTTCGGATCCAAGTTCGACATTCAATTCTGGGAGGCGATGTTCGCGCCGGCCGGTACGCCGGACGCCGTCATCAAGGCGCTGAATTCGGCGTTGGAAGAAGCCGTGGTGACCAATCCTGCGATTCTCAAGACATGGGCAGCAGAGGGCGTGTCCGCTTACCCGAAAGACCAAAGGTCGCCGGCGGCGGGGCGTGCCATCCTCAAGAGCGAGATCGCACGCTGGGGCAAGGTGATCGGGGACAACAATATTCAGGTCAACCAGTAGCCGAACAAACACTTGGCTTCAGGGACGCGACGCCTGTGTCGCCATGGCGCGCCGGCGCGCGGCACCGAGTCTTGCCCGGCTCCCCAATTCGACCGGAAGGACAGCATGAAACAAGCTCAAAGCGTGGTGGCCGACGGCATGCGCATCGATTGGGACGTGGCGATCCCGATGGATGACGGCGTCGTCCTGCGCGCCGACGTCTTCCGGCCGCTGGCGGAGGGCCGTTATCCCGTCATCATGACCTTGGGGCCCTACGCCAAGGGCTTGGCGTTCCAGGACAAGTTCTACAAGGGCAGCTGGGACAACATGGTCGGCTACTATCCCGAGATCGCCGAGGGTTCGTCCAACAAGTATCAGAACTGGGAAGTGGTCGACCCGGAGAAGTGGGTGCCGGACGGCTATATCTGCATTCGCGTCGACAGCCGCGGCGCCGGTCATTCGCCGGGAGTGATGGAGGTCTGGTCGCCGCGCGAACGCAAGGATTACCACGACTGCATCGAGTGGGCCGCGGCGCAGCCTTGGAGCAACGGCAAGGTCGGTCTCAACGGCATCTCCTACTACGCGATGAATCAATGGTACGTCGCCTCGCTGCAGCCGCCGCATCTGGCGGCGATCTGCGTATGGGAGGGCGCGGCGGATTATTATCGCGACCTCTCGCGGCATGGCGGTATTCTGTCCACCTTCCTTGACACCTGGTTCAACCGCACCTTGGTGGGCCGGCAATACGGCTACGGAGAGCGCGGCGCGCGCAGCTGGGTCACCGGCGAGTTGGTGGCGGGGCCGGAGACGCTGCCGGACGGCGTGCTGGCGAAGAACCGCGTCGATCCCGGTCCCGAGGTTCTGAACCGGCCGCTGGACGGCGCGTATTACCGGGAACGCTCGCCCAAGTTCGACAAAATTACCGTGCCGGTTCTCTCGGCGGCGAATTGGGGCGGCATGGGGCTGCATCCGCGCGGCAATTTTGAGGGCTATCGAGCTGCGGCCTCGAAACGGAAATGGCTGCAGGTGCACGGCGCCTCGCATTTCTCGCCGTTCTATCGCAAGGACGGCGAGGAACTGCAGAAGCGCTTCTTCGGCCATTTCCTCAAGGGCGAAAACACCGGCTGGGAGAAGCAGCCGCCGGTTCAGATCCACGTTCGTCATCCCTGCGAGACGTTCGTGGTGCGCGACGAGCAGGAATGGCCTTTGGCGCGCACGCAGTGGACCAAGTTCTATCTCGATCCCGCAGGCCGCACGCTTGGCCGCGAGCCGAAATTCGGCGCGGCCGTCGAATACGAAACCACCGGCGACGGCCTGCGATTCGTGATGCCGCCGCAAGCCGAGGAGGTCGAGATCACCGGGCCGGTGGCGGCCAAACTCTTCGTCTCTTCGGACGCCGCCGACGCCGACCTCTTCCTCGCGCTTCGCCTGTTCGATCCGGACGGCAAGGAAGTTCTGTTTGTCGGCTCGAACGATCCGTGTGTGCCGATCGGCCTCGGCTGGCTGCGCGCCTCGCAACGCAAGCTCGATCCGGAGCGCAGCCTTCCTTACCGTCCTTACCATCCGCACGATGAAAGCTGGCCGCTGAAGCCGGGGGAGCCGGTAGAGCTCGATATCGAGATCTTGCCGACCTCGATCGTGGTGCCGCCCGGCTATCGCTTTGTGTTCAACGTGCGCGGCAAGGACTTCGATCACGGCTTGGGAGATAAAGGCTTCGCCAATGCCCCGTACCCGATGCGTGGCGTCGGCAACCTATTGCACAACGATCCGCAGGATCGGCCTCCCGCCATTTTCGGCGGCGTGAACCGGCTGCATTTTGCCGAAGGAAAAGAGCCTTACTTGCTGCTGCCCGTCATTCCAACGCACTGACGCGCGTCTATCGGTCGTTCCCAACGCGGCGTCCGCCACGAAAGCCTATTTTCAAGGCTGCCATCCAAGGGCATGATGAGCCGGGGCGCAAAAAATCTCTGCCAATGACAAGGGGGAAACGAATGAGCGGTCTATTATCGCGGGTCCTGCAAGCCGCCGCCGTGCTGCTGGCGTTGACCGCCGGCGCGGCTGCCGACGATTACCCGAACAAGCCGATTAGGCTGATCATTCCGTTCCCGCCTGGCGGCAGCAACGACGTGGTCGGCCGTCTGGTCGCCCGTCATTTGAGCGACGCGCTCGGCCAGCAGGTATTTGTCGACAATCGCGGCGGCGCCGGCGGCACGATCGGAACCGATACCGCCGCCAAGGCCGCTCCCGACGGATATACGCTGCTGGTCATCTCGCTGGCGCACGCGGTCAATCCATGGCTCTACAAACTGCCTTACGATCACGACAAAGCGTTTGTCCCGGTCGCCAGTTTCGGCAGCGGGACCAATGTGCTTGCGGTCAATCCGGACTTGCCGGTTCATTCGGTGAAGGAATTGATCGCGCTCGCCAAGGCGAAGCCTGGCGAATTGAACTACGCGTCGGCCGGCGTCGGCAGTTTCCAGCATCTCGGCGGCGAGCTGTTCAAACTCCTGGCCGGCGTGGACATCGTGCACGTGCCGTTCCGGGGCGGCGGCCCGGCCATGATCGACGTCATGGGCGGCCACACCAAGATCATCTTCAGCTCACTGATTCAAACGACGCCGCACGTCAAGTCCGGCCAGTTGCGGGCGCTCGCGACCGGCGGCGCGAAACGCAATCCGGTGCTGCCCGATGTGCCGACCATCGGAGAAACCGTGCCCGGTTACGAGGCCAATAATTGGTGGGGAATGCTGGCGCCTGCCGGAACGCCGCCGGCGATCGTCGAGAAACTGAACAAGGCCGTTTCGGCCGCGCTCGACGCTCCCGAACTGCAGCAACAGTTCGCGAAGGAAGGCGCTTCGGTTGTGAAAATGTCGCCGGACGAATTCGGCAAGTATATCGTAACGGAAACGGCCAAATGGGGCCGCGTCGTCAAGGAAGGGCGCATCACGGCCAAGTAGGGTCCGTGCGCCCTTGACGTTTCATCATCGACGCCGCGCCGGTGACGGCGCGGCGTTTTCAATGACGGCTTAGCTGCCCTTGAGGTCGTACGCCTCGGCGAAGAACAAGTCCTTCCACGACGACGGCATGTGCTTGAGGCGGCCGACTTTGTGCATGAACTCGACGTGCTTCATCAGATTGGCCGGCGCGGTGGTGTAGTCGATGTCGGGATCGTTGATCATCGCTACCAGATCGATGGCCGAATTCTTCTTGTCGTTGGTGAGTTTCAGGTAGATCTGCGCCGCCGCCTTCGGCTCGCGCTTGATGAACGCGTTGGCTTCATCATGCGACGCGCGCACCGCCATGCAGATCTTCGGATTGGCGTCGTGGAAGGTCTTGGTGGTGACCTGGATGCCGTTGGTGTGTTTGCCATCCGTGTTGTAGCTGTTGAGCACGGTATGAATGCCGGGAACCTTGAGCTCGTAATAATTGAACGGCGCCACGGCGAAATGGCTGTTGACCGTTTGGCCCGTGAGCATCGACTGCATGGCGTCGGGGTGACCCATGGTCACGGTATAGGCGTCGAGTTTGTCGTACTTGTCGAAGCCCCATAGCTTGGCAGCCGCCATTTGCAGCGCCATCGCCTGACCCGAAATCTTGACGGTCGGCACGGCGATGCGGTCGGCGTCGGTGAAGTCCGCAATCGTCTTCACCTTCGGATTTCGCGTCGTCAATATGTAGGGCATCGACTGCACGGTGCAGATCGCACGCACTTCGTTCGGCGAACCGAACGTCTTGTCCCATAACGTGGCGAGCGACGGCGAGGCGACGTTGACGAACTGAATCTGTCCGCTCAGCAGCGCGTCATTGAGCGCGCCGGGTCCGCCCATGGTCTGCCAGGCGACGGTGAGCCCGTTGATGCCGAACTTCGCCGCGTGCTGCTCGATCAGCTTATGATCCTCCATGACCATTTGCGGCATGAACGGCAGCCCGTATTGCTTGCCAAGTCTTATGCTCGATACTTCGGCGGCGGCCGGCCGAACCAAAGCGGGAAGCGCAACGAGGCCGGTCACAAATTCACGTCTATTCATGTCATCCTCCCATGTTAAGTTTTTTGTGCAGCGCGTTGCAGATCGTGGATCGTTGTCGGCCGTCCACGTTATGGCTCCACTTACTCGTTACTTGAATCCGAACAGCCGGGCGGGATTGTTGGCGAGAATGCGCTTGCGCATCGCTGCGTCGGGCGCCCATTCGCCGAGCAGGTTATAGAGCTGGATCGTGCCGACGCGGTCGTGGAACGACAGATGCGGAAAGTCGCTGCCCCAAATCAATTGGTCCGGCACTTTGTCCATCAGCGCCTGCGCGATCGGCTTGACGTCGGCGAAGTCCGGTGCGGTCGAGAAGCGATAGATGCCGGTCAGCTTGACCCAGCAGCGCTTCGAGCCGTCGCCGGCCAGCTTGAGAAATTCCTGAAAGCCCGCTTGCCCCGGACCGTTTTTGGCAGGGAACAGTCCCATGTGCGCCACCGTGAACTCGATCGGCAACTCGCTCAGCGTCGGCATCAACTCGCTGACCAGCCAGCCCGGCGTCAGAAAGTCGAGATGCCAGCCGAGTTCTTTGCAGATCTTGGTCAGGCGGCCGATGCGCGGCAGCATCGAGGCGGCAAGTCCGGCCTCCGGCTTGCGGATCGGTGAAATATTCACGCGAATGCCGCGCACGCCAAGCGCATTCAGATCGGCCAATTCCTTGTCGGTAGTGTTGGCTTCGTCGAGATCGATGATGCCGCGCCGGATGGCCGGATCGAGTTCGCGCATGGCGTCGAGCATGCAGGAATTGTCGAAGCCGTAGGCGCTCGGCTGCACGAATACGTAGCGCACAAAGCCGAGGCGGCGCGCGAGCCTGAGATAGGCCTCCAGCGGCTCGTAGGGCGGCTTGTAGCGGATATCGGTGCCGTAGGCGTAATGCTCGGCGGCTCCGAACACGTGAAAATGCGCGTCACAGGCGTTCGAGGGAGCCGCAAATGCCGGTTCAAAGCCGGCGTCGGGATCGTGGTTGGTCATATCGTCCATGGACTTCCCATCATGCTGCTTAATTGAATTGCACCGGCAAACCCTGGGCGGTCAGCGCGCCGGCGCTGGCCCATGCCGTTGCCTGGATCGAGGACCAGACCGGAATATCGAGCTGGGCGCGCAGTTTCGCCATCGCATTCAGCGTCGGCAATTGTGAGCAGGCGACAAACAGGCTCGTGCTTTGCGGCGTCACGGTGCGCAGCGCCAGCTCGAGCACCTGGTCTTCGGTAATCTGGCCAAGCTCGGCGGTCGTTTTGCAGAAAAAGCTGTTCAGGGTTTCGACGGCAATACCCGAGGATTGCAGGTAGTCGCGCAGGCCGTCGTTCACCGGCTGCAGATAGGGCGTCACCACCGCGGCGGCGGTGACGCCGTCATGGCGCAATGCATCGATCATCGCGCCGGCCGTGCTCACGACGGTTGCGCCGGTTCGCTCGCGCAGTTTCTCGACCATTCTGGCATTGCCGGCCGGACCGCCAAGGAAACCCGCGGCGGTGCATCCATAGAT
This sequence comes from Hyphomicrobiales bacterium, assembly GCA_003152455.1. Taxonomy (GTDB): domain Bacteria; phylum Pseudomonadota; class Alphaproteobacteria; order Rhizobiales; family Xanthobacteraceae; genus Pseudolabrys. Next base: position 89,807 of record PMAF01000200.1, read on the forward strand.
CACGAGATCAAATTTTTCTGCCGCGAACGGCTCGATGGCGGCGAGCGTCGCATCGCCATAGGCGGGTAAATCCTCCAGCAGTAGCGTGCGGGCCGGGCGCTTCACCCGCGCCACCGGGATCGGTGCGAGCGCGGGGCAGAGCGCGGAAATTTCCGGCCCCATGGTGGTGTTGTTCTCGGGCACCACGATCAGCGCTTTGATATTCCGCGGCATGAATCCTCCGGGCCCCAAATCTACAAGGTCAGTTTGAACAGCGTGGTGGTTTCCATGTCGTCGCCGAACCAGGCGCTGATCGCGGCTTCACGCTTGTCGATGTATTTCGTCTTGCCGTTTTCCAGCACCATCGGCACGTCATGGCCCGGCACGAGGATATTGCCGGGCCGCTTGCGCCACAGCGTCCAGATCGCGTCGATCGACGCCTTGCTGACGGCGGCGTCGTACGTCATGTCGGTGGTGCCGGAGACCAGCTCGGCGCGGTTCTTGGCGGCATCGCCGGCGAAGATCACGTCGCGCTCGGCGGCGTGCAGCACATAGACCAGGCAGCCTGGCGTGTGGCCGGGCGCGAGATGCGCGGTGATGCCGGGGAACACTTCCTCGCCTTCCTTGGCGGTGTGCAGCTTCGGATAGGTCTTCAACTCGCGCATGTAGAACTCAGGGACCGGCGTCTCGCCCCACGGCACGGTCAGCGACCAGTCCAGTTCATGCGCGCCGATCACGATGCGGGCATTTGGGAACATCGGGTAATTCACCGAATGATCGTGATGCGAATGCGTCAGCAACAGGTCGGTGACCTCCGCCGGCTTCACCTTGCGTTCGGCGAAACGCTTTAGCAACATCGTGCGCATGCTGAAGCCGCCGGTGTCCACCACCAGAATGCGGCCATGGGCCCGCAGCAGCACCACCGAACTCCAGCCGAGCCCGCCGTGGCAGACCGATTTGCCGGGAAAGCCCTGCACGACAATGTCGATATCGTAGTCGTTGATCTTCATGGGGTGTTCGACTCGAAGGGCGTAGGGGAGACCGGCAGAGACGGCAGTCCGGCCTTGGCGGCTTCCTTCTGCAAGGCCGCGACTTCCTTGGGGTGATAGGGCAGGCCGGTGCGCCGCCGCGTCGCCTCGAACCGGCGTTCGCGTTCGCCCGGCATCAGGATTTCTTCGACGCCTTCGGCCGGCGGGATTGCGTGCACGCGCTGCACCAGCGTGTCCATGCGCTTGAGATATTCGTCTTTCGGGATGAACAGATCCGGCTTCATGGCCAGGAAGAAGTGACCGACATTTTGCGGGCGGTCGTAATCGAGGAACTGGTTGCCGACATCGCCGGCGCAAGCCGCGCCCGAGATCACGCCGCCCATGATGTCCATCAGCATCGATATCCCCGAGCCTTTCGGGCCGCCGATCGGCAGCACGACGCCGCCGTCGAGCGCCGCGTTCGGATCGGTGGTGGGGCGGCCCTGCGCGTCGAACGCATAGCCGATCGGGATTTTCTCGCCGCGCCGCGCCGCGCGTCTTATTTTGCCGCGCGCCGCGACCGCCGGCGACATATCGAGATCGAACGGCAATTCGCTGCCGGACGGCGCTGCGGCGGCGAACGGACTGGTGCCCAGGAAAGCCTCGCGCCCGCCCCAAGGCGGCATGGCGCGCGATGCATTGGTGAAGACGAATGAAATAAAGCCGGCCTCCAGCGCCTGCAAAGTGTAGCAGGCCGCCATGCCGAAATGCGTGCTGTTACGCGCGGACACGACCCCCACGCCGAATTCGCGCGCTATGTCGATGGCCGCGGCCATGGCCTTGGTAGCGACCACGAAGCCATAGCCGTTCTGGCCGTCGAGCGATCCCACCATCGGCGTGATGCGCTCGACCGCCAAATCCGGCTTGGGATTGACCAGTCCGCGCCGCACCCGGTCGAGATATTGCGGCAGGAATTGCAGCCCGTGGGTATCGACGCCGCGCAGGTCGGCGCGCACCAGGCAGCCGGCCATGGTGGCCGCGTCTTGTTCGGATAGGCCGTGCGCGACCAGCAGGCGGCGGCCGAAGGCCTCGGCCGCCTCCACTCTGGCGTAGACCGAGCCTTGCGCCGTATCGGCCGGCTTCGTGTCAGTTGCTGTTGTCATTGGCGATCAACTCAGCTGCCGTTCAAGCCGTAGGCTTCCGGGAAGAACATGTCCTTCCAGGACGCCGGCTTCTTCTTGATGCGGCCGACCTTGTACATGAAGTCGACAATCTTCATCACGCTGACCGGCGTAGTGGTGTAATCGACGTCGGGATCGGCCACCATCTTCTCCAGCGCGTCGAGCGAATTCTTGTCCTTGGTCGCCGTCAGGTAGATTTGCGCGGCGTCGCGCGGATGCGCCTTGATGAAGGCATTGGCCTCTTCGAAGGCCTTGATCACAACGCCGCACATCTTCGGATTGGCGTCATGGAACTTCTTGCTGGTTACCAGAACGCCGTTGGTATGCCTCGCGCCGAGCGCATCGTAGGATTTCAGGACTTGATGGATGCCCGGCGTTGCCAGCTCGTAGTAGTAGAACGGCGAGCTGGCGAAATGCGAATTGATCTCGGATTTTCCAGACATCACCGCGACCGCGGCGTCGGCGTGCGAACGGGTGATGGTGATCGAGTCGAGCTTGTCGTAGTGATCGAAACCCCAGATTTTGGCGGCTTCTATTTCCAGCGCGATGGCGTGACCGGTAAGCTTGACCGCCGGCAGCGCGATCTTGTCCTTTTCGGTGAAGTCGGCGATCGTCTTCACGTTCGGATTGCGCGTCACCAGCACGTAAGGCATCGACTGCATGGCGATGAGGGCGCGCGCTTCCTGCGGCGTGCCGGCGGTCTTGTCCCAGATGGTGGCGAGCGTCGGCACGCCCGGCCCGATGAAATCGGCTTGCCCTGCGAGCAATGCGTCAAGCTCGGCCGCCGGACCGGCGCGCTGCGTCCACGTGGTCTTGACCTCGCCGAGGCCTGCCGCCGCGGCATTTTTCTCGATCAGATTCTGCGCCTCGATGACGATCATCGGCAGATAGGGCAGCCCGAACTGCTTCGACATCCGCACTTCGTTGACTTCGGCCTGGGCGCCGCCGCCGATGGCTGCTGCAATCAGCGCGGCGGCTGCGAGTTTTCTCCACATGGCATCCTCCCTCGTTTTTTGTATTCGTTAGAATTGATAGAGCCGTGCCGGGTTGTCGACGAGAATCTTCTGCAGCTCCGTCCGGTTTTTGGTCCAGGCGGCCAGCCGGTTGAGCGCGGCGCCGTCGTCTTCCGGCCGGAACGGCTCGATCGCGGCCGGATCGCGCCGGGCGGCGCTGGGATGCGGCCAATCGGTGCCCCACACGACGCGGTCCGGATTGGCATCGATCATCGCGCGCGCGATCGGCGCGGCATCGGGATACTGCGGCTCCTGCGAGATGCGGTAGGGCGCGGAAATCTTCACGTAGACCTTGCCGCTGCGCAGCAGCGCCAGCAACGGCGCAAAGCCCGGCTGCGCAGTGCCGAGTGCCGCCTTCGGGCCGCCGAAGTGATCGACCACCAGCGGTGTCGGCAGCGCCAGGATAGTGTCGTGCAGCGCCGTGAGGATCGCGAGATTGGTGAAAGTCTGCACGTACCAGCCGAGCGGCGCGACGCGCACGGCGGCCTGCTGCAATTGCCGGCCGGCGACCGCGGGATCGTTCTCGCCGTAGGACTCCAGGTTGACCCGCACGCCGCGAATGCCGGCCGCGTGCATGTCGGTGAGCGCGCGCTCGCTCACCGTGTCGTCGATGACGGCCACGCCGCGCGCGCGATCGCCAAGTTTGCGCACGGCGTCGACCGTGCACGAATTGTCCGTGCCGTAGGGGCTCGGATGCACGATCACGATCCGGTCGATATGCAATGCGCGGTGCAGCGCCGAGAGATCGCCAATTGACGCGTCGCCGGGGGTGTAGAGGCGCTTGCTCGAATAGGGATATTTTTCGGCCGGCCCGAAAATATGCGTGTGGGAGTCGCAGGCGTTGCGCGGCACTTCGAAGGCAGGCGCCATATGCGTTACGCCGAGAATAGGACTGGCGGCGGCCATCATTGGGGGATCTCGCGCACCTGCTTGGCCTTCTCGGTCATGGCGGCGAGCAGAAACTGAATGTCGGTTCCGGTCGACACCACGCGCGCGCCCATGGCGATGAATTCCGCCGCCAGCTTCGGGCGGGTCGAAAGTCCGCCGACGCCGACGTACTTGCCGTGCTTGCGGCAGGCGGCGATGGTGCGGGCATAGGCGTCGCGCACCTTGGGATGATCGAGTTGGCCAGCAAGTCCCATGCTGGCCAGCATGTCGTTGACGCCGATCAGCACCATATCGACGCCTTCGACCGCGGCAATCTCGTCGGCTTTCTCGATGGCGTCGGCCGATTCGAATTGCACGATGACCATGGTGGCGTCGTTGACCGCGGCGTTGGCTTCGGCGGTCGGAAACGAGCGATACTCCAGGTGGGGCAGGGCGCCGCCGGCGCCGCGTTCGCCGAGCGGCGGAAACTTCGCGGCTTTGACGACCGTCCGCGCCTCTTCCGCCGATCCGATACCCGGGGCAATGATGCCGAGCGCGCCGCCGTCCAGCACGCGCTGGATATATTCCGGCGTATTGGCCGGTACGCGCACCATGGGCGCGATGCCAGCGCTCAATGCCGCCAGGCAAATCTGCCCGGTGGCGTCGAGCGTGATGGTCGAATGCTCCATATCGATATAGATCATGTCGAAACCGGCGGTCTTGGCCAGCCGTGCGATTTCGACGCTCCGCACCAGGCGGATCGTCATCGAGGCGACGACCTCGTTGCGTGCCAGCTTTTCCTTGACCACGTTACGCACCACTTCATTCGCCTTCACGCATTCATCCCCTGGTCTTATTTGCGTGCCGCTTCCGGATCGGGAAGCTCGATCGCGAGCATCACATTGCTCAGACTTTTGCCGTGAATGTCCTGCGCCAGCGACACCGTGACGCCGCCGCCGAGCGCATTCTCGATCACGAAATTGAACGCCTTGAGATTGCGCAAGGGGTGCCGCTTAATCGGCCCCTTGGCGATGTGCTTGAAGGCGTCCGCCACCCGTTCCGGCGTGAGTTCGCGCTCGAGAAAGTTCCAATGCCTGGCATCGTAGCAGATGACCGAGATGTTCGACGTATTGCCTTTGTCGCCGGCGCGCGCATGGGCGAGGTCGTAGACGCGGACATTCATAGCGATCCCTCCACGACCACTTGGGCGTTGACCAAGTTCTTGGGCAACAGCACCGACTTCACCGCCAGCACGTCGCGCACGCGCGGCTCGCAGGCGCCGCCGGCGCCGCCAGGCCCATGCATGTGCATGGCGCGCACCTCGAAGCCGATGGCATGGGCGGCTTTGCGGTTGCGCGTGCGCCCCGCCATCCGCAGCCTTACCTCGTAGGGCTCCGGCCTTATGTCCACTTGGTCGTGCAGGCTGGACATGCCGATCAGGTCGACGCGGAAATCGTCGTAGACGAAGCCCTGCAGCTTCAGCCGTTCCTTGACGATTTGCGCCGCCCATTTGGCGCGCGCGACCGCGTCGATGCCGCCGTAAGATACTTCGCCCTCGCCGATAAAGCCGTCGGCATAGCCGAATTGACCTTGTAGGTTTCGGTCGCCGGCCGCGCTTTGGCGCCCGCGACGCGCACGCGATCGGCAGTGTCCTGGCTCAACGCAATGCCGCTGATGTCGAGCACGCAGTCCGGCGTGATGTAGGCGGTCGGATCGTGGATCTCGTAGATCAGTTGCTCGGTGCAGGTCATGACGTCAAGCCGGCCGCCGGTGTCCGGCGTCTTGCCGATCACCACCGACCCGTCGGCTTTGACGTCGGCGAAGGGAAATCCGTTGCGCGCGAGGTCGGGCACCTCTTTCTTGCCGGGCCAGCCGAAGCAGCCGCCGGTGACCGAGGCGGTGCATTCGAGCAGATGCCCGGCCGCGGTGCCTTGCGCGATCTTCGGCAGATCCTCGTAGGTCCAGCCGAATTCATGCATCATCGGCGCCAGAAAGAGCGACGGGTCGGCCACCCGGCCGGACAATACGATCGGCGCGCCGGTGTTGAGCGTTTCGCATACCACGTCGGCGCCGAGATAGGCGTTGGCGGAAATCATCTTGGGCAGGATGGATTCCAGCGGCTCGCCGTTCTCGATCAGGGTGAGCTCGCCGCGATGCTTGACGATGCTCGACACGTCGTCGCCGAGCACGACGGCGACCGCAACATCGCCGAGCCCCAGGTCGGCGGCTTCCTTGCGCGCGGCGCGCGCGCCGCCGAGCGGATTGGCGGCACCCATGTTGCTGACGATGCGGATGCCCTTGGCGATGCATGTCGGCAGCACCATGCGCAGACGGGCGTGCAGCGAGGGTGAGTAGCCGAGTTCAGGGTCTTTGCTGCGCGCCAGATTTTCGCGCGAGACGGTGCGCTCGGCCAGGCACTCGAANNACCAGGTAGTCGATGTCGCCGCGCTCGGCCAGTTCCAGCGCCGGCAGCATGCGGTCGTCCGAGGTGCCCGCGCCGGCGCCGACGCGTATCGTTTCGCGCGATTTCATCAGACATTTCCTCACGTGCAGTCTTGTTATTTTCGGAAGAGCATGTCCGGGTCGAGGCCAGGGCGTCCAATCAGCAGCTTGGCATGGTCCATAACCTCTGCTTATGTCCTGAGGGCGCGTAACCCAGTTTCGGCGTTGTGTGATGAACCTGCGGCACATGGAAGTGTTTAACGCCATTATGCGGACCGGCTCCGTGACCGGAGCCGCTCGCGCGCTCAATGTCACGCAGCCGGCGGTCAGCGCAGTGCTCAAGCATTGCGAGAGCCAGCTCAACATGAAGCTGTTTACGCGAGTTTCCGGACGGCTGCAGCCGACCCCGGAAGCCAACGCGATATTTCCCGAAATCGCCGCGATCTTCGGCCGGGTCGATGGGGTCAACGCTCTGACCCAGGATTTTGCCGGCGGGCAGCTCGGCACCGTGTCGATCGCCGCCGCGTTTCCGATCGCCAACGGTTACCTGACCAAGGCGGTCGCGACCTTCATCGCCGACCGCCCGAAGGTGCGCGTGGCGCTGCAATCGCTGACGTCGCCGCAAGTCCTTGCCAGCGTCGTCAATCGCGAGGTCGAACTCGGCATCGCCTACGAGCCGGTGGTCAGCTCGGAGGTCGAGACCAAAGTCCTGATGCGCGCCGGCATTGCCTGCGTCATGCGCTCCGACCATCCGCTCGCCCGCCGCAAGGAAGTGGCGGTGCGCGACCTCGAACGCCACTCGATCATCACCTATCTGCCGCAGGCGCTGTTCCGCCGCTATGTCGACCGCGCCTTGAGCGCGGCCGGCATCGTTCCCAACATCACCGCGCAGGTCGGCTTGTCGCTGACCGGGATCATGCTGGCGCGCCATGGCGCCGGGGTCGCGCTGGTCGAGCCGTTTCTGGTTGCGTCGATGGGATTGCCTGGACTGGTGGCGCGCCCGCTCAAGCCGCGCATCGAGGTCAAAACCCTGCTGATCCGGAACAAGTCGGCGCCCCATTCCAAGATCATGAACGAATTTGTCGGCCATTTGACCCGCGAGGTCGCCATGGAGCAGGCCCAATAGACAAGCTTATGGAAACCGTCCAAATTATTATTGGACAGCGATACGGGAGATGCCGAAGTCTCACGTAAAAAATAACGATAATGATGCTGGGAGGATGCGGCTGATGACGAGCGGCGCGACACTCGCATCGAAATCTGCCTTATCGGGAGCAGGCAACGCCAGGCTGGCGTCGGCGAATCGCGCCGGCGCGGACGCCGCTGCCCGGCCATTGCTCGACGTCCGCGGCGTGACCATCCAGTACAAGACCCAGCGCCACCTGGTCACCGCCACCTATCGTGTCGGTTTCAACGTGTTGCAAGGCGACCGCTTCGTCGTGCTCGGGCCGTCGGGTTGCGGCAAGTCGACTTTGCTGAAAGCGGTCGGCGGCTATCTGCAACCGACCGAAGGCGAGATTCGCTTGAAGGGCGAGTTGATCAAGAAGCCGGGCCCCGACCGCATCATGGTGTTCCAGGAATTCGATCAGCTGCTGCCGTGGAAGACGGTTTTCGAGAACGTCGTCTTTCCGCTCAAGACCACCGGAACGCTCGACACCAAGGCCGCCTACGAGCGCGCCATGCACTATATCGAGAAGGTCAATCTCACCAAATTCGCGCACAGCTACCCGCACACGCTCTCCGGCGGCATGAAGCAGCGCGTGGCGATCGCGCGCGGCATGGCGATGGAGCCGGATATTCTGCTGATGGACGAGCCATTCGCCGCGCTCGATGCGCTGACGCGCGTGCGCATGCAGGACGAGCTGCTGGCGCTGTGGGACGAAACGCGCTTCACGGTGCTGTTCGTCACCCATTCGATACCGGAAGCGATCAAGATCGGCAGCCGCATCCTGTTGTTGTCGCCGCATCCGGGTCAGGTGAAAGCCGAAATCAACAGCGTGCCGCGTGGCCAGGAGAATTCAAACGAAGCCGCGGCGCTCGGCCGCGAAATTCACGACATGCTGTTCGCCGATCAGATTGAGGAGGCGCCGAATGCTTGAGGCGGTTCAACGGGCGAATATCTACAGCGAGACGCTGGGTCCCGAGCAGTTTGGCATTATCCAAAAGCCGCTGACCTTCGCCGAGAAGATCTATAACCAGGCTTGGCTGCGCAAGATCGTCATTCTCGTGGTGCTGGCGGTGGCGTGGGAATTGTACGGCCGCTGGCTCGACAATCCGCTGCTGGTGCCGACATTCAGCGACACGGTAAGGGCCTTGGTGGCCGATGTCGCCAACGGAACAATTCCCGCCCGCGCGCTCAGTTCGATCGAGGTGCTGCTGGTCGGCTTTGCCATCGGCACGCTGCTCGCCGGCCTGCTCACGGTTTTCGCCATCAGCACGCGGATCGGCACCGACTTCCTCGACACCATGACTGCGATGTTCAATCCGCTGCCAGCGATCGCATTGCTGCCGCTGGCGCTGATCTGGTTCGGCCTCGGCGCCGGCAGCCTGATCTTCGTGCTCGTACATTCGGTGATGTGGGCGGTCGCGCTCAACACGCTCGCCGGCTTCCGCAGCGTGTCCATGACCGTGCGCATGGTGGGCCGCAACTACAATCTCAGCGGCTTGCGCTTCGTCGCCAAGATCCTCATCCCTGCCGCGTTTCCGAGCATTCTCGCCGGCCTCAAGATTGGCTGGGCCTTCGCCTGGCGAACGCTGATCGCGGCCGAATTGGTGTTCGGCGTGTCGTCCGGCCAGGGCGGGCTCGGCTGGTACATCTTCGAGAGCAAGAATCAGCTCAACATTCCGGAAGTATTCGCCGGTCTGCTAACCATCATCCTGATCGGGCTTGCGGTAGAGAACGTCATATTCCGATTCATCGAAACCAGAACGGTGCAACGCTGGGGCATGCAGTCCTGACTGCATGACAATCCCGGCCCGGATCAACGGGAGGAATTCATGATTCACCGACGCGATTTCTGCAAAGCCCTGGCCGCCACGCCGGCGGTTCTGGCGACGCCCGCGCTGCGGCGTTCGGCTTTCGCCGATGAAGCGTCGAGCATCGTGCTGGTGAGCCAGCACGGTCTTCCCTATTTGCCGTTGATGGTGATGGACGAGTTCAAGCTGGTCGAAAAGCACGCCCAGAAGCTTGGCGTCGCTTGGCTCAAGCCTGGATACAGAACGTTGGGCGGCACCCAATCGCTGATTGATGCGTTGTTGAGCGGACAAATGAATTTCGGCGTTACCGGCGTGCCGGGCTTGAACACGCTTTGGGACAAGACCGCCGGTACGCCGAATGAGGTGCGGGCGCTGTCTGCCGTGCAGTCGATGCCGTTCATGCTGGTGACCAATCGGGAGGCGGTGAAGACGATCAAGGACTTCAACGAGCACGACAAGATCGCGTTGCCGGCGGTCAAAGTGTCGAGCCAGGCGATCTGTCTGCAAATGGCGGCCGCCAAGGAGTGGGGCCAGGATCAATATGCCAAGCTCGATCCGCTCACCATCACGCGCCCGCATCCGGACGCCGCAACGTCGGTGATGTCGAAGGCGACCGAAATCAACAGCCACTATTCCGTCGTGCCCTACTACTACTACGAACTGGCGACGCCCGGTGTCCATAACGTGCTCAAGTCCTACGACACGCTGGGCGGCCCTGCGACCAACGGCGTCATGATCATGTCGAAGAAATTCCGCGATGCGAATCCGAAGGTGACCGGCGCGGTCTATGCCGCGCTCACCGAAGCGGAGGAATTCATCAACAAGAATCCGGGCGACGCGGCGCAGATCTACATCAAGACCACCAATGAAAAGCGCGGCGGCCCGGCGGAGATGACCAGGTTCATTGCCGATCCCGACAACATCTGGACGACGGCGCCGCAGCAGACAATGACGTTTGCCAACTTCATGCACAAAGTAGGCACCATGAAGCGGGTCCCCGCATCCTGGAAAGACCTCTACATGCCGGAATCGCACGAGCTCAAGGGTAGCTGAGCCCATACCGCAATCCGGATCGGCGAAACGCGGTCGGGAGGCCGGCGAATGAAAGTCTATGTGCTCGACTCGTTTTACCCGACCGGTATCGAATTCGCCGCCGAGCGCGCCGAACTCGTTCTCTGGGACGACCTGCGGGTGAAGAACTGGCATGAGGATGCCGACGGCGTTATGGTCCGCATGACGCCGATCCGGGCCGGCGATCTGGGGCGCGCCAAGAAGCTGCGCGTCATCTCCAAGCAGGGCGTCGGCATCGAAACCATCGACCTTGTGGCGGCGCGCGCGCGGCGTCACCGTGTGCCGGACGCCCGGCGTCAACAAGGAAGCTGTCGCCGAATTGGCGCTGGCGCTCGCGCTCAGCGTGACGCGGCGGGTGGCGCAATTCGATCGCGATATCCGCTCCGGCGGCGTGGTGGAGCGTTCGGATTTCCTCGGAATGGAATCGTGGCAGAAGACTGTCGGCATCGTCGGCATGGGCAATATCGGCACGCTGGTGGCGCGCAAATGGCATGCCGCCTTCGATGCGCGGATCGTGGCCTACGATCCTTACGTGCCGGCCGATATTTGGCCGGACATTCCGCACCGGCGCGCGAACTCGTTGGCCGAACTGCTGCCGCTAGCCGATATCCTGACGCTGCATCTTCCGCTCACCGACGAGAGCCGGGGCATGATCGGCGCGGCGGCGCTCGCGCTCATGAAGCCAAGCGCGGTCGTGATGAACACATCGCGCGGCGGCATCGTGGACGAGCTCGCCCTGTACGACGCTATCGTTGCGGGCCGTCTATTCGGCGCCGGTCTCGACGTGTTCGAGCGCGAACCGCCGACGGCCGCCCACCCCCTGATGCGGCTGCCGACTGTCGTTGCCACGCCGCACGCCGGCGGCGGCACCTATGAAACCCAGGCGCGCAGCTCGCTGCTGGTCGCCCAGCAACTGTTCGAGGCGCTGGCCGGCCGCGAGCCGCTCGGCCGCGTCGCCTGAGGGAGTACGCTATGGCGCCGCAGGCGGACAGACTCGTGAACCCGGTGAAGGCGCGCATGCAGGCCGGCGAGGTCGCGCTCGGAATGCCGGTGCGGCTGGCGCGCTCGGGCGACATCGCCCGCATCGCCAAGACGACCGGGCACGATTTCATTTTCATCGATTGTCAGCATTCGCTGTTCAATATCGAGACCATCGGCCACATCGCGGGCGCCGCGCTCGCTATCGGCATCGCCCCTCTGGTGCGCGTGCGCGGCATCGACGATCCCGACGTGTCGCTGCTGCTCGACAACGGCGTCATGGGCATCGTCTATCCGGACGTGAACACAGCCGCGCAGGCGCGCAAGGCGGTCGACATCTGCAAGTTCGCGCCGCTCGGCAAGCGCTCGGTCACCGCCGGTTATCCGCAATTCGATTATCGTTCGTTTCCGCTGACGGAAAGCGTGCCGCAACTTAACGACAGCTGTCTTTTGGTATGCATGATCGAGACCGTGGAAGGCCTGCAGAATGTCGAGGCCATCGCGGCGATCGAAGGCGTCGACGTCGTCCATCTCGGCAGCAACGACCTGCTCGCCAATATGGGCAAGCCGGGCAAGTTCGACGATCCGGCGCTAGTGGCGGCGCAAGAGCGTCTCATCGCGGCCTGTCGCAAGCATGCCAAATACGCCGGCTGCGGCGGCAACCGCGATGTGCAACGTCAGGTCGATCTGGTCCGCAAGGGCTGCCTGTTTCTGACCACCCAGTCGGATATCGGCTTCCTGTCGGCGGCGGCGTCGAAATGGACCGCCGGCATCCACGATGGGCTTAAAGCGTGACCCAGCCTAGAGCTCGCGCAATGCGTTGAATTGCGCGACGTAACCGGAGGCATCGATCCGCACGCCGATGACGGTGGTGCGCTTGGATTGCACCGCGGCGCTGAGAGCGGCGCTCAAGGCCTGCTCGGTTTCTACCACCACGCCGTCCGCGCCAAAGGATTGCGCCAGTTTTTCCCAATCGACGCCGCCGAGCGCCACGCCGTGCAGCGGAATGCCCTTGATCTCCTGCTTGACGCGGATGAGGCCGATTTCGCGGTCGTCGAACACCAGCACGATGATCGGCAGGTTCTCGCGCTGGGCGGTCTGCAATTCCGCGACCGTCATCAGGAATCCGCCGTCGCCGGTGAAGGCGACCACCGGCCGGTCCGGAAAAGCCATGCGCGCCGCCAGCGCGCCGGGCACGGCATAGCCCATGGAGGCGAGCCCGTTCGAGGTGAGGAATTCGCGCGGACCGTAGGATTCCCATTTCTGCACGATCAGCAACCGGCTGGCGCCGGCATCGCAGGTGGCGATCGTGTTGCGCGGCAACACCGCGCGCGCGACTTCCATCGTCCGTTGCGGCGATAAGCCCGTGCTGGGCGTGTTGAGGGCGTCGCGAACCTCGAGCCGGAACGACTTGGCGGCCTTCTCACCCCAGTTGGTGCCTTCGGGCGCCCAAAGCGCCAAGCCCGCCAGCAACGCCTTCAGGTCGCCGATGATCTCCGGATCAGCCGGCACCAGCGCGTCGACGCTCGGCACCGAGGACAACGCCAGCACCGGCAGTGTGTAGGGCCACGGCTTCGGCTAGAAGCCAGCATGGCGCCGGCGACTTCCTGTTTCATCAGGAGAAAACGCATCTGGCGTTGACGCGCCGCTTCCATCAATTCAACCGACTCGCCGCCAGGATGCCCCACAATAAAGGGTGTGCCGGCGTCCTTGAAAGCCGCGGCCAGCACTTCGACGGTTGTGGTCATTGCAAATTCTCCCGGTTCGTTCGGCCGGCAAGATAGCAGCAATTCACAGCGTGCATTACTATCGTTACTGGTATTTGGATCGGATCAGCTATGCCCGAAGTTACGGTTGCCATCCTCGACAAGTTTCATCCGCACATCAAGACGGCGATCGCGGCGGCCGTCCCTGCGAATTGGACGACGTTGTTCATCGAAGAAGGCACCTTGGCTGCGCGTGCCGCGGTGCTGCGCGACGCGGACATTGCTTTCGTTATGGCGGGCCCAATGCCGAAAGAACTGCTGGCGCACGCGCAGCGGCTTCGCTTCATCCAGAAACTCGGCGCCGGCGTCGACCGGATCGATCTCGAGGTCTGCCGTCAGCGCGGAATCGGCGTGGCGCGGCTGCATGCCGGCAACAGCATTCCGGTCGGCGAACATACTGTCCTCTTGATGCTCGCCGTCTATCGCCAGCTTCCGCAGATCGACCGCCGCACCCGCGCTGGCGCCTGGGACAAGGAGTCGGCGCGCGGCGAGCACCGGCAACTCCAGCACAAGACAATCGGTCTGGTCGGGTTCGGAGCCGTCGGCAAGGAAGTGGCCAAGCGACTGCGCGGCTTCGACGTTAATATCGTTTATTACGATCGCGTGCGCGCGTCACGCGACGTCGAACAAAGCCTCGGCGTGACATACGCCGGTCTCGACGACCTCGTTCGCACCGCCGATATTGTTTCGCTGCACCTGCCACTGGTGCCGCAAACGGCGGACATCATCAATGCCGATCGCATTCGCGCCATGAAATCCGGCGCCGTGTTGATCAATTGCGCGCGCGGCGGCCTGGTCGATGAAGCCGCATTGGCGTCGGCTTTGCAGGAAGGGCGCCTGTTCGGGGCCGGCATCGATGCTTTCGCGAGCGAGCCGCCGGTCGGCAGTCCGCTGCTCGGGCTCGACAGTACCGTGGTCACCTCGCACCTGGCCGGCGCGACGCTCGACAATTTCTCCGGAATCGTCGCGCGGGCGGTAGAAAATGCCAAGGCCGTGTTGCGCGGCGATGCGCTTCCGGAAACGGACGTGGTGGTGGCGCCCGGCAGTAAAGTGCCGGCGGCCTAAACGCCGGATGGACAATTTGGGCGCGCCGCACTACTCCAAACAAGCAAGCGCCGGTAGCTCAGCTGGATAGAGCACCAGACTTCGAATCTGGGGGTCATGGGTTCGAATCCCTTCCGGCGCGCCAATGAAATCAATATGTTATGTAGAGTTTAGCGTAAAGGTTTAGCCGAATAGCTACCAACTAGCTACCATAAGATAATTACCTTAGCGTGACCGGCGCATTTCGCGGATAGGGTTTTGATTCCGCCATTCGGAGGTTCGATTCCTCCCGCCCCAGCCAAGATATCAATGACTTAGCTTGCGTTCCCATTGCCGGTGCTTATGCTTATCGGCACCTTGTCGGCACGGCGGCCACCCTTTGGAAATATGTAGAATCCCCTGGGGGCGCCCGCGGGAAGTACTATTCTGCAGTCTTGGACATAACGCATGAGCCGTCGGAAACTACGAGCCAGCACATGCCATATATTTCGAAACTGGAACGCGAAAGGCAGCAAGAGCAGGATGAGCGAGCGCGTTGGATGCATTTCACGAATGCGGTGAAGTGCGTACAGGAAGAGAGTAGCTGCACCGATGAGAGCGCAGCGAAGCAATTGATCACCGCGATTGTGGATCAAAAACTTGCCGCTCGGTGGGAGGGCGTGGTTGAACTTGAACCGGTTATCCCGAGCGAATTCCGCGGAATACTGAAGATCTGTTTGGATGGAGTTGGGGTCGTAAAGAGGAATTGTCCAACTGCGAAGATAAAGTCCATCGCTCATTGGTCGCGCAATTGCCCAAAATTACAGTTTGTAAATGGACCAGTGTTCGATGATTTTCAAGATGTGCCCCTCACCGAAAATTTGCCTTACGCCGAAGTTAGTACCCTAACTTACATTCCGCTTCTTGTATTAAAGGAAGATATAGACCGGTGGCCGCTCGAGGATTCCGGCAGTGCGCCGACAAAGCGCGAAGTATGGGTGCTAGATACTGTCAAACAGGGGGCAAAGGTCCTCTCTAACCTCCCAGCTGCGGGCGTCGAAACGGACTCTAAGGTTCCCAATACTGGCGATAAAACTCGTATAACGCGACCACCGCCGCCGTCGGAGAAAAAAATCCTGGAAGTGGCCAGGAAGGTGTATCGCGAAAATCAGACTTGCCCTCCTAACCTTGTTCAAGCCCAGAAGCTCATCCGAAAGGAGCTCCCTGGTGCCAGGCGAAAGGCTATGTTGCCTATTTTGAAATGCCCCGAGTTTGTGAGGCGGCCTGCGGGGAAGCAGCCCGAATAGTACTTTGCCGAAAGTCTTGCTCTTGCAAATTCAGCATGTACGGCAAGAGCTTTGCAGCAGTAATTTTCCAGAATCATCACGGCAAAGATTGCAAGACGTGGCATTCCGCAACCGCGCCTAATAAATCCTGTTCAACAGGACACAGGCGTCATCGTGGACAGGCTGCTCACACAAAAAGAAGTCGCGCACCAGCTTGGCATTTCCGAGCGGACTTTAGAGCGGCATCGGGTCACAGGAACGGGGCCCCGCTGGGCTCGCCTGGGGCGGCTGGTGCGTTATCGGGTTTCGGACCTTGAACAATGGGTCGAGGCCTCGCTGCGCACTTCAACATCAGATCGAACAAGCCGCAGTTTTTGCGGCGACTCGGATTTCAATACATCCAAAAGACCATAGGAACACCACGATGTCGCAAATCCCATTGGCATTGCGCCGGCGTTTTTCGGGAGAGTTCAATGCCTGATTCCGTAGGATCGCGGGAGCGTGACCTGGCCGTTACGACAGACCGCGGCGGGTCATCACATCACACGCAGGGATCGGCCTACGAACTTTTCCGTAACGGTGAAGGTGATGCCTTTGTTGATATGGATGTAGATGGTCACCGGGAAACCCACCCGGTGTCGAGCAAGGCATTTCGGCACTGGCTTACTTTGAAGGGATTTGATCACACCGGCAAAGTACCGGCGGCGGCGGAATTGAAGCGTCAGACCGAACTGCTGCAAGCCAAGGCGGTCCAACCAGGCTCGCTTGAGCGCGAGGTATATGTCCGCGCCGCCTTCGTCGACGGCTGTATTTATATTGATCTTGCCGACAACAGCTGGAGCGCGGTCGAGATCGGAGCAGATGGACGGCGCATCGTTCAAAGGCCGCCGGTTCGTTTCATTCGTGTGCCGGGAATGCTGCCACTCCCGCTGCCAAAATCGGGCGGGTCGATTGAGACGCTGCGGACCCTGGTCAATGTGCACGACGACAACGATTTTGTCCTGGTTATCGCCTGGCTGCTCAATGCTCTCCGCAACAAGGGCCAGCATCCACCCATGGTGCTGAGCGGCCCCGAGGGCGCCGCAAAATCGATGCTGTTGGCAATCCTGCGGGCGCTGATTGATCCGAACGGCACGCCGCTGGGCGGATTGCCGCGTACCGAACGCGAGTTAACCAGCCAGGCCAGCCAAGACTATCTGCTGGCTTTCGACAACGTTTCGGTGCTGTCAATACAGATGTCGGATGCTCTATGCCGTCTTTCGACCGGCGGCGGCGCACGCCCCATCGTCTTCAACAGCATCGACGACGTGGTGACGAGGCCGGACCTCGCCGACCGCTGCCTGTTCGTGACCTGCGATTCCATCCCCGACGAGCGGCGGCGGCCGGAAGGCCAGCTTTGGGCCGAGTTCGAGAACGCCCATGCGCAAATCTTTGGCCTGCTGCTCGACGCGCTTTCCCATGGCCTCCGGATGTTGCCGGGAACCCAGCCCGACCGGCTGCCGCGCATGGCCGATTTCGCACTCTGGGCGACAGCGTGCGAGGGCGCCTTCTGGCCGAAGGGAACATTCTCGGCGGCGTACCGCAGCAACGTAACCGAGGCGGTCGAGAAGTTGATCGGAGCCGATCCAGTAGCGTTGGCGGTGCGGCAGTTGGCAGCAAAGCAGCGGGTATGGAAGGGCACTGCGTCGGAGCTGGACAACTACCTACGAGCCATGACGGGCATCCTCGACTTCACGCCGCAGGGCTGGCCGTCAGATCCCCCGCGCATGGCGACGCGGTTGCGTCAGCTCGCACCGTCGCTGACCAAGGTCGGCATCGAGGTGAGTTTCACCAAATGCGGCCACAACCGAACCCGGCTCATCACCATATCGGCGAGAACGCGGGGGCCGGAAGCACCAACGAGCGACGAGGTGCTCGCCCCAACTCAACCAAAGTCACCGTCCGCACCGTCCGCCGATCATAAGAAGTTCAAGACCATCGCCGAGGATTCTCTTGTCCCGGCGACGGCAACCGACGCTTTTCAACACAACGCCGCGTCAGCCCTAGGTGTTGAGAGCGAGCCGTCGAGCGACGCGGACGCTGCGGACGGTGCGGACGGCTCAGACAACAGGTTCATGTTGGCATCCAGTCATGAGTAACGCCAAGCTTAAAAGCGACCCCACCCCTGCGGACCTAATCCAGGACCTGGCGCTTGCCCAAGAGGCGAGGGAAAAACGGTTTGCGGCAATCGTCCGCTTTATCCAACGCCGTGAAGCGAGTGGACCAGCCAAGTCGCACAGGAGCGTCAGCAACACGGTCCGCCCATCCGGAAATTCGAGCGCATCGTGATGTGCGGCCAACTTGTTCTTGTTGACTTGTCGAAAGATTGCCGTCTGGTGGTTGATTGTCTTCGTCTTCCACCCGAGTAGGCCGGTCGGCGAGCACGCAACTTCCCCGGCGAAGGCCAGCTCCGTTCCTGGCAACACACACACACCGCCAGTTCGGGATCATCCACGGCGGCGAACCCGCGTGTTCCCGTCCCGAAGTCGTACGTTGTGAGCGTGTCGCCAACCTTGGCAGGCCG
Organism: Hyphomicrobiales bacterium; assembly: GCA_003152455.1. Taxonomy (GTDB): domain Bacteria; phylum Pseudomonadota; class Alphaproteobacteria; order Rhizobiales; family Xanthobacteraceae; genus Pseudolabrys. Next base: position 107,920 of record PMAF01000200.1, read on the forward strand.
CGAACGTATGCTTTGGAGGCTAAAGTCACACATCTCCGGGACCCTCTTGTTGGAAGCCCCTTCAGCCCCATCAGATATTAGCGCATTCGCGGTCCTCCCGCATCACACAAAATCTTAGGAGTCCAAGCCAACGGGCGAGGAGTGAAGTTTTTCATTGCTGGGGCCGGAATACCGCTTTCATTGTTTCGGAGCTGGCGAAATCTCACACTGGCCTGACCCCACGATTGTGGTTGTAACGCCATCCTGCATTGTGGAGCTTGCGTACGTCAGGGTTCCATCTTGGCGATCGAACTCGTAGATGATGCCGTCGCGATTCGCACTGATCCTGTACTTGTCGAGCCGGGTGACAGTCAGAGGCCTGTTATCCGAAAACGTGAGTGTTTTTGCCGCCTCATCAATCACGAACGCTACCTCTTCTTCTCTTGTTGAAGATGTATCTCCACTTGGCGCGCTTATCATGACTACTGTTCTAGTCGAGCAATTCAGGTAGCTGTGGGCTAGCGCCGGCTGTGCCAGAACGGTGAGCGCGATCATCAGTACGGTGCACTCGGTCACTCGCCTCATCTGGTATTTCCAGAATAATTTGAAGCGCTCCGGTGAGTGCTCAGCATACAAGTATGCGCCCTTAGCG
>PMAF01000155.1 GCA_003152455.1 Hyphomicrobiales bacterium
GGGATGCCGCGGCCCTGTTTCAAGTTAATGTTTGGACAGAGATTACGCCCGCGCAACGTGTATGTACGTGCGTTCATTAAGACAGATCGGCTGTCCCTTTTGGGGACGAAGTTCAACTCACATCATTCCGAGCAAGCGCGGCAGAAACAGCGTAAGAGCGGGCCAATAGGTCACGATTATCAGGAATACCAACATGGTGAGCAGCCACGGCAAGACGGCTACCGCCAGATCGGTAATGCGCATGCCTGCGATCATCGAAGCAACGTAAAGATTAAGGCCGACGGGCGGATGGCACAGACCGACCTCCATGTTGACGTCGATAACGATGCCGAAATGGACAAGATCGATGCCCAGCCGCTTGGCGGCCGGAGCAAGGATCGGCGCCATGATCAGAATGATCGAGTTTGGCTCCATGAAGTTGCCGGCAATCAGCAGCAATACGTTGACCAGCATCAGGAACCCGAACCAGCCGAGATTCTGGGCTGTGATCCAATCGGCGAGCGCCGAGGGAATGTTTTCGTTCGACAGCACGAAGGAAAACAGCACCGCGTTGGTGATGATGTAGAGCAGCATCGCGCTGGTATTGGCGGCGCGCAGCAGCACGCGCGGCACGTCGACGAACTTGATCGCCTTGTAGACGAAGACGGCAATGAAGAACGAATAAACGGCGGCCATCGCGGCCGCCTCGGTGGCGGTGAACAGACCGCTGTAGATGCCGCCGATGATGATAACGACCAGCATCAGACCCCAGATGCTTTCACGGAACGCGCGCCAGGACTGCGCCCAGCTCGCTTTTTTCATGCGTGGATAGTTTCGCCGCTTTGCCAGAAACCAGGTCACGGTGCACAGCATGACGGTGAGCAGCGAACCCGGCAGCAAACCGGCGACGAACAGCGCGCCGATCGAGGTATTGGTGGACACCGCGTAGACGATCTTGGGAATCGACGGCAGCATCAGGATGCCGAGCGAGCCGGCGACCGTGATGATGCCAGCGCCAAACCGCATCGGATAACCGTGCCGCACCATCTCGGGCAGCACGATGGCGCCGATGGCGGCGACGGTGGCAACGCTCGAGCCGCACACCAACGCGAACATCGCGCAGGCGATGATGCCGGCGAGCCCGAGGCCGCCGTGCCAGTGCCCGATCAGCGACACGGCAAAATCGATCATGCGGCGCGCGACGCCGCCGTGCGACAGGAAATTGCCGGCCAGAATGAAGAACGGGATCGCCATGATCTCGAAGCTTTCGAGACCCGTGAACAGTTTCATCGACACCGCCTCGATCGGCACAGTGGTGAGGATGAACATGAATGTCAGCACAGTCAGGCCAAGCGCGATCGACACCGGCATGCCGGTGACCATGAAGGAGATCAGTAAAATGAAGATGGTCATCGCGCGCACCGACTGCGGCAACACGATGATCCCGGCCTTGTGCGCAAAGCAGATCGCCAAGATCAGGATCGGCGCCATGATCAGGGTCAGCGCCAGCGGGTTGGACCAGCGACTGGAAACAGTCCCGTGCGTATCGGTCGACGGATGCAGCCCGTCCGCGGCGTCGATGCCCTCGACATGCGCTTCGTTGTGATGCGGCAGATTTCCGGTCCAGTAGTACCACCAGCCGACCTGCAGGAAGCGGAAGCACATCAGCCCCGAGCCCAGGGGAATCGCGGAATAGATTATCCACATCGGCCATTCGAGGTCGTTCGACTGCTGGCCGGTCTTGAACATCTCGGCAACAAAGCTAACGCCGAATGTCGCGATCGCTGCGGTGAACAAGGCTCCGCACCCTATGGCGAACAGGATCACATGCCGGCGAGACTTCGGCGGCAGCATGTTGACAAGAACGTCGACGCCCACGTGGACGCCAGTGCGTACGCCATAGGCGGCGCCAAATTTTGCCATCCAGATGAACATGTAGATGCAGAGTTCCTGCGCCCACGACAGATCGAGCGCGGCGAGCCACAGATAAATGTCTTTGAAGATAACAGGCACGACCGGTACGCCATGAGCGTCAGCCCACTTGGACACGTCGATTGATAAGCCGGTCCCGTATCGATGCAGCACTGCGACGAAGATGAGCAAAGTCGCCGCGGCGATCAGAGTGGCGATGATCCACTCTTCCAAATGGTCTAGCGCTCGGTTGAGCGTCTTGAGCAAAGGAATCCCCCCAGACTTGGCAAAACGACCGGGAGCGCGTTCACTCCCGGCCGTTTTATTGTTTTTTATTGGACAGACCTGCCGTCAGTTCATCTTGATGTCGAGTTCCTTTGCGATAAGGTCGAGGACTTCTTGCCCCACGCGTCCCTTGGCCCAGCCATAGGTCGGGCGCATCGCCGTCTGCCAGGCCTTGCGCTGATCGTCGGTGAGGTAGTGCAAAGTCGTCTTGCCCGATGCCTTGATAGCTGCGAGCGCGTCTTCGTTTTCCTTGCGCGCGATCGAGTTGGTGTAGTCGGTCGCCTCATCCATCGCCTTGTCGAGTTCCTTGCGGATGTCGGCCGGCAATCCGTTCCAGAACTTGGTATTCACGATCACCGCGTATTGCAGGTGAGCGTGATTGGAGACGGTGATGTCCTTCTGTACTTCGTGGAACTTCTGCGTCAGATAATTCGAGGGCGTGTTTTCACAGCCGTCGACCACTCCGGTCTGCAGCGCCTGATAGACTTCCGAGAAGGCTAGAATTTGCGGAATTGCACCAAGGTCGCGGAAGTACCGGTCGGCAATTTTCGACCCCGAGATGCGCATCTTGAGACCCTGGAAATCGGCCGGGTTCAGCAACGGGCGATTTGCCGACACCATGTGGAAGCCGTTGTCCCAATAAGCGAGGCCGGTGATGCCTTTCGACTCAAGTTTCTTGAACAGCCATTGGCCGACCGGGCCCTTCATCGCCTTGGCGTAGGTCGCGTCATCCTTGAACAGCCAGGGCAGATCAAGCGCCTCGAATTCCTTGGCGCCGAGCGGGGCGAATTTGGCGGTCGACGGCGCCAGCATCTGCACCGCGCCGAGCTGCAGCGCTTCGATCTCTTCCTTGTCCTTGTACAGGGTCGAGTTCGGATAGACTTCGACCTTCACCTTGCCGTTGGTGTATTTCTCGGCCAGTTCCTTGAATTTCAGCGCGCCCTTGCCCTTCGGCGTGTCGTTCGCGACGACGTGGCTGAATTTGATGATGATCGGGCTTTGCGCCATCACGGCGCCCGGCGCTGCGATAACGGCGGCCATAGCCGCCGCGAATAGCCATTTACGCATTTAGATTTCCTCCGCTAAGGTTTGTTAGAACAAGCTTTTTTGTTGATTTCCGAGCGGTTACCCTCGCATTTAACCGGCAAAACGGCAAGTAGGAGCCTCTTCGGGCCCCCGGCGTTAGCGCCGACGTCCAGATTTAAAGCCCCAAATAGGCCTGCCGGATTTCGGGCTTGGCAGCGACCTCGGCGCTCGGTCCCTCAAGAAAGGGGCGGCCTTCGGCGATGACATAGGCGTAGTCGCTGAGCGCCAACGCCAGGTGCAGATTCTGCTCGACCAGCAGCACGGTGACGCCCGACGCCTTCAGCCCCTTCAACGTTTCCGCCAATTGCTGCACCACGACCGGCGCCAGGCCGAGCGACAATTCGTCAATGATCAGAATCTCCGGCATCGCCATCAACCCCCGCGCAATCGCCAGCATCTGTTGCTCGCCGCCGGAGAAGGTCCCTGACTTCTGGTTCCGGCGCTCTTTTAAGCGCGGGAACATGGTGTAGACGTGGTCGAGCTGCTGACGGAAGTGCTGGCGCGCGCGACGGGAGTAAGCGCCCATCTCCAGATTTTCCTCCACGCTCATGTTGTTGAATAGCTGTCGTCCCTCGGGCACTAGCACCAGGCCACGCGCCGCCTTGGCGTGGGCGGGTAGCCATGTCACGTCTTCGCCGGCGAACACGACCTTGCCGCCGCGCGGACACATGGCACCGGTGATCGCACGCAGGCTGGTGGTTTTGCCGGCGCCATTGGCGCCGAGCAGCGTGGTCATGGTGCCGCGCGCGACCTTGAGTGAGATGCCCCAAAGCACCTGCACATCGCCGTAGCCGGCCTCAAGGCCTTCGACCTGTAATAGGATCTCGCTCACGCCGGTTTCTCCGCTACGCTGAGCAGCTTTGAATCACCGAGATAGGCGGTAATGACCTCGGGATTGTCGGCAACCTGTTGCGGCGAGCCCTCCGCGAGTTTGCTGCCGAGATTGAGCACGACGATGCGGTCCGACAGACTCATGACCGCACGCATGATGTGCTCGATCATCAGAATAGCGACGCCACTGTCGCGAATCTTGTGCACGGTCTCGATCATTCCCTCGGTTTCGGTCGGATTGAGTCCAGCGAGCACTTCGTCCAATAGCAACAGGCGCGGGCGCGCCGACAAGGCACGCGCCAGTTCAAGCCGTTTCTTGCCGGCGGTGGTGAGCGAGGCCGCCAGCATATCGGGACGGTCGCCAAGCCCGATCATGTCCACCACCTCGCGCGCAACCTCGCGCGCCGGGACCAGCCCCAGCCCTTGCCGGCCAAAGCAGGCGCCGACCGTGCAATTGTCGAGCACGCTGAGGCCGCCAAGCGGCTGCACGATCTGGTGGGCCCGGGCAATGCCCTGGCGGGCGACGCGATAAGGCGGCCCGCCGGTGATGTCCTGACCGACAAAGACAATGCTGCCGCCGTCCGGCGGATAAACCCCGTTGATCAGGTTGAACACGGTCGATTTGCCGGCGCCGTTTGGCCCGATCAGCCCGAGAATCTCGCCTTCGTTGACGGTCAGGCTCAGCCGGTCGACCGCCTGCAGGCCGCCGAAACGCTTGCTAATATTGTTGACCTCGAGGAGCGCGCTCATTCCAGCCACCTCCTCGTGCGCGGCCACCGCTGGTGCACCCATCCCAGCAGCCCGCCGGGAACGAATTGCACGATCAGCAGCAGCAGCGCGCCCGCGATCACCAGCTGGAATTGCGAGAAGCTTTGCGCGGTCAACAGGAATCCGCGCAATTCCTCGTACAGGAACGCACCCAGCGCCGGCCCCAAAATCGTGCCGGAGCCGCCGAGCATGACCATCACGATGGCTTCGATCGAGGTCTGCAAGTTGAACGCGCTGCTCGGCTCGATGATGCCGCTCTTGAAAAAATACAGTCCGCCCGCGACCGCCGGCAGGAAGGCGGACGCGCTATAGACCATTGCCTTGTATCGCGGGGTCGGCACGCCGAGCACGGATGCGGCGTCCTCATTTTGGCCGATGGCGAGCAGGCCGAGACCGAATTTCGAATGCCGGATCGCATAGCTCGCCAGCAGCGAGGCCGTGGTCACGGCGACGATCATCAGATAAGTCGTCCACAGCGCCTGCATGGGGCCGCCGAGCGGGCCATAAGCGTCGAGCGACAGGTAAATGCCGGTAGCTCCGCCCCACGGCTCGAAATTGACCACCAGTTGCTGGATCGCCTGGTTGACGCCAATGGTGGCGAGCGCGAAAAATGCGCCGCGCAGGCGCAGGATACCGAGACCGAACAGCAGCGCCAGCGCGCTCACCGCCGCGCCGCCGGTGAGCGCCGCCGGGATCACGTGCCAATGCAGCGCGGTGACCAGATAAAGGCAGATATAGCCGCCGAGGCCGAAGAAGACGATGTTGCCGAAATTGACGTAGCCGGCATAGCCGATCATCAAATTGAGATTGCTCGCCAGAATAATGTAGACGGCAGCCAGCAGCAGACTTTCGCGCATCCCGACGTCGTCGGTGAAATAGGGATAGAGCGCATAGACCAGCGCTGCGGCTACGATGAACCATAGAAATGGGCGTCGCCACACGGAGGTCAGGCCTTGGTGAACGAGAAAATGCCGCGCGGGAATGCGATCAGGCAGAATACGAACAGGCCGAATTCCACGATCGGAATCCAGCTCACCGGCATGAACGGCGTCGCCAAGCCCTCGATCAGGCCGAGCGCGATGCCGCCCATGAGGGCACCCGCCGGATTGCCGAGGCCGCCGAGCACGGTGACCACGAAGCTTTTGAGCTGATAGGCCTCACCCGACAGCACTGTGAAGGGGAACATGGTGGCGATCAGCGTGCCGGAGACCCCGGCGAGCGCCACCCCAAGCCCGAAAGCCATGGCGAGGACCTGTGTCGTCGGGATGCCGCACAGTTCGGCGGCCTCACGATTGGTGGCGACCGCACGCACCGCCTTGCCGATGCGCGTGTGATACAGCAGCAGATATAAGAGCCCCGCGATCACGACTGCCAGCGCCGCTGCCGTGATGTGCGTGCCGGTGAAGGTGTAGCCGCGCCAGCTCACGCTCGGCATGTTGACTTGCACATTGTAAGGGCTGGTGGTCCACCAGGCGGTGCCGAGCCCTATCAACACCATGTTGAGGGCGAAGGTGGAGAGCAGGCTCATCAGTTCCGGGCGCCCGATCATCCGGTGCACGCCGATCCAGTACAGCCCAATTCCGATGACAAAACCGAGGACGATCATCACCGGCACGGCGCCGTAGGCCGGCAGCCCGAGCGCGCTCACCAGCATGTACAACACGAACATGCCGACGACGACGATCGCGCCATGGGCAAGATTGATCACGTTCATGACGCCCCAAATGAGCGTCAGGCCCATAGCGGCAAGGCCATAGACCGCGCCGATGAGGATACCGTCAATGACGGAGGCGAGGATGCCGATCATGTGAGATGCCGCGCGACGGCGGCGGCCGTGGCCGCCGCCGCCGAGGTTGGTTCAATCAATAGAGGGCGTCGGCGGTCTTTGCCGCTTTCGGCCAGATCACTTCCTTGACCAGCTTGCCGTCCTTCTTCTGCCACTGGGCGAGCACCATGTCGTGGCCGACCTGCAGCCCGTGTTCCTTCGAATCGTTCGAGAACTTGGTGCGGCCGAAGAAGGTGGTGACATCCATCGCGTTAAGTTGCGCGGCCACCTGGACCGGGTCGGTCGAACCGGCCTTCTCGATCGCGTGCTGCAGGATCAAGCCGGCCGCATAGCCGCCGGCCGCATGATACGCAGGCGCGATCTTGTATTTGTCGGTGAACGCCTGGGTGAATGCCGCAACGGTCGGGCCGAAGTCGGGCTTGAACGCTGCTTGCGGCTCCCACTGCGAGGGCACCGAAATGCCGATCGCCGAATCGCCAAGTTCGGCGAATTTTTGGCTGTCGGGCGCCACCAGCAGCGTCACCCACTTCACCGCGGCCTTTTGCTCATGCAGTTGGCGGGCGAGCGTGGCGCCGTCGGCATAGTGGCCGCCGCCGAGCAGCGCGTCCGCCTTGGCGGAGATCATCTTGTTGATGACGGGTGAGAAATCCGTGGTGCTGCCGGCATAGGATTCGTCGGCCGCGACCACGTCACCCCGCTTCTTGGCGGTGTCGCGCACAGCCTGCACCACCGCTTTGCTGAAGGGGTCATCTTCATAGACGAAGGCGATGTGCGGCTTCGGATTTTTCTCCTTCAGCGCCTGCAGGGCGCCGGTGAGATATTGGCTTGATCCGGTGTAGAGCTGGAACAGGTTTTTGTTGCCGAGCTTGTAGGTCTTCTCGAGCGCGCCGCCGGTGGTGATCATCACCTTGCCGTACTGCTCGGAGATGATGGCGGCGGTGGCGACCAGACCCGAAGAATAGGGGCTGATCAGGAACTGCGCCTTATCCTGGGTGATCAAACGCGTGTAGAGCTGTTGCACGCGGGTGTTTTGCGACTCATCGTCGTAGGTCACGAGCTTGATGTTGTAGCTCTTGCCGCCGACCTTGATGCCGCCTTTGCCATTGACGTCGTCGCGCCACAGTTCGATGCCGCGCATCTGCGCGGTCGAGTCGTTGTTCAATGCACCGGTTTGGGAGGCGGTAAAGCCGATCGTGATGGTGTCTTGAGCGAACGCCGGACTCGCGGCAAAAAGCATCGAGGCGGCAAGCAAATAAAAAGCTTTTCTCATGGGCTCCTCCAAAAATTGCCCCTCGGCCGGGCATTTCGATCGCTGAATTGCGTCGACAGTGTTCCAGTGTCAAACAGCCAATTGGGGCATGATCGCATTACATAAATACTAGGATTGCGGCGATGCCGGGTTGACGCAGGTCAACTTGCCGCGCCCTCACGGGCACAGCTTCTTGCATCGCAATACAGTGAAAGTGGTAGCTCGGTGTGCCAGCCTACGAGCGCGCCAATGGCGGCGGCAAGCGCCGCCACCATCCGGCTCAGTTCAATGCCGCCATCACCACCGGGCCTAAGCCCATTTCCTGGGCCAACTGGCCGGCCGCCTGTTTCTGCCCGTCATCGAGCCTGGCGATCAACGGACGCGCGGCAACGGCCAACCGTTCGATGGCCGCGCTGTTGAGCACAATCGAGACCACTCGCCGGGTGACCCGGTGCACGAAACCATCCGATTCGTTGCGCTCCTGGTGGCGCGCGAGGTTACGCAGGGCGGCCTCTACCGGCCGCCAATAACGCTCCTGATCCTGCGTCAGCCGCAACACGCTACGAATACGCGCGATATCGATGGAGGCCGATGCCTGCGCCGCGTAGCCGTTCGCTATTTCACCGGCAGTGGCGGCCGAAATATTCGACAACAAGCCGACTGCCGCGAGCGCGAAAACGCCCGCGCAAATTGTCTTCTTCATTCGGTCTATATCCCCGACGTTGCGTTGGATGCGCGGCGATACCCGCCAATTCCGTCTCAAAAGCGAACGAAATGCGGACAAAATGTGATTTCTCGGGTTCCACTGGGAACCTTTGTCAACAAAGTAAAATGCCGCCCGTGACAGACGGCATTTCACGTTCTTCGGGGATTATTCAGCCCACGTCGGTGGAGTGAATGCGGTTCTCGACGCCCGGCGTCCGATTACGCTTGCTGGTCAGCTTGTTGAGCGCGGCGAGATAGGCTTTGGCCGAGGCCACCAGCGTGTCGGGGTCGGCGCCCTTGGCGGTGTAGGCGCGGCCGTCTTCCGACAACCGCACCGAGACTTCCGCCTGCGCGTCGGTGCCCTCGGTTACCGCATGCACCTGATAGAGCTCGAGCTTGGCTTCGTGCGGCACCAGCGCATGGATCGCGTTGAAGATCGCGTCGACCGGACCGTTGCCGGTCGATTGCGTGGTGACATGCTTGCCCTCGATGTCGAGCGAGAGCGTGGCCGATTGCGGGCCCATGGTGCCGGCGATCACGGTCAAGGAGATGATCTTGATGCGGTCATAGGCGGTGGCGATTTCCTCATCCACAAGCGCTTCGATGTCCTCGTCGTAGATCTGCTTCTTCTTGTCGGCCAGCGCCTTGAAGCGCACGAAGGCGTCCTCGAGCTGATTGGCGGCCAATTGATAGCCGAGTTCATCCAGCTTGTGCACGAAGGCGTGGCGTCCGGAGTGCTTGCCCATGACCAGTGAAGTCTGTTTCACGCCGACCGACTCCGGCGTCATGATTTCGTAGGTCTGCGCGTTCTTGAGCATGCCGTCCTGGTGGATGCCGCTTTCATGCGCGAAGGCGTTACGGCCGACGATCGCCTTGTTGTACTGCACCGGGAACGAGGTCGCCGCCGCTACCAATTTGGAAGCGCGCATGAGCATGGAGGCATCGATGCCGGTATGGAACGGCAATACATCGCCGCGCGTCCTGATCGCCATCACGATTTCTTCCAGCGCGGCGTTACCGGCGCGCTCGCCGATGCCGTTGATGGTGCATTCGATCTGGCGCGCGCCCGCCTTCACGCCGGCGAGCGAATTGGCGACCGCCATGCCGAGATCGTTGTGGCAATGCGTGGAGAAGCGCGCTCTGTCGGAATTCGGCACGCGGTTACGCACCATCTCAAACAGCGCGAAATATTCCTCCGGTACCGTGTAGCCGACGGTATCGGGGATATTGATGGTGGTGGCGCCGGCGTTGATGGCGGCTTCCACGCAACGGCAAAGAAAATCGTGCTCGGTGCGGGTGCCGTCTTCGGCCGACCACTCGACGTCGTCGGTATGGCCGCGCGCACGCGTCACCTGCCCGATCACCATCTCGTAGACCTCGTGCGGCTCCTTCTGGAGCTTGTATTTCATGTGCACCGGCGAGGTGGAGAGAAACGTGTGGATGCGCTTGCGCTTGGCCGGTTTGATCGCCTCGGCACAGCGGTCGATATCCTTGAAGGCAGCGCGCGAGAGTCCGCAGATCACGGCGTTTTTCGAACGCTTGGCAATCTCGTGCACGGCGGCGAAGTCGCCTTCCGAGGCGATCGGAAAGCCGGCCTCGATGATGTCCACGCCCATGGTGTCGAGCAGCTCGGCGACCTCGAGTTTCTCTTCATGAGTCATGGTCGCGCCAGGACACTGCTCGCCGTCGCGCAACGTCGTGTCGAAGATGACGACACGGTCCTTGTCGGACTGGGTCTTGGAAGTCATTGGGTTAGTCCTTCTCGTCGAATGCGCCACTCTTGGGCGCTTTATGGGGTGCTCATTCCGTGGATCCCCCGAATGCCCAGGCACGAAATGCCCAGCCGGCCCTCAGGGGCGGATAAGGAGAAGGAGCGTGTCCAGAATGAGTGAGGCCGCGGGTTCGGCTTGCGCCGCCCGCTCGATCGCGCAGATATTTTGGCGCGTCGACATTTGCCTTCGTACCCTCATCTTCGACGGTTAAGGTC
>PMAF01000079.1 GCA_003152455.1 Hyphomicrobiales bacterium
ACCGTTGCACCTTCGCTAAAGCTGTTCGGCATGTCCGCTTTGCCCCAATAGCCACCAAATTTTGCGATGCGTCGAAATGACGCTAAGTGCCATTTGCGTCCTTCGCCGCGACGCAAAAAAGCAGAGAGCCTTTTCATCGTCTCCGACGAACCACCCTATGGCTCTCGATGCCGTGAGCGGGCTACGCCCACCACATCAATCGCGACCGGGCGCTCCAGTCGTTATCCGCTGCTTCTATTAGCCAGCCACCGCGTAATTCTGCTGAGCGATTATTGACCGACCGACCAATTCGGCATAGTCCGCGATCGGGAACGGCCGACCGGTCAGATAACCTTGCACCTCATCGCAGCCTTCCTGTACGAGGAACGCAGTGTGGCCTTCGGTCTCAACCCCTTCCGCGAGGATCAATAGGTCAAGGCTTTTGCCGAGACCGATGGCCGCACGCACGATGGCCCTGGAGGGTGTTTCTTTGGATACGCGGGTGGGCAGCCGCCGCATAACATGACAACGCCGACTACCATGAATGGACAGCCCACGCTCGCCACTCTATTCATTCGGCCAATGTACCAAGCGACAAACGCGAGCCCGACATGACTGACACATCTGAATACGCGCCACCTGAAGTCTGGATCTGGGAGAAGGACGACAGTCCCAATTGGCGCTATCGCAACACCAACCGCCCCGTCGCGGGCGCGACGCATGAGAAGGAGTTGCCGCGCGGAAAGCATCCGCTTCAGCTCTACTCGCTGGCGACACCTAATGGCGTCAAGGTTACAATCCTGCTGGAGGAATTGCTGGCCGCCGGTCATAGCGGAGCGGAATATGACGCTTGGCTGATCCGGATCGGTGAGGGCGACCAGTTTGGTAGCGGATTTGTCGGGGTGAACCCGAATTCCAAAATCCCGGCGTTCATGGACTATAGCGAGCAGCCGCCACGACGCGTGTTCGAATCCGGCGCGATCTTGCTCTACTTGGCGGACAAATTCGGCGCCTTCCTACCAAAGGATCGCGGAAAGCGCACTGAGGCGCTGAATTGGCTGTTTTGGCAGATGGGTTCAACGCCCTATGTCGGCGGCGGCTTCGGGCATTTCTATGCCTATGCTCCGGTGAAGATCAAATACGCCATCGACCGCTTTACAATGGAGGTAAAACGCCTGCTCGATGTGCTCGACCGACGGCTTGCAGACAATCAATTCATCGCCGGTGACGAATATACGATCGCGGATATGGCGATCTGGCCGTGGTACGGCAACGGCATGTTGAACGGCGCCTCCTACAACGACCCGCGCAAATTCCTGCAAACCCACGAATATAAAAACCTGACGCGCTGGACGAAAGAAATCGGTGAGCGCCCGGCCGTCAAGCGCGGGCGAATGGTCAACCGCGCCAGCGGGCCGCCTGAAGGGCAATTGCACGAGCGCCATGACGCCAGTGATTTCGAGAGCAAAACGCAGGACAAGATCGGCGCGCGCGGGTAACCCCATCGTAATCGCCTCTCATTCCCCAGCGCGGCCAGATCGCGTGCTGTTCTTTTTACGTTTTTCTTTTTCTGGAATTCTTTTTACGTTTTTCGGAGCGAGGGCACGCATAGAGGCCCATGACCTTTTCACGCGAGCGGCCCCTCTCATCATCGCGACCCCGTAGCTCGGCGGAACCAGTCAGTGCTAAGGTTTAACACTAATAAATGCTTCGTCGATACTTGGGCGTACGGCGTAATTGTCGTGCTGAGCAATCGCTGGACGACCGACCAGTTTGGCATAGTCCACAATTGGCAGCGGCCGACCCATCAAATAGCCCTGCGCTTCATCGCAACCTTCCTGCACGAGGAACGCATGCTGAGCTTCGGTCTCGACCCCTTCCGCGAGGATCGGCAATTCAAGGCTTCGGCCGAGACCGATAATTGCACGCGCGATCACCCTGGAGTGGTGGTTGTGTTCCAAGTCGCAAATAAGGACACGGTCGATCTTGATCTTGTCGTAACGGAAAGATTGCAGATACGACAAGGAAGAATATCCGGTTCCGAAATCGTCCATAGCAATCCGTATGCCGAGCGACTTAAGCCGGTTGAGGATCGATACCGCGCGCGAGAAGTCGTCAACCATTACGCTCTCGGTGATTTCAAGTTCGAGACGGCCAGGAGCAAGACCGGTTTCAAGTAGGATTGAATGGACGAGCCTTGGCAGGTCGCTGTGGCGGAACTGGACCGGCGAGATGTTGACCGCAATGGCCAGCGGCCGCGGCCAGGATGCGGCTTCGCGACAAGCCTCACGCAGAACCCATTCGCCCAACGGAATGATTAGACTGCTCTCCTCAGCAATAGGGATAAACGTGTCGGGTAACACCATGCCGCGTTTTGGACATTGCCAGCGGGCCAGCGCTTCAAACCCGATGGTTTCACCTGACATTTTCTTCTGCGGCTGATAGTGCAACAGCAGTTCGCCACGATCGATAGCCGCTCGTAATTCCTGTTGCAGGGCGAGCCGCTCGTGCAGCCGGACACCCATTTCGGGCTCGAAGAACATCGCCGTCCCACGAAATTCGGCTTTGGCGCGATAAAGGGCGGCATCCGCGTTTATCATCAGCGTTTTCGCGTCGGTGCCGTCGGTCGGGTAGATCGCACCCCCGATGCTCATGTTGAACTTTAATTGGTGACCTTCAACCTCAATGTCGTCCACAATGGCAGCAAGCAGGCGCTCGGCGAGCACCGCTGCGGCCGCAGGTTGCGCGCCATCCGTCACGATCAGCGCAAATTCATCACCGCCGAGACGCGCAAGGAATGCCTCTCCGGCAGCGGCTTGCAGACGACGGGCGACTTCACGCAGCAGTGCGTCGCCGACCAAATGTCCATAGGTGTCATTGGCCTCTTTGAAGTGGTCAAGGTCAATACTCAGAACAGCGAACTGTTCGTTCGCCCCAACGCGATCGAGCGTAGCGTCGATATTGTCGTTGAAGGTTGCCCGGTTGGGCAGGTCGGTCAGCGCGTCATAATGCGCCAAGTGCAAGATACGCTGTTCTGCACGCTTCCGCTCTGTCACGTCTTCGTGTGTGGCCACCCACCCACCATTAGCCATCGGCCGGTGAACAACGGAAATGTAACGCCCATCGCGAAGCCGATTTATGGCTTGATTTGGCTTGTTTATCGTTACTTCTTCGATCCGATCCTTGATGTAGGTTTCATGATCCTCTGGCGCGTTTCCGGTAGAAATTCGATGCTGCAGAATTGCGCGAAGCGACGTACCCGGCTTTGTTTGCTCGGCATTCAATTCGTATAAGTCAGCATATCGTTTGTTGCAGACGATCAAACGTCGGGCGGCGTCAAACATGCAAACGCCCTGCGAAATGTTCTCCAAGGTTGCATCGAGTTCCTGCTTTTGTTGCCTTATTACATCTTCCGCTTGGATCTTGGCCGTTACGTCCTCGTGGGTTACCACCCATCCGCCGTCCGCGATGGGTTGACTTATGACGGTGATGAAACGGCCGTCGGTCAAGGCCATCGTCGCGCTTTTCGGATTTCTTTTCTGCATCGAGGCGGTGAGATCGGCGATATATTTCTCCGGATCGACAGAAAAAAACGTTCCGGCCGCGATGCGTTGCTGGACGAGGTCGCGAACCGAGCATCCGGGTTTAATGATGCCCGGTGAAAGACGGTACATATCGAGATAGCGCTCGTTGTGGACCGAGAGCCGTCCCCATGTGTCGAACATGTGGAGGCCCTGGGTCATGTTGTTGATGGCTGCATCAACCTTCGCATTGGCGCGCTCTAGCTCGTGAACTTTTACGACTACTGTCGCCTCTGAATTTGCGAGGCGACGGAATTGTTTGCTCAGAGCTTTGAGCAGGAACCCCGAACAGAACATCACGAGCAATGCACCAATACCGAGCGTTATTGCCTGACTACGCCAGGTCGCGAGCGCCGCGGTTTCCGCTTCAGCGATATCAACGACAAGGGGATAGTCACGCAGCGGGCGCACAGAAACCAGACGAGCCTCGCCATCGATAAAGCTTTGCGATCGAAAGTGCCCTCCGTTCTGGGAAACCAGCTGGTACCAAGGAGACGCTGCTGGCAGCTTCTCGCCGGCGCGCTCCGTGGCGTCAGGGTAGCGCACGATGATGGTGCCGTCGCGGCGCGAAAGCATAAAATACTGATCGCGCAGCGATGCGACGGACTTATAGATACTTTGGAAATAGGCGAGCCTGATAGCGACCGTGACAACGCCGAGGAATGTGTCGTTGGCGCCATTGATGCGTTTACTGAAAAAGATGACTTGTGTTCCCTTGATGCGGTCGGCCTCGGAATTGCTGATGTAGATGCCTTTATCATCATTGTTTTTGAAGTACTCAAATTGATCTCGATCAGATAGGTCCCTCTCCGGCGCTGGCCATAGGCGCGACGTATTCACAAGTCTTCCATTCTTGTCCGTCAGAGAAATAAATTCGGCTTGCTGCAGGCGCGGCAGATGTCCCTCAAGAAATTTGTATGTGCCCTCGGCGCGAAGAACACGACCGAAGTCATTTGGCGTCTGCGCGCCGCTAATTTCTACTTGATCTTTGATCTCGGTCAAAACGAGATCGATCGATTGTGTGGAATTTGCGAATTGCTCGGCGATCACGACAGCAAGCTTGTCGTTATCCTCTAACGCATCGCGGATCGCATCCGAGTGCATCCACCAAATGGTCAGGCCGATGGCGATCGTCGCCGTAAAGGTAAGACCGAAAGTAACGGTCATAAGAAAACGAACACCTGACCAGCCGGCACGAATGGACATGCGCTTGAACCAATTAGTTAATGATTATTCGAAGGCTATGCGACACACGTTTTAATTGAGTTTAAGGTGACGTTGAATTGTCTGAGTATGTAAATGCGAGCTTAATCGGCGACCGGCAGTGGCGGTTACCGCATATCGCGGGCTAGAGAAATTCATTACGTACTTATGTGTATCTCGAAATTGTCCGAATTTTAATAGGGTCCGCGCACGGTCCCAATGCGTCTTGAGTTATGCGTGGCGCTTGCCCCGACCGACCATGGCTGCTTTGCACCGATGTCGGTCGGGGCGTTTTCCCATGGCCGCACACGAGTACGGAAGAAGCAACGCTGACCGCAATTCCAATGGGGTAAGAGGACGCGAGCTGTAACTAGATAATGTGCGCAACACATGTCCGTTAATGGGTCATTCACGACAGTTTCGCGATGTCCGCGCTAGGTCCGCTTTCCACCCGATAGCGACCGGACAGGAGACATTGCAATTCGTCCAGGCGTCAGGTGGTCCGCCGCTCGTTCGGCTGGGCTTCAAGCGTCTCGACGTGTCCGCACGCCTCGCAGCGATAGGTAAATAGCTCAGGCATCGCACCAACGCGCGGCACGCGGCTGACAAGGGCCAACCCTTCGCCGTCGCAGGTACAGTCGGGAGGCCGCGGTTGATCCAGGTCGGGTCCCATGCCGCAAAAATGACGGCGCAAGGCAAGCACGACAATTCCGGGCACCTACTTAAGGGCCTCAAGCATGCCTCGCGCGCGCGAGAGCTGCGCAAGAGTGGTTAACGCGGCCCATGACCTTTTCACGCGAGCGGCCCCTCTCATCATCGCGACCCCGTAGCTCGGCGGAAACCGTAGAAAAAGGTTCGGGGCGCGCCGAGGCGACTTCCGGAGCCGAGTAACGGCGCCCACTCAAGGTGAGTGACCACGGTCGGCCAAGTCGGCAGCAATACTGCGAACTCGACCGATTTTCAGAATGGCTCATTAATCATGATCACGATCAAACAAACAACTGGTTCTAACAACTGTGCGCAAAAGGGCCATTTAAGGGACAGTCGCAAGAAATAAGGACCGATGTCCGTGGCAAACGCACAGTTACAACCGGCAGCTCCAAGCACGGTTTTTGGGACCGTCGCCACGCCGCGGCGCAAGCCCAATGTCGAGTTGCGGCCGCGGGAATACCTGACCGAGGCCGAGGTCGAGCGGCTGCGTAAAGCGGCCTGCGCCGGCAACCGCAACGGTCACCGCGACGAGACCATGATCCTGATCGTCTTCCGGCACGGGCTGCGGGCGTCCGAACTCGTGAGCTTGCGCTGGGACGCGATCGACCTCGAACAGGGCAAGCTGCACTGCAGTCGGCGCAAGAACGGCACCGCATCGGTGCATCCGCTGACGGAAGTCGAGTTGCGGGCCTTACGCCGGCTCAAACAGGAAGCGCCACAATCCCGGTGTGCGTTCGTGTCCGAACGCGGCGCGGCATTCACCGTCGGCGGCTTTCGTCGGATGGTCACACGGCTGGGCGTCAAGGCCAGTTTCCCGTTCCAGGTTCCCCCCCACATGTTGCGCCATGCCTGCGGCTATAAACTCGCCAACGATGGCCGCGACACCCGGGCAATCCAGCATTATCTCGGACACAGAAACATCCAGCACACGGTCGCCTACACCGCGTTGGCGTCGGATCGCTTCAAAGGATTCTGGATGGATTGATCGACCCCTCTGAGAGATAATGCGTCTCGCGCGCGGGTGGTTAGGACAACACTTTCTGTCAGCTGTAATCGCGTTGATCCGATAGTCCGATCATCGCGGCAAACGACACCCGGCGTCCTGACGTGATGTCTGAAATTCCATGGCCGCTGGAGGCGGGATAGCCCTAGGAGGGCCGGGGCCCAGAGGCGGCCGTTCCCAAAACGAGGCCTTACAGTCCGGCGCTTGAACAGCGAAAACGGTCACTGTGTAGTGTGCCGCCGGAGGGATCGCTTATGCCAGACAGAACCAGCGAACGCGGGATAAAGCCGAGCGGAACAAGCTCCTCAGATTTTCAGTGTTTTAAATTCGCTAAAAGTTATTCGGCACGTCCGCTCTAAATGACAATGACCAGCTTACGTGGGTCAGCGTCT
>PMAF01000112.1 GCA_003152455.1 Hyphomicrobiales bacterium
CAGCCTTCACTGGACACACAACCGGACGTGCAGTTTTCCCGCATCCGGCTTTCCGACTGGCTTCATCAGAAGGCACACGGCGGCGACACCCGACGCACGCGATTAAGTTGCAGCACACCCAGTTCCTCGTAGACATGTTCGCGAGAGAACTGGTTCGTGCCGCGCCCTGGCGTCTTATGTCGTTTGCGCAGAAAATCGCGCACTCGGTCGTAGACATGTCGATCAACAGCCTGATACGCCGGTGCGAGAGAGCCATGGGTGAAGTAAGCAGCCCAACCGCCCAGAAGGCGGTTGAGGCGTGCTTGCACCTCCGGCCACGCGCTCTTGTTGCCCGATGTCAACAGGTCGCTGACTTTCGTCTTGATCCGCTGTACGCTTTTCTTGGACGGGCCCGCGCCCAGATACCAGCGGCCACCATTGGGAAAGTGGCGTGGTCCTAGCGTATAGCCAAGAAAATCGAAGCTTTCCCGCCGGGCGTCCTTCACCGAGGTTTTCGTCTCGTTGAGCGTCAGCCCAAGTTTCGTCATCACCACCTTCGTCCACGTCAGCGCCTCGTCCGCGTGTCCGCGGCTGAGGATGACAAAGTCGTCGGCGTAGGAGACGACATGTGCGCGAAGCGCTTCGCCACGTCCACTGAGACGCCAATGCTTCAGGAACCGGTTCATGTAAACGATGGAGAGCAACGGGCTGACAACTCCGCCTTGCGGCGTGCCACGCTTGCTGCTCTTACCGCCGCTCATGTGCCGCTTCCCGTCGCCATCCCGTTCTTCGACTGGTGCTTTCAGCCATAGCTTGATCAGCCACAGCACGTGCCGGTCGACGATGCGTCGGGCCACCGATTTGAGGAGGTCCGAGTGCGGGATCGTGTCGAAATATTTCGACAAATCGGCATCAACAACGTCGGTGTAGCCCCGGCAAATCAGCCGGTGCGTTTCCTTGACCGCATCGACCGCGCTGCGACGGGGTCGATAGCCATAGGCGCTGTCCTCGAAATCCGCCTCGAAAATCGGCTCCAGCACAATCTTGGCGGCGGTCTGAACCACCCGATCCCGGATCGTCGGGATACCGAGAGGGCGTTCGCCGCCTCCCGGTTTCGGGATCATCACCCGCCGCACCGGTTCGGGCCGATACGTCTTCGAGACGATTTCCTCACGCAAGCCCGCCCGCCAAGCATCCACCCCAAACGCATCGATCTGTGCAAAGGTCACCCCGTCCACGCCCGGCGCGCCCGCATTGGCGCGAGCCAGCGCATAAGCGTGGCGAAGAATGTCCTCGCGGCAAATCTTGTCGTAGAGCAAATAGAAGCGGAAGGCGGGCTCCGCCTTCGCCTTGCAATAGAGCTTCCTCTGAAGGTTTCTGATCTTGTCGGGCGTTTCGAGGCTCATCGCCAATCACCCCCTCCTAACCATCGTTGAAAGCGCACCAGAAGTCAGGGTCCTTTCCTCCGCCGGAATTACCCGGCCTCACCGGTCATACGACCCTGTCCGACTCCCGCCCGATCCACCGCCAGAGCGATGTTGAAGCCGCGACCTCCGATCCGAACGGGTCTCCCCCGATTACCCGCATCACCCTTCCATCGTGCCGTGCCCATTACCCCGGTGGACCAGACAGGTGCATATGTCGATTGCTTCCCTGTCCGCGCGGCCTTCCCCGCCTTACGGTCGGGTCAGCGTCCACATCGTAACTTTCGAGGCCTGCTCAGGCTTCACACACGTTACGGCCCGCTGGATCGCTCGGCCGCCCAAAGCGGCCTTTGTCACGAGGCTCCGGCCCGTCCGATTGCTCGTCCAGACCGCTCGTCAGCTACCAGATCAATCGACAACTCTCTGGGTGGAATCTTCCTCCACTGGTGACACGCGCCTTCGGGGCGCACCATAGGGCTTCACGTAGGCCGGCGGCATCAGCCGCACCGTGTGGCCGACTGACTGGAGCTCGCACGACCAATGGTGCGACGAGGCGCAGGCTTCGATCCCAATCAGGCATGGCGGTAGCTTCTGGAAGAACGCCAGGACATAGCGGCGCTTCAACTGCCGGCGCACAATTATATTGCCTTGCGCATCAACGCCGTGAACCTGAAACACCGACTTGGCGATATCGAGACCGATTGTCGTGATCGTTTGCATGTTTGGCTCCTCTGAATCGTGGGGGCCTTAACAGCACCCANNCGGACTCATGCACCGCAGCAAAAAGCAGCTTTATTCGATCATCTCATCGGCGCGGGCGAGTAGCGTGGATGGGATGGTGAGGCCAATCGCCTTCGCGGCTTTCAGGTTGATCACCAGCTGGAGTTTTGTTAACGCTTGCACCGGGAGGTCAGCCGGCATAGCGCCCTCGATCATAAGGAATTGGCGCGCCCTTCCATCTTTTTTGGCAACAGCGCACCGAGTCCTTCCACTTCAGTTGGACGCGTCGATCCCTAAGTAAATCCTCTGGACCTGCGGATTGGTTTGGAGATCGCGCGCGGTGCCCTCTAACACCGCACGACCGGTCTGAAGCACATAAGCATAGTCAGCAATCTCAAGCGCCAGCGGCACGGACTGCTCTGCCAGCAACAGGGTCAAGCCGTCACGATGGAGTTGCGCGAGCTTCTCGTACAGCATCTCGACCACGGCGGGAGCCAAGCCGAGGCTCGGCTCATCGAGCATGAGAAGCTTCGGCTCGCTCATCAGGGCGCGGCCGAGTGCGAGCATCTGGCGCTCACCGCCCGACAACGTGCCGGCGCGCTGACGCCGGCGTTCGGCAAGACGGGGAAAAATGTCATAGACGCGATCGAGCAACGCCGGCGCGCGCGTTCGATCTTTCAGCACGGTCGCACCGAGGCGCAGATTTTGTTCGACGGTCTGCTGAGTAAACAGCCGCCAACCTTCCGGCGAAAGCGTGAGCCCACGCGACACCACCGTATAGGCCGGCAGTTCGCTGATGTCCTCGCCCATCCACTCCACGCTGCCGGCGCTGCGGCGGTTCAAACCGGCGATGGCGTTGAGCGTGGTGGTCTTTCCGGCGCCGTTGGAGCCGAGCAGCGCGACGACGCTGCCCTGCGCCACCTCAAGCGACACATCGGCGAGGCCGACTAGGTCGTCGTATCGCACTTCCAGATTGCGCACGCGCAGAAGGATGGGGACGCTCACGGCGCATGCGCTCCGGCGTTGCGGGCGTGCCGGCGTCCGAGATAGGCTTCGATCACGGCGGTATTGTCGACCACTTCGCGCGGCGTCCCGGTTGCGATGGTGACACCCTGATTGAACACCAGCACCCGCTGCGCCAGCGTCAGGATCACCTCCATGATGTGCTCGACGATCACGATGGTGATGCCCTTAGCGTGAATACGCCGCACCAGCGCGATCGCGTCCTGCACTTCGCTCGGAGTCAGTCCGGCGAGCGCCTCGTCCAGCAACAAAAGCTTTGGTTGCGTCGCCAGCACGCGCGCGATCTCCAGCCGCTTGCGTCCCGGCGTGCCAAGCGTGCGCGCCGGCGCGGAGGCCACGGCTTTCAAACCGGTGAACTCGATCACCTCGAGCGCGGCGGCGCGTGCGTCGTTGCGATCCGGATGGCGCAAAAATGCGCCGACCATGACGTTTTCCAGAATTGACAATTCGACGAAGGTCGCAGGCACTTGAAAGGTGCGGCCGATGCCGAGTTTGGCGTGCGCCTCCGGCGTTGCCCGCGTCACGTCGACATCGTTGAACAGGATGTTGCCGCCGGTGGGTGTGAGGTCGCCGGCCACGCAATTGAAAAACGTCGACTTGCCGGCGCCGTTCGGCCCAATCAGCCCGACGATCTCGCCCTCGGTGACGTCGAGGCTCGCGCCTGAGAGCGCGAGCAGCGCGCCGAAGCTGCGTGACACATTTTGCGCCCTAAGAAGCATGAGGTTTTGCCGCTGCAACGTCGGCGCGATGAGCACGGCGCGACATCATGCGATGCCACAGATCGAGCAGCCCGCCCGGTTCGTACCGCGCCAACAAAACGATGATGCCGCCGTAGATAATGTAAGTGAGGCCCGATCCTCCGCCGCCATAGAGCGAATTGGTCATAGTCTGCAGTGGCACCAGGATCATTGCGCCGACCAATGGCCCGAACAGACTGCCGGCGCCGCCGAGCGCGGCGATGATAATGAGTTCGACCGACTTCAGAATGCCAAATCCGCTTTCCGGATCGATGAAGCCGACCATCAGCGAATAGAGCGAACCGGCGACCGACGTGAAGCCCGCGCTGAGCAACAGCGCATAAAGTTTGTAGCGCACGACGGGAACGCCCAAGCTGCGCGCCGGGCGCTCGCCGGCACGAATGGCGCGCCAGTAATAGCCCATGCGGCTGCGCTGCAAATGCCAGGTCAGCAGCAGCAGACACGCCAGCACCGCTAGGAAAATGTAGTAATACGGAATCGGACTGCGAAACGACAAATCGAGCCAAGTACGCGCCACTGCCGGCCCCATCAGGCCGGTTGCCGCGCCGACATAATCCCAATTGCTGATGACGAGGCGGATGAGTTCGGCGACCGCGATCGTCGCCATCGAAAAATAATGACCGGTGAGGCGAAACGTCGGCAGGCCGATGACGACAGTGACCGCCGTGCTGACCAAAATTCCAACCGGAACGCCGACGATCGGCGGCAGCCCGAATTTGGTGAAAATGAGCAGCGGCGCGTAAGCGCCGATACCGAAAAACACCGCGTGGCCGACGGAAATCTGTCCTGCATAGCCGCCAAGGATATTCCAGGCCGAAGCGCCGATGGCCGCCAGTAAAACCTCGGCGGCCATGCGGCCGTAGAAATCATCTGGCAAAAAAAACGGATAGAGCAGAAATGCGGCACATACGATGATGCCGAAGCGAAACATCACGCGGCCTTTCCGAATAGGCCGGTCGGCCGAATCCACAGCAGCGCGACAAACATGGCGTAAACGACGATGTCTTTGTAGATCGGCCCGAGCAGATAGGCCGAAAGTGATTGAATGACGCCGATCAGCAGCCCGGCCACCAGCGCGCCGGGCACGCTGCCGAAGCCGCCGAAGGCGACGACGACGAATGCGGTAAGCGCGAGCGATTCACCGACTGTCGGCGAGATATAATAAAACGTCGCGATCAGCGCCCCTGCGACGCCGGCGGTGGCGGCCGACAGGCCCCAGGCGATTGCCTGCATGCGGTCAGGCCGGATGCCCATCAGCATCGCGGCTTGGCGATCTTCCGACACGGCGAGCAACTGGCTGCCGATTGTCGTGCGCTTGAGCAGGAGATGAATGCCGAGCGTGATCACCAGCGCGACACCGCCGGCGACCAGTTGCGGCATGCCGAGAAAAATGCCACCGATGTTGACGGTACCGGGGAAAATCGTATCGGGAAGCGTTTTGAAATCGGCCTTGAAAATAAAAAACGCCAGATAGCGCAGCAGCAGCGCCAATCCGAAGGTCGATAAAATCTGCGCCAGTATCGGCCCACGCATCACATGGCGGATTAGGCCGTAATAGATAACGATTCCGAAGCCGAACAGCAGAACCGCAGCCGTTCCGACAAACAACAGCGGACCGCCATTGAGATAAGTAACGACGAGGAATGCAATGTACATTCCGATCAGAACGAACTCACCATGAGCGAAATTGATGAAGTTCATCATTCCCCAGATCAAAGTTAGGCCGGACGAGAACAGCGCGTAAACCGCGCCGAGCAACAGTCCGCTGGCGATCACCTGGATGATTGTCATGGAGGCAATGAAGAAAAGTGCGGCTCCGCGCCTTTCATCTTCCGCACAACCGGGATGATGAAAGACGCGGATCGCTTGAGTTCAGAATAAAAAGTCGAGTTCACTCCGATCCCTTGAACGGGATCTGCATTTTGGCAGTCGCCGACTTCTCCGGCCACACGGCGACGTAGTTGGCGCCTTGCAGTTGGATGAGATAGGTCGCCGCCAGAGTGTTCTGGCCGGTCTCGTCGAACTTCACGCCCTTGTAACCCATCATCAGTTGTTCGGGCTTGAGGTCGGTCTTCTGCAACGCCGCCTGGATCGCGTCCGACTTGGCCGAACCCGCACGATTGATCGCATCGGCGAGCACAAACATGGCTTGCATGTTGCGGCCGCTGGTGTCGTCCATGTCGTAGCCGGTCTTGGCCTTGAACAGCTCGTTGATTTTGGCAGTGACGCTGCCCGGCTTGCCGATGTCCCAGGCGCTGCGATTGACCGCGCCTTGCGAGATGGTGCCGACGTTTTTGATGAACGCCGGATCGGAGAATCCGGAGTCGTCGCCGATCACGATTGGCGGCTTGTAATCGAGCTGCTTGAGCGTCTTCATGTAGAGAATCGTGTCGGACGTGTAAGACACGAAGATCACCGCATCCGGCTTCTTGTCCTTGAGCTGGAGCACTTGCGGGGACACGTCGGTGGTGTTGGCGGCGTAAGGAATCTCGGCGATCAGGTCGAAGCCTTTTTCCTTGATCGCTTTCCGCAACGTCTCGGCGATTGACGTTCCGTAGTCGGTGTTCTCATAGACGGTGGCGACGGTTTTCACCGGATGCCCCATCTTTTTCACGTCGTTGAGGAAGTCCATGTAGTTGTAGGCGAAGTCGGACGCGATCGGCGTCACGCGGAAGGTGAATTTGAAGCCCCGGCCGGTGATGTTGGAGGCAACCGAGTCGCCCACGACCCACGGCGTGCCGTAGCGTTCGGCGACTTGGGTGCCGGCGAAGGTGACCGAGGATTGATAGGCGCCGATCAGCGCCGAAACTTTTTCCTGCTGGATCAACCGCAGCGCCTGGCTCTGGCCGGTCGATGGATTGCCCTGATGATCGGCAAAGGTGAGTTCGATCTTGCCGCCCTTGAGGCCGGGCAGTCCGACGGCCGGCATGCCCGTCACGTCGGGATACTTGCCGTTGACGATGTCGACCGCGAGCTCGACCGCCGCCTTCGCCTGCTGACCGGCGCTCGCTGCGTTGCCGCTAAGCGGAAAAAGGCCGCCGACCTTTACGTTCTGCTGTGCGATCGCTCCCCCGGAAAGAGCCATAGCGACTGTAACTACACCTACCCCTACAAGATTTTTCATTTGTCTCCTCCTGCAACCGTAGTTTCCCGGATGGCCCCCCAACTGGCGAGAATAGTAGCTATTTTTCAGTTTGTCAGGACCGCAAGCAAATATGCGGCCAGTTATCCCAGGCAGGACAATCGCATTGCGCATCATGTCCGAGATGGGTCATTCGCTGCGTAGCTTTTCAGCCTCCTGGCCGACCTTTGTCTGCTGTTACTCCAATAGCGACCAGAAATGGTGCGTCGCGGCGAACGACGCGAAGTGCCACAAGCGAGCACTCGCGGGCGCGGTCGGAATGTCCGTTAAATGATGATTTCGGCCGTATTGGTGGTATCAACTGCGCAATTACTATTGCACCAAGAGTAATTTCCTGCTGACAACTTTCGTTTGCTACAGAAGCATCTCTAGCCAAATGTTGTACGCATGAAAAACGCTAATGATGGCGTAAATAGACCCCAGCGTGCGAAATCCTTTCGCAGTTTTTGGGATCGCGTAAAAAGGCACCCACTTGCACGGGTTGGGCCAGGACTTATCACGGGCGTGGCCGATGATGACCCTAGCGGCATTGCCACTTATTCCCAGGCAGGCGCCCAATTCGGCCTGAACATGTTGTGGACTATGCCGTTGGCCTACCCTTTGATGTCCGCGATCCAATCCATGTGTGCGCGCATCGGCAGGGTTACAGGTAAAGGATTAGCCGCCAACATCAAAACCGCTTTCCCACCAATCGTTCTCCAGGGGGTCGTGCTGTTATTGTTGGTCGCTAATACCCTCAATATCGCCGCTGACGTTGCGGCGATGGGCGAAGTCTCAGAGCTTGTAACCGGATTCGATCGTCACTTGATGACGGTTCTATTCGTGGTCGGATCCCTATTGCTTCAGATATTCGTTCCATACCACCGGTACGTCTTTTTCTTGAAGTGGCTGACACTCTCGCTATTGGCCTATGCAGCAGTCCTGTTCACAGTTCACGTTCCGTGGGGTGAACTAGCGCTCCGCACTTTTTGGCCAAGGTTTACGCCGAATGCCGCGGCTGCGACCGTGGTGGTCGGTGTTTTCGGCACTACGATTAGTCCTTATCTTTTTTTCTGGCAGGCGTCGGAAGAGGTCGAGGACATGCAACGCAGGAAAAGTGTCGCCCTGCTCAAGCGGGATACGCGCTCCGCAGGTCCAGAACTTCGACGAATCCGTTGGGATACATGGAGCGGAATGTTCTACTCCGACATCGCAGCGTACTTCATCATTCTGGCGACCGCAGTCACACTTAATGTGGCAGGAGTGAAAGACATCGAGACGGCAGCTCAGGCGGCGAGCGCGCTGCGGCCACTTGCTGGCGACTTTGCGTTTATGCTCTTTGCTGTTGGCATTCTCGGCGTTGGCTTGATTGGCGTGCCGGTTCTGGCGGCCTCTGCCGCGTATGCCCTAAGCGAGGCTATGGGCTGGAAATGGGGCCTTGAACGAAAAGCAACCGGCGCTCGCGGATTCTATGGCGTGATAGCCGTCAGCGTGCTCGCCGGTCTTGCGATTCAATACTCGCCGATCAGCCCGATGAAGGCGTTGTTCTGGAGCGCGGTCATCAATGGGATTGTGGCCGTTCCGTTAATGGTAGTGATTATTCTGTTAGTGTCCAAAAAATCAGTGATGGGTGCTTTTACTGCCGCGCGACCAATTATATTTCTTGGATGGATCGCTACGGCGGTTATGGGCGTGGCGGCGGTGTGGATGTTCATCCCCGGCTAGTGTGCGATCAGTTCGCTGCAGTGCTCCCCACTAACGACCTGTTGCAGCACCAGCCGTTGAAATGCAATTCTGTCCGCCCTGGGTCAACCGCTGCCGAGTCACTGAGCGTCAGCGCCGACCAATGTTTGTTGTTAATCCAATAGCGACCTGCAATGTTGCAGCGCCACGAATGTCGCGATGTGCCAATCGCGTCATTTTGCGTCGCAGAATTATGGCCAATCGTTTCAAAGTTTCCGACAGCCCCTAACGGACCGCGATGCCGAGAGCAGGCGCCGTTTCACTCATCAGGGGGGCATCCCTTGGCATGGAGTATCTTGCGATTATTGGGGGCAGGTATTTGGCATGCTCCGCCTGCTCAATTGCACTGAGGTTCGGTCGATCTCGGTCGGATAAAGTGTAGCTACTGACACTTGTTTGTAGCTGATCTTAGACCTTTTCTGCAAACAGTTCCGTCCTTACCTACGATGTATCTCGGTCCCAGCCAGTGGAGATGCGCGCCCGACTGATCCTTCGGAGCAGACGGCTCTACAGCGGCCGCTCGTTGTCGGGTTGCTTGCTCCCGCGGCTGTTGCGGGCTCGCCTTCTTTTGCGGCTCCGCCGTTGTCCGCTCAGCTTTGCGCTGATGCGGCTTCCGCGGCGCGGCAGCAATACATCGGTCGCCTTCGGCACGCTCGCCACTTGGACAAACGACCGGGCAAACTCGCTTGTCGAACTTGCGCACGGCTTTGATTGCCTCGAACGACAATGCGTCGGGCAGGTTGATCGAGGTGAGCTTGACGAACGCGTGTTCGGCGGCGCGCGTTGCGTCGTTAAACTCGCCGTTCACGGCCCCATTGAAGCAACCGACGCGCTTGAGTTCGGATTGCAATGATAGCGCGAGGGCGTGCGTATCGCGCGTGTCGACGGGTGTCGTTTTTGCCGTTGCAGCGGTCAGCGCCGCGATCCGCTGCTCGGCCTGAGCACGCATTTTGCTGGCCGGAAATTGTTCTACGAAGCGTCGGAACTGACCAGCCTCAGTGCTGTCCTTAACCAGTTTCCAGGCAATTTCTTCCGATGAGGGCGGCGCCGGTATCGCCGCGTGCGCCGCGCCGAGCGCGGCAATTCGCGCTTCGGCGTCATTACGCAACGGGCTGTCAGGATACTGCGCGACGAAGCCCCTGAGCGCGTTTTCATCCGTCGTGTCCTTGAGGAACGACCAGGCGACCTCGTCAGGCCGCAGCGGGAGCGGTTTAATTGCGTGCGCGGGTTCAAGAGCAACGATCCGCGCTTCGGCATCTTTGCGCATCGGACTCTTAGGATAATCGCTAACGAAGTGCTTGAGTGCTGCCTCGTCGGTGGTGTCCTTAAGCACCTGCCAAGCGACTTCGTCCGGGGTCGGTACCACTGGCTCTGCCGCTTTCGCCGCTTCGAGCGTTGAAACGCGCGCCTCTGCATCCTCGCGCAACGGACTCTTGGAATATTCAGCAATGAAATGCTTGAGCGCTGCCACATCGGTGGTGTCCCTGAGCAGCTCCCAAGCCGCCTGATCAGGAGTCGGTCCCAGCGAAGTTGCGGCAAACTTCACGTCCAAACCAGGCGCCATGCCCTTGGGAGACCCAACGGTCGGGGCGGCTGGAATGTTGGGGGCCGCCAGCGCCTGTCGGGGCGGCGACGGCGCCGATTTAATTTCAAGCCAATAAAAGGCTGCACTGGAAAGCAACACCGCAACTAATGAGGTCGCTAGTATCGCTGCAGCTCGAAGCCGCAATCTACGCCGAGGTCGCTGCCGGCGCAGACGCGCCCGTATTTGATCGACATCGGCACCCTTCGTATAGGTTGCGACAAATGATTCGAGCACCGCCGTGTCGTCGCTAGCCCTTGCACGGCGGTACGCTTCCTCGCGAGCAAGCAGAGTCGCTTTCAGCATTTGCACTTCATTGGCAAAGCCACTTCCGCCATGCACAGTCAGAAATGCATCAAGCGCTAGTGCAGTTCCAGCACGCTTGGCGGCTACGAAAGCTTGCTCCTCGTCCGCGCGCTGCCTGGCCTCTGCCTCCCGTTGACGTCGCTCTGCCAAAGCATGTTGCTTAGCTTCCGCTTCCAAAATTATTCTGCGCTCTTCTTCCTCGGCGCGCCGCACGGCTTCAACTTCCCGTTGCTTACGCTCTTCCTCAGCTTGTGCGTGACGGTTTGCCTCGGCCTCGGCTTTCCGCTGCACTTCAATCTCACCGAGACCTAGTTGGAGTGCTTTGATCAGTCCTTGCGCATCGGAGCGGAACCTTTCGTGTGTCAGCCGCACGGCGTTTCGTCTGGATAGCGGACGGAGCACCTCGGGCAGTTCTTCCGGGCGCGGCATAGACGCATCGCCCACCAGCACTGGGATCACCCGTTTATTCTGGCTGAGTGCTGACGCGATCTCGACGCGCACAAAATCATCGGGGTCGTCGAGACGGCGGGCGCCGTCCGGGTAACGCGCGTCGATCCAATTCTTGCCGATGACTGCGAGCACGATGTCGCATTCAGAAATGCGCTCGCTGAGCACGCGAACAAAGTCGAGACCGGGCGCGATATTGTCGATATCCAAGAAGAGTTGGTCGGATTCGAACACATCCTGCAGGCGATCAAACAGGCGCCCGGATCGTCGCCGCGCCGATAATTGATAAAAATCCTGCCGGTCATCTTTTGGCCAAGTCAACGAAGTGGCTGCTGGCACAGATCACCCCCGACCGCGATTTCGTGGCCGCGATCCGCGCAATGGTCACAGTGGCAAGTAAACTTCGCTCGTCAGTCCCGCAGGCAGGCGTCATAATCCCAAAGCCCCCCCGAAAAGACGCCCAAAAACTCACTAAACTATCGCAGTGGCTGGACGCCAACAAGCGCCGCCGGGCCTACAAATGCGGCCGCTCTACCCACCCGTGCCCGTCTCACGGGCTCGCATAAGGGAGTCAACTTAAATGTCGAATGAAGTTTTCGCGCTGCGGTAATTGGCGTCTTGGAGAGTCCGCTTCGGGTCATTCACGTCATAGCCGTCGCAGGCGAAAATCGACGTTTGTCCGTTGTTGTCCAATCGCGTCCTAAATAGTGCATCGCAGCGAACGCAGTCATGTGCCATTCGCGACCGATGCACCGCAGAAGAATGTTTTTTTGCAAGTGCTTACATTCAGAACAAAGCAGCCCTTCGCGAGTTAAGGGACTGTGAGGCTTAGCCATGCGAACAGTTTTTGAGATTTTCGAGGCACCGGAAATGGTCGCCCTCGTGCTGTTAGCGCTCGTCGCGGGTAGCGCGGTACTTTGGCTGGAAGTTCCATTCTAATCCGTCAAAACGACCGTCCCGCCAGAATGGCACTCACGTGCCGGTGGAGGATCCGTCCACAGCATCAATAGCGGTCATCCCCACCAACAGGATTCCAAATTGGCATTATCGCCACCGCCGGTTCACAGTGAGCCATTCTGGCCGGACACCGCCGAGTGAGCGGGCCTACGCTGTCCGAGACTAGTCATTCTCGTCGCGCCATGGCGTGCAATGGTTCTGAGGATCAATCAGGAGGACTTAATGTCGTTTAGATATGTAATCATTGTACTTTCCATCATCGCGTCAATGACCTTACCGTCTCAGGTACAGGCCCAACAAATATTGAGGGTCGGCACTAATACGATCGGCAGTCCTTGGAGCTTTCACGACGCTAAATCGAACTCGGAACAGGGAATAGCGATCGATCTCGTTACTGAGATTGGTAAAGACAACGGCTATTCAATCCAACTCGTGCCGATGCCGACAATTGTGGAACTGATTCCAGCGTTAACCTCCAACAAAATTGACCTTATCGCAGCTAATATGCTCGTCTCGCCGGAGCGTCAGGCGTTGATTGATTTCTCAGAGCCGCTCTTCGTGGCAGGCGATGGCCTCCTTGTCCTCAAGAGTGATCCCAAGGAGTATAGGTCGCTTCAGGATTTGAAGGGTGCCGTGATCGGAACCCAATTGGGGTCTCCCTTTGTCTCCTTGATCCAAAAGACGGGACTTTTTCCTGATTTAAAAATCTACACCAGTGTGCCGGATGCAATGCAGGCGGTCAGCGACGGGCAAATTGGGGCAGCCGTCGTTGGCAGCTTAACAGCGGCCTATGAGCAACATCTTGGGCGTTTTTCAAATCTGCGGATCGTTAAATCCTATCAGTCGTTGATCACGGGGCCGGATGCGCTTGGCGTCCGCAAGACGGATGGCGAACTCCTAAAGAAGATCAACACGTCACTGGACAAACTTAAAACTAATGGGACGATGAAATCAATTTTTGCCAAATATGGTATCGACTGGACACCCCCAAAACCGAGTTGACCAATGTGGAGACGAGCCGGATTCCTTCGCCGAGAGTCTGCTTCGGGTCATTCACGTCATAGCCGTCGCGGGCCAAAATTGACGTTTGTCCCTTGTTAGTCCAATCGCGTCCTAAATGCTGCGTCGCGGCGAACGCAGCGATGTGTAGAGTCGAGGTGT
>PMAF01000281.1 GCA_003152455.1 Hyphomicrobiales bacterium
TTTCAGGCTCGGCAGCAATGCCACACTCGCAACTCAGCTCCGCATTCGTGCGGGGCTTTTCTTTGAACAAACTTCCAGCTACAACTACGAGGCAATGAAAGAGGTTGTGTCGGAACAGACACGCCGAAAAGAAGATGATTGTGACGATGAATTCAAAGGAAGTCCTGAAGAGGCGAGCAGAGGCACGCTTCAAGCAGGAAGCGCGCGCGTTAGACGGTCGAAAGGCAATGACCGAATATGAAGCTCAAGTCCTCGCCATTCGCGAAAAGACCGCACGTTTAAGAGCGCTTCGATTAGCTAAGGAATCTCAAGCTCTCGCCATTCGCGAAAAGGCGGCACGTTTGACGGCCCTTCGACTAGCTAAGAAAGCCCAGGCGCAGAACGAGGAACTTACCATTAGGCCCCCTAGTCAGTCGGTTTGATCAACTTTCCACTGCTGGTAGTCCACCACACGTCGGTCGGCAGTTGCTCGAAGAAGCGCGATTTCTCCGCAAAAAAGTTCCGACCCAGCGCTCTTAATAAGTCATTAGGGACGCTGCCTCATCCTTTCATCATCTCTGATCTATAAATTCGCCCAATCCCAATGGGATTCTGGCGATGTTGCAAAGAGTTCCGAAATTCCTTCGTGTCTGGCGTCGTCGCAGCGTTCGCGATGCAGTGGCAATCGTCGGTCTTTGTTTCGTCACTTACATCGCTGCAGCAGCTTTCGACATTTTTGGCCACACTTACGAAATTATAAAACGATACGAGGCCTACGAACTCGAGGAAGTGATTGTGGTTGCGTTCGTATTGGGCTTCTTGATGGTGATTTATGCTCTACGGCGCGTTCAAGAATTGAAGCTTGAAATCCGCAAGCGCCGCCAAGCCGAAGGAAAAACCAGCGATCAAGCTTTGCTCCTGACCACGGCGATCAACAATATGTCGCAAGGCCTATTGATGTTCGATTCTGACGAACGTCTTGTTGTTTGCAATGAACGCTACCGTCAAAATGTATAATTTGTCGCCTGAAATGGCCAAGCCTGGCGCGACACTTCTTCAACTCATCAAATACCGGGTGAAATGCGGATCGTTTAAGGGCGACCCGAATGAATATTATTCGCAACTAGTCAATGAAATCGCTATGGGACAGGCGACGGGAAAATCAATAGAAACCCCCGATGGCCGCACAATTCATATTGTGATCCGGCCGATGCCATGCGGTGGGTGGGTTACCACACACGAAGACATCACCGACAAGATGCGTGTGAAAGAATTAATCGAGGAGCAAGCGCTTCAACTCGATGCAGCCCTTGAGAACATGTCGCAGGGGCTTTGCATGTTCGACGCCAATCAGCGTCTGATTGTCTGCAATAAACGATACGCGGATTTGTATGGATTGAATGAGGAGCAGACGCGGCCTGGTACGACGCTGCGTGCGATCCTGCAGTATCGGATCGCCACAGGTCTCGCGCCGGACGATCATGAAGGCTACATCAACGATCGGATCACCGAGGTATCGCTAAACAAGCCCTATCAGATCACAAATAGATTGCGGAACGGACACTACGTCTCCGTCGTTCACCGCCCGATGGCAGACGGCGGATGGGTGGCGACCCACGAAGACGTGACAGACGCGAGGCGCCGCGAGGAGTCATTTCGGCTGCTATTCGACAACAACCCGGTGGCGATGTGGGTTTTCGATCGCGAAACCCTTCGCTTCCTGGCAGTCAATGACGCTGCTGTCACGCAATATGGATATAGCCGCGAACAATTTCTGACGATGACGGTCCCCGACATTCGCGCGGCGCAAGCCGACGATTCCGCGTCGTTTCTTTATGCGCTCCCGGAGGCCCAAAATGGCGAGTTAGTCGGGCAACACCAACGGTCTGACGGAGCGAAAATTCACGTTGCGGTCTATTCAAGAGTCTTAAACTACGAGAATCGGAATGCTCGACTGGTGGCGATCCACGACATTACCGAGCGCAAGCTGGCTGAGGACGAACTTCGCCGCACGAAACTGTTTCTGGATGCGGTGATCGAAAACGCCCCACTGCCGATTCTGGTGAAGTCCACGAAGGACAGCCGTTATACATTGATCAACAGGGCCACCGAAGAGCTATTCGGATATAAGCGCGATGAGATTATCGGGAAAACACCTCATGAAGCTTTTAGCAAAGAACGCGCTGATGGTATTGAAGTTCCAGATAGGGCATGTTTGCTCTCCGAACAACCAATCTTCATTCGCGACCACACCGTTCCAACGCCCAAAGGGGCTCGCCTTGTCACTTCGAAGAAGGTTGCCATTCGAGGCGACGACGGAAAACCGGAATATCTTCTGACGCTGATCGATGATGTGACGGAGCGCCGGCAGGCGGAGCAACGTATCACGCATATGGCGCACAGCGATTCGCTTACGGATCTTCCAAATCGAGCCGCCTTCAATGAGTGCTTGGCCTCGACGTTGAGACTGGCGGAGGCCGAGGGCAGAAGTTTCGCACTTCTGTGCGTGGACCTCGATGGATTTAAGAAGGTCAACGATGTTTACGGGCATACCGTCGGCGATTCGCTGCTGCGCCACGTTGCGGACCGCTTGCGTACGATCGCCGACGGCGCCTTCATCGCGCGGCTAGGGGGCGATGAATTTACAATCATTGCCGATAACAAAGAACGGTCGAGCGTTACCACACTTACCGACCGTCTGCTCGCGGCCTTTGCCGATGATTTTGAAGTTGACGGCCATCGCCTGCGACAAGACCTAAGCATCGGGGTTGCGACTTATCCCGCCGATGGCACCGATGCCGAAGCGCTGATGAACAACGCGGATGCCGCGCTCTATCGGGCCAAGACCGAGCACCCCGGTTCAGTCCAGTTTTTCGAAGTGAAAATGGCCGCGCGATTGCGCGAGCGGGCAGAGTTGCAAGCGGATCTAAAACTGGCAATCGAGCACAGCGAACTTCGACTGCATTATCAACCACAGCTGAAAATAACCGGCGAAATAACAGGATTTGAGGTCTTGGCACGCTGGCAATCCCCGAAGCGGGGAATGGTGCCCCCCGGCGAGTTCATACCCATCGCCGAAGAAAGCAGCCTGATCCTCCTGATCGGCGAATGGGTGTTGCGGGAGGCGTGCCGTGAAGCCGTCTCGTGGAAAAAACCCTTGAGAGTCGCCGTCAACGTCTCTCCCATCCAATTCCGTCACGGCGACCTCCCGAGATTGGTTCATTCCGTTCTGCTTGAAACCGGACTTGCACCGAACCGGCTCGAACTTGAAATCACGGAGGGGGTGTTAATCGGCGATTTTTCGCGTGCCGTATCAATTCTGCGTAGGCTTAAATCGCTGGGCGTAAAGATTGCGCTGGACGACTTCGGAACAGGATACTCATCATTGTCGTATCTGCATGCCTTCCCCTTCGACAAGATAAAGATCGATCGGACCTTTATTTCCGACCTGGAAACCAACCGACACTCCATCGCGATAGTTCGCGCGCTGATCGGCCTCAGCCGGAGTCTGAATATTCCCATCCTGGCTGAAGGCGTCGAAACGCAGGCGCAACATGCCTTCCTTGCGCAAGAAGGGTGCGCGGAGGTACAGGGCTATCTGACCGGTCGACCGCTGGAGATCGCGAACTATGCCGGTGTTGTCGGACGGAAAGAGATTGCGACGACCTATTCCCACGCCGTTTGACAGCGAAGCCCAAGCGCAGAACGAAGAGCCGCCGCCGAAAACAAATGTTCGGCTGCTGAAGAACCGGGGCAAGCGATAATAGCTCTTTGAACTTCGCAGCTCGCATCAGCGCTACGCTGCAAACTCAAGCCCCGCCGCTCACGTGCGCGGGACTTTTTCGTTCCCCTATCCCCACCAGAAATGAATTGCGTCAAAAACGATGAGACCAATCACCACGCCACAAAATAGTGCAGCTGCCATGGGCCAGCGCAGCGTGCGCCGTCGTTGTTCCGTTTTGATATACGTCGAAATATGCCGCACACCGGCAGCCTAACATTCGACGTGATGTCGCTCCGCCACACATTCCAAGAATGTCAAGCCCGCAGCATTCGTCCCCTGGCACTGCCTCCGCAATGTCCGCAGTGCCGTCCGCTCATTCGCGAGCGGACTTATTAGCTTCCCTGTACTTCCCTGCCGCGCGTTACACCGCGTCTGCTCATTCGTGACCGGTCTACAAGTCACTTCTTCATGTTGGAGAGCTGCTGGACTGCGCTCGCTGGATTTCGCGCATGTCGCCGTGTTGCACGACGGCCACATGACCATTGTCCCAGGTGATTGTGACCGCGTCCCAACTCGTTTGAGTGATTGTGCCGCTGTCACCAGCATTACCTTGCCAGCAAACGCGAGTGCCCTTCTGGAGATTCTTAGATTCGGCAGCGTTCACGTGGCGCCTCCCTTTTCATTAGTCGCGCAGAACCAACCTCGAAGATATTCTCACTCCTCGTCATTAGGCGTATGATCCATACAGCTTAAACAGGGGCGCCCCATGACTAACGCACAAGAAAAGCGCGTCAAAAGCATCGCTGAGCGCAAGGGCTTTCGTCTGGACAAGGCAGGACACGGAAAAGGTCACGGCCGTTTCTATATCATGAGCCTGGCCGAGGGAGGCAGGATGCGTTCCGGCGTTCTTGACCACGAGTATTCCTTTTCGTTGAAGGAGGCCGAGACGTGGCTTGATACATACGTGAAATGATCCGCCATCTCGTCGCACTGAAGCCTCGCATCTTTCCCCCGCTGCGCAGCAGCGTCGCTGTGTCCGGCACAGCGACTATCATCCACCGTCACTTCCCCATCAAATAGAGCTGCTGAATCCTCTAGCGCCGAACGTAATGAAAAGCCCCAGCGCGCGTTGGGAACGGGCCCGCGCTAGGGCTTTCATCTTCGGGATGGCCACGCAACAAAACACTCACGCTGCACGCCATCCCGGCTGCGATCTGTTTCCGCTACGACTTAGGCCGCGGCAGCGAAGCGGACCTTAGGTGTGCCGACGACGCCGCTCTTCTGCATCGTCGCTTTCATGTCATCCGAGCCCAACCAGGAGCGCGCCTTTGCTAAGTCGGCGACATCCTGAAGGATAACAATGTCATTCTGATCTTGAGCGTTACGGAACACTCTCCCATTCGTGATACCCGCGGAGAGGCGGCTCTTCTCACGTTCATCATAAGACGTACGCCACGTGCTGTAGTCCTTCACCTTGACGTGGATAGTTAGATTCTCAGTCGCGTGCTGTGTATTCGTCATCGCAATTCCTCCAATTATATTGTAGATCATTGCCTGAATGAATTCATTCAACCAACACTAGGTAGCTAAGCCGTAATCGCGGGGAAGCGAGGTTTAATAAATAAGTTTAATCATGGAACCCGAAGAGTTCCATCTTGCTCAAAGCCGCCACAAGTTTTCGAAGACTGCTCACTGCTCACTGCTCACTGCTCATTCGTGAGCGGACTCCTCACTTTCTCATCAGATACAGCTGCTGCACCTCCGATGCTGACAGTGCGCGGATCTCCGCGACAGGATAACAGCTCTTTGAACTTTCAGGCTCAGCAGCAATGCCTACACCTGCAACTCAGCCCCGCCACTCACGTGCGCGGGACTTTTCATTTATCCCATACAACAAGCCCGCGCCAAACTGATGTACAATGAGAACATTCTGCCTTTATGAAATCCAGCCGAACCTTTCTTACAAAAATACTCTTTGTTCTTGCTCTTCTTTCCGGATTGGCAATCTCGCAACACGCCTATGCCGCTACGTATTACGTCGATTCTGTTAGTGGGAGCGACTCCAACACCGGCACCTCAACAAGTGCGCCATGGCAGACCATCGCGCACGTTAACGCACAGTCGTTCAACCCTGGCGATCAGATTTTATTCAAGGATGGTGACAAATGGCGCGAGCAACTCACCGTCCCATCGTCGGGTACGACGAGCAATCCCATCACGTTCAGTTCCTATGGGAGCGGAGCGAATCCGATCATTAGTGGCGCGGACTTGGCTACGATTCCCGCTAGCGGCGCGGCTCAATGGACCGCCGACACGCCAAGCAATATGTTGAATTTCGGCAGCGATATAACCTGCAATGAGTCTCCCAGTGTTTGTTTTACAAGCGGCTGGGTGAGTTATGGTGGCGTTACTTGGCCCGCTACAAATTTTGATACCATCAACGTCACGGCCTCTGGCGGGTCCAACGTGTTCCAAACGGTCGCAGTCTCTCCATCCACTCAATATACCTTCAGCTTTCAAGCCAAGGCAGGAACGCTGGCTACTCCCCAATATAGCGTTTATGACGCAACGCACGGCGCAGATATAGTATCTGCGACATCCTATGCCAGTTCCATCAACAGCGAAGACCGGCTAATAATTTATCGTACTGTGTAAATACTTTTAATCCACAGACAGTCTGGATACCCCTTAGGTGGGGTGCGGCACGGATAA
>PMAF01000245.1 GCA_003152455.1 Hyphomicrobiales bacterium
AGGCCATGAAGTACTTTCTTGGGGTCGGCGATGAAAATAAAAAACAGGCCGATCGCGACGTGGAGTTCGATGGGAAACTCAACAAGCAGCTGACGAAATATTTTTATTTCGAACAAATGCTTGCCACCCGCGACAACCAGCTGCCGCAAAAGAGCCGCCAGTCATCGGCCGACGTTCATGATGAGTTCATTGACGAGCTGGCCGAGAAGTCGGAACCGAAAGCCGCACGTCCGAGCCCTGAGAATAAAACTCTCGCCGAGCCGGCGAAAGACGGCTTCTATGACGATGATGATTGGGGTGCCGCGCCGAAACACTAAGATCAACTTACTTCAGGGGGCCCTCTTGGGGCCCCTTTTTTTTGGGAGCGGAACAAAATGGTTGGCGCCATAGCCGGCGTGGACAAACGAATCCACGGCTCGACGCCTGCAAGCGAGAGCTGCTGTCGTTTCCGGCAAGTGGCTGTGACAATCAGGTGGACGCTTTGTCGCAGCTGCTCACCTGGGCGGAGCGTCGCACCAGCATTATTCCCCGGCAAGGGAGCTACAGCGCCAGGCCGTGAATGACGTCATAGCGACAGACGTTTTTTGGGCCAGCTCACGAGGCATGGGGAACCCGGTGCAATGCGGACACCGGTTCCAGCGCAAGGCGGACAGCAATCCGGTGATTGCGGACAGCAGGTGATGGCGGCGTAGAGATCGCTCCCGTCGACAGTCGAATCAGCTGATCGGTCTTCCTGGCAACCAGGAGGTGACCGATGCCGGCGGAGAGAGTGTCGATGAGGAAGATACGTGATGTGCTGCGTCTGACGCATGCGCTGGGGATGAGCCGGCGCCTTGTCGGCGAGGCGACGGGGATCGGTAAAACGGCGGTCGGCGAGTGCGCGCGTCGGGCTGCCGTGGCGGGTCTCAGCTGGCCGATCCCCGACGAGATCGATGATGCCGAGCTGGAGCGACGGTTATTTCCGCCACCGGATGCAGCATCGTCCACGTCGCGCACTGAGCCGGACTGGTCGCACACCCTCTACTCCTTGCCGGTCTCCCGGCGCACTTTGACTTCGTTTCGTAAATCGCGCATGGGCGGATCAATGCCGATGCGCGTGCGCTAACGGGGCCTCTGTCGTTGTGGTGTTACGGCTGATTGTTTTTTACTTGATTGGTCTTGCCCGCTGATGCTTGCGGAGACGGCCCCAAGCCGCACCGCTAAAAGTTCTCAGGCCAACGGCGCGCTCCGTAATACACACGCAATATCTGAATGACGTTTCTCTGCAGCCGATATGAGACAACGAAGGGCGTCTTGGGGATGACCAGCTCGCGCGTGCCCCTTTGCCGCCGCCCTCCTCGTCGATGAAGTCGGTACCCAGCAGGAAAAATAAGTTCCGCAACAGCAGCGTGCGTTATTAGCGCTTTTTCTGCGGGCCTTTGCGGGGGCGGAGTTCGTTGCCCTGGACACCCAAAGGCCGGATAATAGCGGTCGCTGGTGCCGAAATCCCGGGGATGTCAACTCAACGCCCTTGAGGAAAGGTAAGGTCAGCCGGGGAAGCCCATGGACAAGAAGATCCACATCAACTTCTGGTACGTGACCGCAGCGATCCTGCTGATGCTGTGGATCCAGGGCCTCTATCTGGAAACCACCAAATCGCCGCCGATCCCCTATAGCCGCTTCCAGAGCCTACTCAACGAAGACAAGATTGCCGAAATCGGAATCGCGCAGAATTACATTCGTGGCACGCTAAAGGAGGCCCAACCGGATGGGCTCAAGGATTTCGTCACCACGCGTGTCGAGCCCGACCTTGCCCAAAGCTTGGACAAACACGGTGTCGTCTATACCGGGATGATCGAGAGCACCTGGCTTCGCGACCTATTGTCCTGGATCGTCCCGGCGATCTTCTTTGCCGCGATCTGGATGTTCGTGATTCGCCGCATGGGTCAAGGCGGCGGGCTCGGCGGGTTAATGACGATCGGCAAGAGCCGGGCCAAGATTTATGTCGAGAAGGAAACCAAGGTCACTTTCGCCGATGTCGCCGGCGTCGACGAGGCGAAAGAGGAACTGGTCGAGATCGTCAACTTTCTAAAGGACCCGCAGAGTTACGGGCGCCTCGGGGGCCGTCCGCCTAAAGGCGTGTTGCTGATTGGCCCGCCTGGCACCGGGAAGACGCTGCTTGCCCGCGCCGTAGCGGGTGAAGCGGGCGTACCGTTCTTTTCGATCTCGGGCTCTGAGTTTGTCGAGATGTTCGTCGGCGTCGGTGCCGCCCGGGTGCGCGACCTGTTCGAGAAGGCTCGCGAGCACGCCCCGGCGATCATCTTCATCGACGAGTTGGATGCGCTTGGCCGCGCTCGCGGTCCTTACGCAGTGGGTGGACAAGACGAGAAAGAGCAAACCTTAAACCAGCTCCTGGGCGAACTCGACGGTTTCAATCCCTCTAGCGGGCTGGTGCTTCTTGCCGCGACCAACCGGCCAGAGATTCTCGATCCGGCATTGCTTCGTGCCGGGCGTTTCGACCGTCAGGTGCTGGTCGATCGGCCGGACAAGAAGGGCCGCGAACAGATTCTGGCGGTGCATCTGAAGAAGGCGAAACTCGGCAGCGATGTGCGGCCAGAGGAAATTTCCGCACTGACGCCCGGCTTTACCGGCGCCGACTTGGCCAATTTGGTTAACGAGGCGGCGCTGCTCGCCACGCGGCGCAACGGCGACGCCGTCACGATGGCCGACTTCACCAATGCGGTCGAGCGCATCGTCGCCGGCTTGGAGAAGCGCAACCGTCTGCTCAATCCAATGGAGCGGCGCGTTGTGGCGTACCACGAGCTCGGTCATACCCTGGTTGCGCTGGCGTTGCCGGGCACCGACGCGGTGCACAAGGTATCGATCATTCCGCGCGGCGTCAGCGCGCTCGGGTACACGATACAGCGTCCGACCGAGGATCGTTATTTGATGACCCGGGCGGAGCTCGAAAACAAGATGGCAGTCCTGTTAGGTGGCCGCGCCGCCGAGGCGCTCGTTTTTGGCGAGATATCGACTGGTGCAGCAGACGATCTCGCCCGCGTCACCGATATTGCCCGCGCCATGGTCCTGCGCTATGGCATGAGCGACGCTTTGGGCAGCGTCGCTTATGACCGCGATCGTTCGCCTTTCTTGCAGCCGAACCTACCGGTGCAACAGGAGCGCGGTTACAGCGAAGATACGGCGCATGCCGTGGACGCCGCGGTGCGTAAACTCGTTGATCACGCGTTGGAGCATGCGGCGGCTATACTTCAGCGCAACCGCGC
This sequence comes from Hyphomicrobiales bacterium, assembly GCA_003152455.1. Lineage (GTDB taxonomy): Bacteria > Pseudomonadota > Alphaproteobacteria > Rhizobiales > Xanthobacteraceae > Pseudolabrys. The sequence continues at coordinate 3,264 of PMAF01000245.1, forward strand.
GTTGCTCGACCGAACCGCGATAGCGCTGCTCGATACCGAGACGCTGAACGAGCCGGATATCGTGAAGCTAAAGCAAACGATCGTCCGCGACGGGCCTGATCCGGTGATACTGCCGAGCGCGGAAGCGCCCGCGCATAGTGCCCCAGTGCGGGTCCCGTTGTGACTGCAACACCATTGGCCGAACTCTGTGTGCGAATAGCGGCATAATTTTTCGGGTATCCACGAGTTGGCTAGCCGATTACCCAATCCTATTTGGGATGTTTCGTTCGGCGGGGTTTGCGGAGACGGACACCTGAACCGCCGCCGTTCTCGTCGATGAAGGCGACGCCAATCTTTCTCGGTCGAGTGCCCCTCCGCGCCGCGAGCCGAACCCGAATCCCGCTACTTGCCGCGCTCGAACAAGTGATTGGCAATCGTCAATTGACAAGTGACAGGCGACACATATAATAACGATTATGATCCAATCGTTTAAACATCGCGGGCTCAAAGCCCTTTACGATGGAAAAACGGCAAGAAGAGTGGCTCCTGCACATGTTGAAAAACTTCGCGACATCCTTGCGGTATTGGACCACAGCCGTGCGCCAGTTGACATGAACGTTCCTGGCTTCCGGTTACATCCACTGAAGGGAAGGCACGCTGGTTTTTGGGCCGTATCGGTCTCCGGCAATTGGCGTGTAATATTCCGATTCGACAACGGTCATGCGGTGGATGTCGATTACATTGATTATCACTAGAAAGGACGAAGCTCATGGCTATGCCCAATCCACCCCACCCCGGCGGCATCGTTCGTCGTCAGTGTCTCGAACCGCTTGACCTGTCGGTCACTGAAGCAGCTAAAGGGCTAGGCGTGACCCGCCAAGCACTATCCGACCTGGTCAATGGCAAAGCGGGGATTTCCATTGAGATGGCAATTCGTCTTTCGAAGGCGTTCGGTTCAAGTCCGGAAACGTGGCTCGGAATGCAAATGGCGTATGACCTTTGGCAAGCGCGTGAGCACGTACGCTCGCTAAAGGTCAGGCATTTTAAAGCTGCCTAGCGATCCCGCTGCCGAGTTAATTGGATATGAGCGAAGGCGGAAGGCGTAGCACATATATTACGAATACGATGGCAGTTATCTCTCTATGCCGCCTTTTCCGACTTGTAGCGTTTAATCCTCGCCACCTTACCCGCAATCTGACGTTTAGCCTCCAAGGTATCGTAGGCATTCTGCAGGCGCAAAAAATAGCCATCAGTTAGCCCGAAGAACTTACAGAGACGCAGGTCGGTATCAGCTGTAATATTGCGCGTCCCATTGACAATGGCGTGAATGCGATTGCCCGGCACGCCAACCGCTTGGGCTAGTTGGTTTTGACTCACACCGATTTCGTTAAGAAATTCTTCCTTCAGAATTTCGCCGAGATGCGGATTGCGAAGCTGCCCCATGATTGGTCCTTTCCTGTTCTTTTCGAGAGTCAATGATAGTCCACGATTTCGACATCCTCGGCATCCCCCGCCATCCACCGAAAACAAATGCGCCATTAGTCGTTAATTCTTATACTCATTTGGCCCGCTCGCTTTCCTTTCAATAATTCCGGGCGATTCCCCGGTGGATTACGCAGGTCCCTGACGGTGCCGAAACGATGTTGTATCCTTCAACGAACGGTCAAAGTTTCTATGCTGGAAGCGCCGAGCAGTTCATTCGGCAGCTACCCGATAGCGGAACGATCAATATAATGGCGTCTGGCGACGCAGGCACGGCCGCTGGCGGCGAATTCAAGCTCGGCAATTTCTCCGCGGTCCGACAGAAGATCGCACAAGCCTGCAATTGGTCTTCTGATCACGCACAAAACTCGTCAGCGCGCCCCATCGAAACGCAAGTTAATGCGCAGATACCCACGATGCTAACCACCGCGTCGACACAGACCTGGAAGAAAGTGAAGTTTACCGAGACCGTTCAAGTGCCACGCCGATGGTACAAGCGCGGTTGATCATCGGTCGTGATCGTGCCGTGCAACGTATTCGCGTAGGGCGCGGTTGATGCTGGTTTGACTCGCTCACACACCCACATCAGGGCGGCTG
>PMAF01000151.1 GCA_003152455.1 Hyphomicrobiales bacterium
ATGGCGAACATGACAATGCCCCAGATCAGGAACAGCTCCATCCGGCCGAAGCCGTTGTGAATCTGGACCCCGAACGCGATGATCGCCAATTCGATGGCGATACCTGCCGCGAAAAACCGGGTGAACAGGCCGAGAATGACGCAGATCGCACCGACCGTTTCCAAAAAGATCGCCATGTAGGCGAAAGCCGTGTGCGGCTCGAAGCCGTTTTTCGCCATCGCTGCCGCGACCGGCGCGACGCCGCCAATGAGCTTTCCCCAGCCGTGATAAAGAAAAAATCCGCCGGCCGCTATGCGGATCATCGGATACCAGAGATCGGAAACCGACGCGTAAAAGCCAGCCAATCCTGGAATCAGCAGCTTCGGCTCGCTGCCTGCCCGTCCAAACATAGCGTCACTCCCTTTTTTCTTGCCGCTCTGACCGGCGGCGTTCCACGACACTAACACCGCGCAGAGGCGGAAAAGTCACATACACGTGAGAGAAAGATTCAAACCGGCAAACCAGGCACCGGCATGCCGTCGATCAGGCATTGTCCGTTCACGACCTGCACGCGGCCTTCCGCCACCAGCTTGAGCGCTGCCGGGTATATTCGGTGTTCCACCGCCAGCACGCGTGCGGCCAGCGCCGCTTCGCTGTCGCCGGTGTGCACTGCAACCGCGCCTTGCGCGACGATCGGTCCGGCATCCATTTCCGCCACCACGAAATGCACCGTGGCGCCGTGCATTTTCGCGCCCGCTGCAAGCGCGCGCTTGTGGGTGTCGAGCCCTTTGAACGCGGGCAGCAAAGCCGGGTGAATGTTGAGCATGCGCTCGGGCCATTGCGCGACGAAGCCGGGCGTGAGCAGCCGCATGAAGCCGGCGAGACAGACGATGTCGATGCGGTATTTTTCCAGCACCGCCTGCAGCGCGCGGTCGAACGCGGCGCGGTCCTTGCCGAACGCGGCGTGATCGACCACGTCGGTGGCGATGCCGGCCGCGCGCGCAACACCAAGGCCGCCGGCGTTCGGCCGGTTCGACAGCACCAGCGCGATCTCGGCCGGATAGTCATTATCCTTCGCCGCCTCGATCAGCGCCGCCATGTTGGAGCCGCGGCCGGAAATGAGGACGGCGACGCGCTTGCGCTGCATCGCGTCACCCAAGGTCGAGCTTGCCGTCATAGACGACGCGCGCTTCGCCGACGGAGCGCACCACGCTGCCGATGGTCACCGCCGTTTCGCCAGCGGCCGTGAAGGCCTGCGCCACCGCGGCGGCATCTTTGGGCGCGGCGATGACGATCATGCCGATGCCGCAATTGAAGGTGCGCAGCATTTCGTTCTGCGCGATGTTGCCTTCGCTCGCCAGCCATTTGAACACCGGCAGCACCGGCACGCGCGCGAGATCGATACGGGCCCCCAAGCCTTTCGGCAGCACGCGCGGGATGTTGTCGGGAAAGCCGCCGCCGGTGATATGGGCGAGGCCCTTCACGGCCTTGGTGCCGCGGATCGCGGCCAGGCACGACTTCACATAGATGCGGGTGGGCGTCAGGATCGCTTCGCCGAGTGAACGCGCGGCGTCAAACGGGGCGGGCGCGGTCCAGAACAGGCCGCTCTTGGCGACCACCTTGCGCACCAGCGAAAAGCCGTTGGAGTGCACGCCCGAGGCGGCGAGACCGATAATCGTGTCGCCCTCGGCGATGTCGGGACGCGGCAGCAGCGCGCCGCGCTCGGCGGCGCCGACCGCGAAACCGGCGAGATCGTAATCGTCGCCCTGGTAGAGCCCGGGCATTTCGGCGGTCTCGCCGCCGATCAGCGCGCAGCCGGCTTCTTTGCAGCCGACCGATATGCCGGCAACCACGGCGGCGCCGATTTCCGGCTCGAGCTTGCCGGTGGCGTAGTAGTCGAGGAAGAACAGAGGTTCGGCGCCTTGCACCACCAGGTCGTTGACGCTCATGGCGACCAGATCGATGCCGATGGTGTCGTGGCGGCCAGTCTCGATGGCGATCTTGACCTTGGTGCCGACGCCGTCATTGGCCGCGACCAGGATCGGATCCTTGAACCCCAGGGGTTTGAGGTCGAACAGGCCGCCGAAACCGCCGATTTCAGCGTCCGCCCCGGCGCGCGCGGTGGCGCGCACCAGCGGCTTGATCAGCTCCACCATCCGGTTGCCGGCATCGATATCGACGCCAGCTTGCGCGTAAGTGAGGCCGCGCTCCTTTTCTGCCATGATGGTCCTGCAGATTACGCTCGATGGCCGGGTCCTACGTGGAAATCGCAAGTCGCGCAATGGTCGAAGCACCGTTATACTCTGTCGAGATTGGCGCATCGCCGGGGGACCAAGCCGGGGCGCGCCGACAAGCCGGGATTGCCTTGAGTATTCCAAACCTCATCACGCTGGGGCGCATTCTGCTGGTGCCGATCGTCGTCTGGGCGATTGCGACGCCTGGCGCGATGTGGATCGCCTTTGTGCTGTTCCTGGTCGCCGGCGTCAGCGACGCCGTCGACGGCTATCTTGCCAAGCGCTTTGCCATGACCACCGAGCTCGGCGCCTATCTCGATCCGCTCGCCGACAAGGCGCTGATCGTCTCGATCTATCTGACGCTCGGCATCAACAACCTGATCCCGCGCTGGCTGGTCATCCTGGTGGTATCGCGCGACATCCTGATCGTCGGCGGAATTATGCTGTCCTGGGTAATCGGCAATCCCCTCAAGATCAAGCCGCTGCTGGTGTCCAAGCTCAACACGGTGGCGCAGATCCTATTCGCCTGCGTGGTGCTCGGCTCGCTCGGCTTCGCCATCCCGGCGGATACCCTCACACTTGTCCTCATGGGCGTGGTTGCGGTCTTGACCTTGCTGTCGGTGGCCGCCTATCTCGCCGAATGGGTGCGGCACATGAACACGTCGGCGGCCGGGCCGTGAGCCCGCGCGTCCCGGCGCGCCGCGGCCGCGATGTGCCCGAGGCCGGCGGCTTGACGTTCGAGCGGCAAGTCGCGTTCTGGCTGGCCGCGCTCGCCGTCATCGTGCTGCTGCTGTGGCTGCTGAGCGAGATCCTGCTGCCGTTCGTCGCCGGCGCGGTAATCGCCTATCTGCTCACGCCGGTCACCGACCGGCTCGAACGCCTGGGCGTCAACCGGCTGGCCGCCGCGCTGTCGATCATCACCTTGGTGGTGATGGCGATCGTCGTCGTCATTCTGCTGGTGGCGCCGATTTTGGGCGGCCAGTTGACATCCTTCATCGACAACATCCCGGGCTACGTGACGCGGCTGCAATCGCTGCTCAGCGATCCGAGCCGACCGTGGCTGCAGAAAATTCTGGGCGCGAGTTTCAGTGCCGATAAATCGATCGGCGACCTGGTGACGCAAGGGGTGGGGTGGCTCACCGCCTTTCTGAAGTCGTTGTGGTCGGGCGGCCGCGCGCTGGTCTCGCTGTTCTCGCTGGTGGTGGTGACGCCGGTGGTCGCTTTCTACCTGATTTACGATTGGCACCGCATGATCCGCACCGCGGACAGCTGGATCCCGGTCCAACAGCGCGAAACCGTGCGCCAACTCGCGCGCGACGTCGACGCCGCCATTGCCGGTTTCGTGCGCGGGCAAACCGCGGTCTGCCTAATCCTCGGTTCGTTTTACGCGGTGGCGCTCACGCTCAGCGGCCTCAATTTCGGCCTGCTGATCGGGCTGATTTCCGGCGTGATCACTTTCATTCCCTATGTCGGCTCGATGACCGGCCTGATCCTCGCGGTCGGCGTCGCGGTGGCGCAGTTCTGGCCCAACTACAGCTCGATCCTGATGGTGCTCGGTATCTTTCTGATCGGCCAATTCCTCGAAGGCAACCTGCTGGCACCCAAGCTGGTCGGCGAGAGCGTCGGCCTGCACCCGGTCTGGCTGATCTTCGCGCTGCTCGCCTTTGGCTATCTGTTCGGATTCGTTGGCCTGCTGGTGGCGGTGCCGCTGGCCGCCACCATCGGCGTGCTGGTGCGCTTCGCGTTGCAACGCTACCGCGAAAGCGCGCTTTACACCGGAAAGCCTCCGGCATGAGCGCCACGCAAGCCGGTCCGCGTCAACTCCTGCTCGCGCTTGATCATGCGGAGAGCTTCGCGCGCGAGGATTTTTTGCGCGGGCCCTCGAATGCCGCAGCGCTGACGCTGATCGACCGCTGGCCGGATTGGCCGGACCGGATCGTTGCGCTGACCGGGCCGGAAGGCTCCGGCAAGAGCCATCTAGCCGCGATCTGGGCGGAAGCGGCCGGCGCGCGCGTGCTGGCTGCGAAATTGCTCGAGCACGGCGATCTGCCGGCGGCCCTGGCCACCGGTGCGCTGGTGCTGGAGGATCTAGAATTCGCCGGGCTCGACGAACGCGCGCTTTTTCATCTGATCAATCTCGCGCGCGAGCAAGGCGCTTATGTCCTCATCACCTCGCGTTCGCCGCTGACCACCTTTCCCGTGGTTATCCGCGATCTCGCCTCGCGGCTGCGCGCGGTGCCGGGCGTTGCGCTCGCCGCCCCCGAAGACGCGCTGTTGCGCTCGCTGATCGTCAAGCTCGCCGCCGACCGCCAGCTCGCCGTCGACGAGGCCTTGGTGAACTACCTCATCAACCGTATCGAGCGATCGTTCGTGGGCGCCCGCGCCGCGGTTGCGCGGCTCGACGAGGAGGCGATGCGCCAGCACCGCCCGCTGACCCGGGCGCTGGCCGCCGAGCTGTTTCGCGAACCTTAAGCTCGATCGTGGATCAGACTTGACGCGGCGGGCCTTCCCGGCGCGAACTGTCATGTGCCGGCTATTTTTATCGGATAGGGATACGGCCTTTCAGGCCTTCATTACTATGGCAGATCGCGCCCAAGCCATTGCATCGGTTGAGGAAATCGCTCCGGCCGCCGACCGTGACGAACTCCCTTCGGCAACCGTTTCCGCGCCCGGCACCGGCTTGCGCTCGCAGCCGCAGCGATTCATTAACCGCGAACTGTCCTGGCTGCACTTCAACCGCCGGGTCCTGGAAGAGGCCGGCAACGAGCATCACCCGCTGCTGGAGCGGGTGCGCTTCCTGTCCATTTCGGCCAACAACCTCGACGAATTCTTCATGGTGCGCGTCGCCGGCCTCAAGGGTCAGATGCGCCAAGGCATCACGACGCAAAGCCCGGACGGCCTCACCCCCAGCGAGCAGCTCACGCGCATCGGCGAGGCGGTCTCGCAGCTTGCCAGCGATCAGCAGAAGCGCTGGCTGGAGTTGCGTCCGGCGCTGGCCAATGCCGGAGTCGTTCTGGTGGACGGCGCGGATCTCAAGAAGGCCGAGCGCGTTTGGCTGGAGGAGCGCTTCCTCACCCACGTGTTTCCCCTGTTGACTCCGCTCGCCATCGACCCGGCGCATCCGTTCCCGTTCATTCCCAATCTCGCCTTCTCGATCGCGCTGCAACTCGCGCGCGGCCGCGACGGCAAGCCGATGAACGCGTTGATCCGCATGCCGCAGAAGATCGATCGCTTCATCAAACTGCCAAGCGGTAGCGACCAGGGCATTCGGCTGATCACGCTCGAAGAGGCAACCGCGCTGTTCATCGGCCGGCTGTTCCCCGGCTACACCGTCAAGGGCCAGGGCGCCTTCCGCGCCATCCGCGACTCGGAAGTGGAAATCGAGGAAGAGGCCGAAGACCTGGTGCGGCTGTACGAGACCGCGCTCAAGCAGCGGCGGCGCGGATCGGTGATCCGGCTCGAGCTCAACGCCACGATGCCGGTGGAGTTGCGCAGCTTCGTGCAGCGCGCGCTGGCGGTGGCTGACGACGAGGTCTTTCTGGTCAACGGCGTGATCGCGCTTAACGATTTGGCGCAGCTTACCCGGCTCGACCGCCCCGATCTCGAATTCGTGCCGTACAATCCGCGCTATCCCGAGCGCATCCGCGACCACGGCGGCGACTGTTTCGCCGCTATCCGGCAGAAGGATCTGGTCGTGCACCACCCGTACGAATCCTTCGACGTGGTGGTGCAGTTCCTGCAGCAGGCGGCGCGCGATCCCGACGTGGTTGCGATCAAGCAGACGCTTTACCGCACGTCCGCCGAATCCCCGATCGTCAAGACGCTGATTGAAGCGGCCGAGGCCGGCAAATCGGTCACCGCGTTGATCGAGCTCAAGGCGCGCTTCGACGAAGAGGCCAATATCCGCTGGGCGCGCGATCTCGAGCGCGCCGGTGTCCAGGTGGTCTATGGCTTCATCGAATTGAAGACCCACGCCAAGCTGTCTTTGGTGGTGCGGCGCGAAGGCGGCGCGCTGGCGACCTATGTGCATGTCGGCACCGGCAACTATCACCCGGTGACCGCGCGCATCTACACCGATCTGTCGTTCTTTTCCGCCGACGCCGTCATCGCGCGCGATGTGGCGCGCATCTTCAATTACATCACCGGCTACGCCGAGCCGGCCGAGCTCGAAAAAATGGCGATCTCGCCGATCAACCTGCGCAAGCGCATTCTCGATCACATCGCCCAGGAAATTGCCAACGCCAAGGCCGGCAAGCCGGCGGCGATCTGGATGAAGATGAATGCGCTGGTCGATCCGGGGATTATCGACGCGCTTTACGATGCCTCGAACGCCGGCGTCGACGTCGATCTGGTGGTGCGCGGCATCTGCTGCCTGCGCCCGGGCGTGCCGGGGCTGTCCGACAACATCCGGGTCAAATCTATCGTCGGCCGTTTCCTGGAACACGGCCGCATCTATTGCTTCGGCTCCGGCAACAAGCTGCCGCACGCCAAGGCGGCGGTCTATATTTCCTCCGCCGACATGATGCCGCGCAATCTCGACCGCCGGGTCGAGGTGCTATGCCCGATTCTCAATCCGACCGTGCACGAGCAGGTTCTCGGCCAGATCATGGTCGCAAACTTCAAGGATAACGAGCAAAGTTGGAAGCTCTTGCCGGACGGCAGTTCGACGCGCATAAAGGCCGCGCCGGGCGAGGAACCATTCAACGCCCATAAGTATTTCATGACAAATCCGAGCCTGTCGGGCCGTGGCAAATCGCTCAAGGAATCGTCACCGCGCAGCCTTATACGCCGCCTCGTTGAAGGGGCGTAAGCCGTCGCCCGTCAAGCATCCGAGCGTGAACGAGGCCCAGGGCCGGCTCAACAACGGGCCGCCGGTCGCGGTCATCGATATCGGCTCGAACTCGGTCCGCCTCGTCATCTATGAAGGGCTGACGCGCGCCCCGACGCCGATCTTCAATGAAAAAGTACTGGCCGGCCTCGGCCGCCAGGTGCAGTCGACCGGTCTGTTGGCGCCGGACGCCATCGACACCGCGTTCGACGCGCTCAAGCGTTTTCGTGCGCTGTGCGACACCCTGCATGTGCGCAAGATCTGGGCGATCGCCACCGCCGCCTGCCGCGACGCGCGCAACGGCCGGGCCTTCATCGCCGAGGCGACGCGCATCTGCCGCACGCCGATTGCGATCCTGTCGGGCAAACGCGAAGCCCATCTCACCGCGCTCGGCATCGTGTCCGGCATCCACAAGCCGGACGGCATCGTCGGCGACCTCGGCGGCGGCTCGCTCGAACTGGTCGACGTGCACGGCTCGCGCGTGCGCGGCGGCGTGACGCTGCCGCTCGGCGGCCTCGCCTTGCAAGACATCGCCGGCCGCTCGCTCAAGAAGGCGGAAAAGATCGTCGAGGAGGCGTTCGAAGACCTCGACATGCTGCACGAGGGCGACGGGCGCACCTTCTACGCGGTCGGCGGCACCTGGCGCGCGTTGGCGCGGCTGCACATGTGGCAGACCGGCTATCCGTTCCACGTCATGCACAATTACCGCATCTCCGCGCGCGAGGCGCTGGAGTTCTCGCGCCTGGTGCACCGGGTCGATACCGAGACGCTGTCCAAGATCGAAGTCATCAACGCCGCCCGCCGGCCGCTGCTCGCCTATGCGGCGCTGGTGATGGAAAATCTGGTGCGCACGATCAAGCCCAAGCAGGTGATCATCTCCGTGCTTGGCGTGCGCGAGGGACTGCTCTATTCGCTGCTCGGCCCAAACGAACGCGCGCGCGATCCCTTGATCCAGGCTGCCGCCGATCTCAACGTGCTGCGCTCGCGCTCGCCGCATCACGGCGAGGAGCTGATCGATTGGACCGACCGCTTCATGGCGTCGTCCGGCCTCGACGAAACCGCCGACGAGCGCCGGCTGCGTCATGCCGCCTGCCTGCTGGCCGACATCGGCTGGCGCGCGCATCCGGATTATCGCGGCGAGCAGTCGATGAACATCATCGCGCACGGCGCCTTCGTCGCCATCGATCATCCGAGCCGCGCCTATCTCGCGCTGTCGGTCTATTTCCGCCATGCCGGCTTGAGCGAGGAGGACTTGTCGCCGCGCTTACGCGAACTTGCCACCACCCGCATGCTGGATCGGGCCCGCGTGCTTGGCGCCTCGATGCGGGTTGCCTACATCATTACCGCCGGGCAGGGCGGCGTGCTGCCGAAGACGCCGCTGAAGGTGCGGCGCGGTAAATTGGTGCTGACCTTGCGCGGCAAGTATGGGGCGCTCGGCAGCGACCGGCTTTTCAACCGCTTGCGCCAGCTCGCAAGGCTGGTTGGCAGAGAGCCGGTGATCGAGACTTAATGCGGTTTTAAAAACTGATTTCGTGGCCGCGTTTGCGCAACGAAACAGCCGATTATTGGTCTTTAACAAGCGTTGATCATATTAGACGAGCTACGGTTCCATTATACTTGCCTGTGCCGTTCGGAACAGCGCGGCGCAGCTCCCATTCATAAATTGGAATATAAAATTGTTCGTGCGGTTGCGCGTGAACGGTTGCTGGCGCGCAGCGGATGGTCAATCGGCGGCAGTTTCACGCGCGAAAATCGGGAGGCGATGTGACGTCATGACGATCAATTCCGACACAGCCCTTAAGGCGCCCAAGATGCTCATCGCCGATGACGACCCCGCCATTGTGCAAATGCTTGCCAATCGTTGCCTCAAAATGGGATTTAAAGTCGACACCGCGAGCAACGGAATGCAGTTGCTGATCAAGGCGCGCCAATGGAAGCCGGATGTTCTGATTGTCGACGTCAACATGCCTGAAATGGACGGTCTCTCGGTTTGTGCGAAACTACTCGAGCCGCGCGGCATTTCCGTCGATGTAGTTTTCGTCACAGGATATACGGATCCTGAAACGATCGAGCGGTGTGAAAGCTTCGGCGCCTTCTACGCCCGCAAGGGGCCTGATTTCTGGATACGAATTAGAGCCGCGTTGGAGGAGCTCTTTCCCCACATGGCCGATAAGATCGAAGAAGTGGTGGTTCAAGCGACGAACGACAGCGTGCCCGAGCATCCGCGCGTCCTTGTGGTTGATGACGATTCCAGCACGGAAAAAATCCTGGCCAGCAGGCTGCGCAAATATGGCGTGGATACTTTGTATGCACCGGACGCCGTGCATGGATGCCGGCTTGCCGGCAAGGAGAAGCCAAGCGTCATCATCGTCGACAATTTCATACCAGACGGCGACGCAAAGTACCTTCTGCATCGATTGCGCAGCGCACTGGCGACCGCGCGGGTCCCTGTCGTCGTGATGAGTCGGCGGCCGCTCGATGCAGCGGAGGAACAGCGCCTGAAGCATGAGATCAGCGGCTTGCCCGGCGCGGTACACGTTATCAAGAAGTCGTTCGACACCAATGAGCTATTTGGAGTGATTCGACGATTCTGCAGCTTCGCCAAACATGTGGATGGCGTAGAGCCACCGGTACCGACCGCGCCCGCACAGTATTTTCAGCAAGATGACGCGCTAACGCAGTAGGCGGGTGTAAAGTCGGAGGCGTCCGGCAAATTGCGCGCTAGTTCTTTTCGACCGTCACCACGCGGCCTTTGTCGACCGCGAGCGCCAGTTGCCCATGCTTGAGCGCGAGCGCCTTGTCGCCGAACAATTCGCGACGCCAGCCTTTCAGCGCCGGCACGTCGGCCTCGTCGTCGGCGGCGATGCGGTCGAGCTCGTCGACGGTAGCGATCACCTTGGCGGCAACGCCATGACTTTCAGCGGTCATGCGCAGCAGCACTTTCAGTAATTCGACCGTGGCGGCGCCGTTCGGCGCCGGGCGGAAGCGATCGAGTCGCGGCAGCGTCTTGGGATCGCGCTCGAGCCCGCGCTGGACCGCCTCGACGATCGCCTCGCCCCAGCGCGAGCGCTCGAAACCTTTCGGCAGCGAGCGCAAATGCCCCAGCCGCTCGACCGTGGTCGGCGTCTGCACCGCGATGTCGCCGACCACGTCGTCCTTGAGCACGCGCGAGCGCGGCACGTCGCGGGTTTGCGCCTCCCGCTCGCGCCAGGCCGCGATCTCGATCAGTACCGCGAGCTCTTTCGGCTTGCGCACGCGGCTCTTGAGCCGCTCCCAAGCCCTGTTTGGGTCCATGCGATAGGTTTCCGGCGAGGTGAGCACGCCCATCTCCGCCTCGACCCAACTGGTGCGCTCGCGCTTGGCCAGATCGGCCGCTAGCTTGAGGTAGACGGTACGCAGATGCGTGACGTCGGAGAGCGCGTAGGAAACCTGCGCGTCGGAGAGCGGGCGTCGCGTCCAGTCGGTGAAACGGTGCGACTTGTCGAGCTGGTCGCCGGTGATGCGCTGCACCAGCTGGTCGTAGGAGATCGAATCGCCGTAGCCGAGCACCATGGCGGCGACCTGGCTGTCGAAGATCGGATGCGGGATCTTCTTCGCCATGTTCCAGACGATTTCGATGTCCTGGCGCGCGGCGTGGAACACCTTGACCACGTTCTCGTCGGTCATCAGCGCGAACAGCGGCCCAAGATCGATGCCCGGCGCTAGCGCATCGACCACCACCGCCTCGGCGGGCGACGCCAACTGCGCCACGCAGAGCAGAGGGTAATAGGTAGTCTCGCGCAGGAACTCGGTATCGACCGTGGCGAAGGGATGGCGCGCCATGCGCGCGCAAACCTCGGTCAGTTCCTGGGTGGTGGTGATCAAATCCATGGGTGCCGGGGCAACCTAACCCGATCCGGGCCGGTCATGGCAACTGCCTTCGCGCATGATCCCGAAAAGTGGGCACCGGTTTTCGGATAAGATCATGCGCCGCTCTAAAGTCTGCGGACGCGCGGCATGTGGATGAATTCCCAAGGTGACGGCATGGGTCCGACCGGCACCTCGATCAAGGTCGGCTCGCGGGCGGCGAAGGCGGCCTTGAGTGCCGTGCCCAGCTCCGCAGGCGTGCGCACGCGCCTACCGGCGGCGCCGAAGCTTTCGGCATATTTGACGAAATCCGGATTGGCGAGGTCCGAGGCGATCACGCGGTTGCCGAACTGCTCCTGCTGGATGCGGCGCACATTGCCGAAAGCGCCGTCGGTGAACACCACCGCCACCAGCGGGATGCGGTGACGCATGGCGGTGGCGAGCTCGTTGCCGGTGTAGAGAAAGCCGCCGTCGCCATTGATCGAAAGCACCGGCACGTCGGGCCGCGCATGTTGCGCGCCGAGCGCAGTGGCGTAGCCCCAGCCAAGATTGTCCTGATAACCGGGCGAGAGGAACGTACGTGGGCGATAGGCCGGGAAGGCGAGGCGAGCGGCGAAGCCGACCTGCGTGACCTCGTCGACATAGATGCCGTCTTCGGGCAATTCGGCGCGGATGACGTCGACGAAGGCGAGCTGTGGGCCAATCTTGCCGAGGCGTTGGCGCAACTTGGCCTGACGCTGTTGCATCTCGTCGCGGCGCGAGGGCCGGCGCGCATTGTATTTTTCGAGCGCGTCGATGAGACGCCGCAGCACCGGCGCGGAATCGCCGATCAGCGCCACTTTCGGCTTGTGCAGCCGCGCTGGCTCCTCGCGGTCGGCATCGACGCGCACGATTTGCAAATCGCGATCGACGCCCCATTGCGTCATGGGATTGAACAGCCGCGTGCCGACCCCAAGCACCGCGTCGGCCTCGCCCCACAGATCGCGGCCGAGCGGCAGCGTCACGCTGAACGGGCTGCGGCCGTCGAGCACGCCGCGGCCGCGCCGGTAGGCCAGCACAGGCGCCTGCAACATGTCGCACAGCAGCGTCACCTCGGGCGATGCGTCTTGCGCGCCGCCGCCGGCGACGATCAGCACGCGCTTGGCTTTGCCGAGCAGCTTCGCCGCCGCGCGCACGGCGTCCTCGTCGATACGCGGCGCGCGCGCGGGCACCGGCGGCGCGAGCGTGACTGGGCCGCGCTTGCCCCAGACATCCATAGCGCATTCGAGCGCGGCCGGCCCGGGCCGGCCTTTCGGCATGGAGGCGATGGCCTTGGCGACTTTTGCGGAAGCATCCGCCGGCCCGTCGATGCGTGCCGAATGATCGACCAGCCGGGCGACGATGCCGGCCTGGTCGCGGATTTCGTGCAGGTGGCCGAAGCCGCGGCCGATCGCGGCCACCGGAATTTGTCCGATCAGCGCCAGCACCGGCGCATTCATGCCGTAGGCGGTGAGCAGCGCGGCGGCCGAATTGAGCAGGCCCGGACCCGGGACGACGACATAAGTCTGTGGCTTGCCGGTCGCCAGCGCCGCGCCCAAGGCCATATAGGCCGCGCCCTGTTCGTGGCGGGTGTGGATGACGCGCAAGGCGTCGCCGGCGCGCTGGAAGGCGTCGAACAAATGGTCGTTGTGCACGCCCGGCAGCGCGTAGACGGTGTCCAGCCCGTGCGCGAGCAGCGTGGCGGCGGTGGCTTCGCCGGTGGACATCTCGGCGGCGGCGGGCTTTGCCTGCGTCGGGCGCTTGGATTTCGGCATGGAGACTCCGGCACTTCGCGGGCCTAACTGTGCAGATGGCTTCGCGTCTGTCGAGGCATTTGCCGGGGCGTTACCTTGACAAAGCCGACCCCCCATGCGCTTTTCGCGCGCCTCTCCCCATGAGATGAATCGCCTGCCGGAATATCCTATGCATCGCTATCGCTCCCATACCTGCGGCGCCCTGCGCGAGGGTGATATCGGCAAAGCGGTTCGCTTGTCGGGCTGGTGCCACCGCATCCGCGACCACGGTGGGGTGCTGTTCATCGATCTGCGCGACCACTATGGCCTCACCCAAGTGGTGGCCGACCCGGACAGCAAGGCATTCAAGCTGGCAGAGACGCTGCGCGCGGAATGGGTGGTGCGCGTCGATGGCAAGCTGCGCAAGCGCCCGGCCGGCACCGAAAACCCCGAGCTGCCGACCGGGCAGGTCGAGGTCTATATCGACGAGATCGAAGTGCTGGGACCGGCCGCCGAACTGCCGATGCCGGTGTTCGGCGAGCAGGAATACCCGGAGGAGACGCGGCTCAAATATCGCTTCCTCGACCTGCGCCGCGAGAAGCTGCACGCCAACATCATGCTGCGCGGCCGCGTGATCGACTCGTTGCGCTGGCGCATGAAAGAGGGCGGCTTCTTCGAATTCCAGACGCCGATCCTCACCGCGTCGTCGCCGGAAGGCGCGCGCGATTATCTGGTGCCCTCGCGCATCCATCCGGGAAAATTCTACGCGCTGCCGCAGGCGCCGCAGCAGTTCAAGCAGCTCATCATGGTCGCGGGCTTCGACCGCTATTTCCAGATCGCGCCCTGCTTCCGCGACGAGGACGCGCGCGCCGACCGTTCGCCCGGCGAGTTCTACCAGCTCGATCTGGAGATGAGCTTCGTCACGCAACAGGACGTGTTTGACGCGGTCGAGCCGGTGATCCGCGGCGTGTTCGAGGAATTCGCAGAAGGCAAGCCGGTAACACAGAAGTTCCCCCAGATTTCATACGCTGCGGCGATCCGCGCATTCGGTACTGATAAGCCCGATCTCCGGAATCCCCTAATGATCCACGACGTCACAAATATCTTTCGGGATTCTGGCTTTAGTCTTTTTGCGAAAGGTATCGCTGCAAACCCGTTGGTGAGGGTTTGGGCAATTCCGGCGCCGGGCGGCGGCTCGCGCGCTTTCTGCGATCGCATGAACTCCTGGGCACAGGATGAGGGCCAACCGGGACTTGGCTACATTTTCTTTTCCACCGAGAAAAATGCCGTGGTCGGACGCGGTCCTATTGCTAATAATCTCGGGCCTGAACTGACCGCACAATTGAAGGCCGAATTGAACGGGCGGCTTGGAAAGCTCGTCCGCGTGCCATTGCCCATGGAAGAGCAGTCTAGTTTCGACACCCTGTTGTCGGACTTTCTGCCGCTTGAGGTTGCAAATTTATATCGCGATCTCAAGCCCCAAGGCCTCGTTGACGGTGACGCCGTTTTCTTCGTGATGGGCGTACCGAGGCAAACTTACAAGTTTGCTGGCGTTGCTCGAACAAAAATCGCTGAGGATCTTGGCTTGATCCGAAAGGAGCGGTTTGATTTCTGCTGGATTGTTAACTTCCCAATGTACGAATGGAATGAGGAAGAGAAAAAGATCGACTTCTCTCACAATCCATTTTCAATGCCAAACATGCCGATCAATGCGTTTCTCGACATCGATCCGACCGATAACGATAAGATTCTCTCGGTCATCGCCAATCAGTACGACATCGTCTGCAACGGCACCGAACTGTCATCCGGCGCCATTCGTAACCATCGCCCCGAGGTGATGAAGAAGGCCTTTGCCATCGCCGGTTACCCGGAGGACGTGCTGGAGACGAAATTCGGCGGCATGTTGCACGCGCTGTCGCTCGGCGCGCCGCCGCACGGCGGCATCGCGCCTGGCATCGACCGCATCGTCATGCTGCTGGCCGGCGAGGAGAATTTGCGCGAGGTGGTGCTGTTCCCGATGAACCAGCGCGCCGAGGACCTGATGATGGGCGCGCCGTCGGAAGTGACGGCCAAGCAGCTCAAGGAATTGAGCATCCGGCTCGATTTGCCGAAGAAAAATTAGCAGTTGGATCCCCGCTTTCGCGGGAATGACCGCAGCAGCGGTCACTTCTCCGGCAGCGGAATGAACTCGATCTCGTCGCCCGGCACCTTGCCGAAATGGCCGGCGGCCCACTCAGCCTTGGCCTGCTCGATGCGTTCCTTGCGCGATGAGACGAAATTCCACCAGATGTGGCGCGGGCCGTCCATCGGCGCGCCGCCGACGATGACGAAATGCGCGTCGGTCACGGCCGTGACCGTCACCTTGTCGCCCGGCTTGAACACCAGCAGCCGCCCCAGCTCGAACTTGTCGCCGGAAATATCGACGGTGCCGTCGATGACATAGAGCGCGCGCTCCTCGTGATCGGGGTCGAGCGGCAGCGCACTGCCGGCCTTGAGATGCACGTCGCCGAACATCGTCTCGTGCACCGTCGGCACCGGCGATGTCGCGCCGTAGAGCGAGCCGACCACCACGCGCACGTTTTTGCCGTTCTCCCGGACGATCGGAAATTCCGCGGTATCGTGATGGGCAAAGCCCGCATCCATCTCTTCCTTGGCGGCCGGCAGCGCCACCCACATCTGCAGGCCGTGGATCGGACTGCCGGTCGTGCGTTTCTCGGCGCCGGTGCGCTCGGAATGCACGATGCCGCGCCCGGCGGTCATCCAGTTCACTTCGCCGGGCTTGATCGCCACCGCGGTGCCGAGGCTGTCGCGATGCACGATCTCGCCGTCGAACAGATAGGTGACGGTGGCGAGCCCGATATGCGGATGCGGTCGCACGTCGAGCCCGTTGCCGGCGCGGAATTCGGCTGGCCCGAAATGGTCGAAGAAAATGAACGGCCCGACCATGCGCGAACGCGCCGACGGCAGCGCGCGCCGCACCGAAAAGCCGTCACCGAGATCGACGGTGCGCGGCACCACTACATGGGCGATGGCTGCGCAGGCGTAAGTGTCGCCCGCCTGCGGGTCCTTGCCGGGAAAGAAGCTCATGGCGCGCTCCTGTCAAAGTAGCTCAACGAAATTCAGGCCTTGAGCCGCGGCAGCAACTTGAGCGCCGCATCGCGCTTGATCGACTGCAGCTCGGCGGCACTGAACCCATAGGCGGCGATGCCGGCATTGACCTCCGCGCCCGGTCGGAACGGATAATCCGTGCCGTACAGCACTTGTTCCAACGCCACCATCTTCAGTAAGGCGGCAATCTGGCCCGGCGTATTGCCCTGCGCCAACTCGTAATGGAACTTGCGGAATTCCGGCAGCGGACCATTCGGCAAGAAAGCGGGCTTGCGCTCGTCAGCGAGCCGAATAAAGCGTCCGGTCAGGAACGGCAGGGTGCCGCCGCTGTGCGAGAAGATCCAGCGGATGTCGGGAAAACGCGTGGTCGTGCCGCTGAACACCAGATGCGCGATGGTGCGGGTGGTGTCGGTGGCGTATTCGATCGAGCCGACCGGGATGCCAGGCACCAGGTTCTTGCAGCAGTTCGGTGCGATCGGGTGGACATAGACTACGGCCTTGCGCCGGTTGAGCTCGGCATAGACGGGGGCGAAGGACGGATCGCCGAGATAGAGCGTGCCGTAGCTGGTGAGCAGGCCGATGCCGTCGGCATGCAGCGTGTCGAAGGCGTATTCGATCTCCTTTAGGCTGCCCTCGACATCGGGCGGCGCGATGCAGGCGAACAGCCCGAAACGGCCCTTATGGTCGCGCACCAAGGTCGCGGCGTAATTGTTGAGCTGGCGCGTCAACTTGCGTGTCTCCTCGACGTTGCCGAACCAGGTGCCGGGCTGCACCACCGACAGCATCGCGGTGGCGATGCTGTTCTTGTCCATGTCGTCGAGCGACATTTGCGGCGACCATTTCGGCCAGCGAAGGCCGCCGCGGCGCGCGTTTACGGCGTCGCGATGGAAGTCCGGCGCGAAATGATGATGCACGTCAATGCGGTCGCGCGCGGTCTGCGCCAGTGCGGGCAGCGCCATAAACCCGGCTGCCGCCGCGGCGCCGGCGCCGACCGCCTGCGCCAGAAAGCTGCGCCGGCTCACGTCCGAGCCCGTGTCACAGCAAACACAGGACTGCAAACGGATCTGTTTTGTTTTCATCATGACCGGCGCTCCCTAATCACGCGAACGTAACAAATTTCTGGCTCTTCACCGCCTCACGCAAGCCGTCGAAGGCCTCGTTGACCTTGCCCCAGTTCGGCAGCTTCTTCATGGCGGCAAGCCAGCGCGTAACGTTCGGATAGGGCGTGAAATCGACGCCGATGATCTCGCCCAGCGTCACGATGCCGGCGCCGAAGTAATCGGCGATCGTGATCGTATCGCCGACAAGATAGGTCTTGTTCGGCCCGATCCAATAATCGTTGAGAAGTTGCAGCCAGCGCTTGGCGTTTGCCTTGCCGAATTCGAGCGTCGCGGCCTGCGCCTCGTCGCTGCGCCGCTTGAGATGCGGGAACAGTTGCGGGTAGCAGAGATTGTAGCCCCATTCGCGATAGAAATTGGTGTTGATCCAGTCCATCACCTCGTTCACTTTGGCGCGCTGCTTCAGGTCCTTCGGATAGGTGGGCGAGCCGATCTTGTCGGCGAGATATTTCAGGATGGCCGAGCTTTCGGTGAGCTTGAGGTCGCCGTCCTCGAGCAGCGGCACCAGGCAATTCGGATTGACGGTGGAGTAGGGTGGCTGCATGTGCGCGCCGGTCATCAGGTCGATGAACTCCTCGTCCATGGCGATGTTGTTGTCGGCCGCGAACAGCCGCACCGGCCGGCAGGTCATCGATACCGGATGCATATAGAGTTTCATGGTCGTTTCCCCTCAGTGGATCTCGGCTTTCGCGCCAAAACCAGCGCCGGTCGCGCACGCTGTTGAAGGCAGCGTAGCGGAACAGGGATGCGTTGATCCATGCCCCTCGCCGTCAACACTTCGTTAACCACGCGTGGCCGACCGGGCTCCATTTTCCTGATTTAGGGACGCCCGCCGCCGCAGGGTTAAGCCGCCCTTTACGGCGCCATGGCTCACTCGAACCGACACCAGGATGGGGTAGGCTAGCCGGGCGCCAGGATGGGTCTGATTGTGCGCGCACTCGCGCGCAAGAATATTCTTGCGGTCATCGTCGGCGTGTTGCTCGCCGGCGCTCCCTTGCTCGCGTTCGATTTCTGGCTCGGCGGTTTGGTCGATCGGCAGGGTCAGGACGAGGTCGAAACCTGCGCGCGCCATCGCGCTCGCCGACTTTCGCGTCACGCAAGTGATCGCCACGCTCGACGGTCTGGCGGCGCGCGGCGTGGATAGCTGCCAGCCGAACGATGTCGAAGCGATGCGGCAAGCCGCCTTCGACACCACCCCGATCAAGGAAATTGCGGTCGTCGGTCCCGACGGGCAGACGCTCTGCACCGATCTCGGCTTGCCACTCGGCCAGCGCAATATCGTGGCCTCCGAACCGCTGGCCGGCGCCAATTGGTATTCGCTCGACGTCATTCAGCTCGAAAACGGCCAACCCATGGTGCGGCTGCGCCGCAAGGTCGGCGCCGGTCCCAACGGCGTGGCCGCGCTGGTGCCGGCCATGCTGTTTCTGCCGCAGGTATCCAGCCACGGCAGCCCGTTCAACGCCTATGCGCATATCGCCACCACCAACGGCACCACGATCGGCAACATCGGCACGCTGCCCGAGGCCGCCGAGACCGCGTTCGTGGCCAACGCGAAATCCGAAAAATTTGGCTTCAACGCCGAGATATCGATGCCGCGCGGCCGCGTGATCGCCGGCCACGGCGAGTTGCAGTGGCTGGGCCTGTTCGCCACCGGCGCCATGGTCATGATCCTGGGCACCTTTTCCATGCTGATGCCGCGGGGCACGCCCGGCAATCCGGTGACCGAGATCGAAAGCGCGCTGAAGGCCGGCGAATTCGTGCCGTACTACCAGCCGATCGTCGATATTCGCTCCGGTCAATTGCGCGGCGCCGAAGTGCTGGTGCGCTGGCGGAAAGCCGACGGCACGCTGGTGCTGCCCGGTGCCTTCATTACCCTCGCGGAATCGAGCGGGTTGATCCGCGAAATGACGCGCGACCTGATGCGGCGGGTCTGCGCCGAAGCGGGCCGCGCCGTCGGCGCCCGGCCGGCGCTGAAGATATCGTTCAATTTCGCCGGCAAGCTGTTTTCCGACGAGACCATCGTCCAGGACGTGCGCAAGATTTTTTCTGGATCGCCGATCAAGTTTTCGCAGGTGGTGCTGGAGGTGACCGAGCGCGATCCGATCGAAAATTTCACCGCGACGCGGCAGACCATCGCGGCGTTCCAGGGGCTCGGCGTGCGCATCGCCATCGACGACGTCGGCACCGGCCACAGCGGGCTGTCCTATATGCTCAAGCTCGGCGTCGACATCATCAAGATCGACAAGATATTCGTCGACGCCATCGGCATCGACCGCAACTCCACCACCATCGTCGAGACGCTGGTCGATCTCGCACACAATATGCGCATGGACGTGGTGGCCGAGGGCGTGGAGAATTTCGAGCAGGTGATGTATTTGCGCGAGCTCGGCATCCGCTCGGCGCAAGGCTATGTGTTCGCGCCGCCGCTGCCCGGCAAGGCCTTCCTGCAACTGGTCGAAGCGCTCGATCCGCTACCCGTGGCCGGCGCGGCGCCGAAAACGGAATTGGCCGGGGCCCAGGCCGACGCTCAAGCCAGCGTGCAAGCCAGCGCCGCCTGAGCGCACTAATCCTTCCAGTCGATAAGGCCTGAAAATGAAAAGGGGCGGCCTCGCGGCCGCCCAGTCGAAACGCCACGCGGGAGGAACCTCGTAACGGGTCGGCAATCCAACACCGCCGGCCCACGTGACTAAAATTGCGCCATGATTTCGTCATGGGCAGGCTGATTCGTCAATCTGAAATTTATCGGTTTTGTGACTGCTGCGGCCATTCACGCGCTATTCGCCGGCCAATTCCTGCTCGATCGCCGCGATTAGGCGCGGATCGTCGGGTTCGACGGCGGAGGTGAAGGCCGCCTTCAGGCGGCCGTCGCGGCCGATCAGGTATTTGTGAAAATTCCAGCGCGGCGCTTCCAGCGGGCGCTCTTGCGCCGCCCATTTGTAGAACGGGTGGGCGCCGGCGCCCTTGACCGCGGCCTTTTCGGTGAGCGGGAAGGTGACATGGTAGTCGCCCTGGGCGGTCTTCTCGATTTCGGTTTTGCCGCCCGGCTCCTGGCCGCCGAAGTCGTTCGACGGCACGCCGAGCACCAAGAGACCCTGGTCGCGATAGCGCGTCCACAGCGCCTGCAGGCCGCTGTATTGCGGGGTGTAGCCGCAGAGCGAGGCGGTGTTGACCACCAAAATCGGGTGGCCGGCATAGGACGCGAGCGAGATATCGCTGCCGTCCAGGCTTTTGAAGGTGAAGGCATAGGCCGTGAAGCGGGTGCTCATCGCGGTCGCCTGCGCAAAGCGGGGTGCCAGCGCCGCTAGCGCGGCTCCCAGCAGCCAATGTCGGCGGTCGATCATCCCGGCACTATAGCGGCCGCGGCCAGCCAAGTGCGTGCAAAATTGCGTGAGCGGCCGCTTCCGCCGATCTCAGGCGGCTTCCGCGAAGCGCACGGTGGTCTCGAAGGCGTAACCGCAGGCCTCGCACTGCCACAAATGGCGTACGCGGCGCTCGTCGACCAATTCGGACCACTCCGGCATGAAAAGCGAATCGCCGCATTGCGCGCATGCGATCTGCGGACGTGAGCGCGAGAATCTCGTGGTACCGCGGCTATGACGATCCATGGGGTATTCTCCGAGTTTTGTCTCCACCCCGTTGTGTTCATTTTGAGATCAGCGGAGCACGAGAGTGAAGCAGCAGGGCTGACGTAACCATCCCTGAGTCCGGTGAACCATTTGCGACGGAACCGGCACAGATTGAGTCAAAGTTGCGGCCGCCTGTGCAAACGAACGCATGGCTGATGCGTGCCAAATTCGTTGGTTTTTACGCAATTGTGATGTGTGCGCGGGAAGGGCTTTCGCTATACCGCAGCCGGGGGCCAACCAAAGCCGGGACCAACTTTGCTTCACGTCGAACGAACCAGCGCGTCGCAGACCGCGACGCTGCCGCCTGCCGCCGCGCGTTACGCGCCTTACGTATTGTCCATCGTCCGCATCATCGTGGCGCTGCTGTTCTTCGAGCACGGCAGCTCGCGCATGATCGGGTTCCCGACGCTGGCCCTCGAGCCGCTGTTCACCTTGCATTGGTTCGCCGGCGTGATCGAGTTCACCGGCGGCGCCTTGGTCGTGCTTGGCCTGTTCACGCGCGCCGCGGCTTTCATCATGTCGGGCGAGATGGCCTTTGCCTATTTCCTCAGCCACGCGCCGCACAGTTTCTTCCCGATCGTCAACCGCGGCGACGGCGCCATCCTCTATTGCCTGTTCTTCTTCTATATCGCCGTCGCCGGCGCCGGGCCGTGGAGCCTGGACGCGCTGTGGCACCGCCGCCGCACTTAAGAAGCGAGGCGGCGAGGGGCTTGCCGGAATACCCGGGGCTGTCGGATCATCAGGGCCGATCCACGCAGGACGCCCGCGATGAGCCCGACCCTCGTCAAACCGCGCGCCAAGACCGCAACCAAGACGCAGCGCCCGCCGCTGTGGAAGGTCATTCTGCTCAACGACGACTTCACGCCGCGCGAATTCGTTGTCGAGGTTCTCAAGGCCGTGTTCCGCATGAACGAGAGCCACGCCTACCGCGTGATGATGACGGCGCATCAGAAGGGCGCTTGCGTGATCGCGGTCTATACCAAGGACGTCGCCGACACCAAGGCCAAGGAGGCGACCGAGATGGGCAAGAGCCAAGGCTATCCGCTCTATTTCACGACCGAAAAGGAAGAGTAGGTTCGCGGGCCGCGCGCCCGATCGTTCGGATTTTCCGAAAAATCTCCCGGCCAAAAAAGGTATTTTTATACAGCCGGTGGTTTTGAATGCCGCCCTGGTCTTGCAAGGGGGGTACCCATGCGAGAGTGGTATTGGCCGTTGGCGCCGGTGGCGGCAATCGTTTACTTCGTCGCTTTTCCGGGCCAGTTCGAAGCGATGATCGTCTGGGCGGAGCGGTTCGTGCGCTAGCGCGCCTACTGCCCGCAATTCCACATGTAGCCGATCGGCGTCAGCGTGTAGCAGGCGCCGAAGCCGCCGCCGTTCCAGCGGCCGCGGTAGAAGCGCGGCCAGGCCGGCCCGTAAAAGCGCGGCGCGGTGCGCCAGTAATGCTCGGCACGCTCGCGCTCGACCACTTCGGGCGGGCGGTAGCCCGGCAGGAAGCCGTAACCGCGCCAGTGGCGGATGACACGGTGCTTGGCCACGGGCTTCTTGGGCACCGGCGCGGCGAGGGCGGCCGGCGCGAGCGACAGCGCCAGGGCGACGGCGAGGGCGGCTGGGAAAATTCGCGGCATGAGGCTGCTTACACCAACGGGCGGCGCCTGGATATCGCCGCGCTTCGTGGTGAAACTGAGACCGGCCCCGAAGGCTGCCTTTGATCCACATCATGGCGCCGGCGCGCGAATGGGTCTTGAAAAGACCCAAACTGCCGCTTTCCCGGTACCGACGGGGGTTTCCATGTTCAGCCATCCGCATCAACATCTGACCGAGCCGGTGTCGCGCGGCTATGGTCGCATCGGCGGCTATACGCTCATCGTCGTCATTGCGGCCCTGCTGCTGCTGGCGCTGCTGACCAATCCGGTGTTGCCGTTCTAGGCGGACGGCGGCGACCGCGCGTTTCACGGCTAGAGGCCCCGCACGCGGGGGCCAGTGCGGCGCGCGGGGACCGGGGGGCTAATCTGCCCTATGGGCTTAGCCTAAGCTTCTGCGTCCCACGGTTCGCGCGCTGTGTGGTGGATGTGCAATTTCTCCACCGCTTCGCCGCTGACGCGATAGAAAATTTTATACGGATAACGCCCGAGCGGGACGGCGCGGACGCCGGGGCGGCCAGCCGACGCGCGCATGCTCTCCGGCCAGCGCGCGATATGGGCCACGACGAGCCGCAAGCGCCGTTCGACGGCCTTGCCGACGCCGGGGTAGTGGGCCTT
The DNA here is from genome assembly GCA_003152455.1 of Hyphomicrobiales bacterium. GTDB lineage: Bacteria > Pseudomonadota > Alphaproteobacteria > Rhizobiales > Xanthobacteraceae > Pseudolabrys. The sequence goes on from PMAF01000151.1 coordinate 22,749, forward strand.
CAGCCAAACGGTAATTTCGTCGAGATCGTGCAGCGCGGCGTCGGTATAGACGACCTTCACGCGCCGCGCAGCTTGGCGAGCGCCGCGTCGACTTGGGGCTGCGGCGCGAAGCGGCCCTCGGCGGCGTCGCGCAGGCCGCGGTCGATGCCGATGAGCTCGGCCGGCGTCGGCTCATAGTCGCCCTTGCCGAGGCTCTCGTCGATGTTGCGCGCGATCTCCGCCAGTTCGTCCTGCGCATGCGCGGGCCAGGATTCGACGCGTTCGAGGGCTTGGGTCAGGCGCTTGGTTTTCATGTTTGAATTATAGTCTGTTTGGGCTGATGGGCAAAGTCTGTAGGGAGCAATAGCGGAGCGTATTGCGCCGCGCGTCCAATGCAGGAGGCGGATTACGCGCAGCTTACCCTCAAGCCACGCAAAGCGCGGACCCGAGGGCTAAGCTGCCCTATGGGCTTCAACCCAGCTTGTCGCCGTCCGGAAACTGATCCCCGGTATACTTACAGTTTTCGCAGCGGACCTTGTTGCCGAACGAGACGAGCTTCCGTTGACGGCATATTGTGCAAACCTGTTCGAGGTACTTCGTTTTCCGAGCGAGAGCGGCGATGGCTTCGTCCGCAATCTTTCGCACTCGCTGAGCCGTACGTGCATGTTCTGCTTTGACCCTGAGCCGCTCGAAGCAAATTTCTGCAGCTTGCAAACTGACACCGAATTCCACCGAGATTTCGGGCGCATCCTTCATTTGGGCGGCGTCTTCGTCGTGGATCAGAAACGCCGCAGCAAATACCTTTGCTTGATGCTCGGCGGATTCATAAGCGGTTACTTTGGCAAGTTCGGTCGCGCCCGAAGCGCCGACTAGCCGGAAAAGCGGAATGCTATGGTGTAAAACGGCATGTGCGAGTTCGTGTGCAAGCGTCATACGAGCACGGCCGACTCCAAGCTCCGCGTCGCGCCGGATGCTCCTCTTGGCCGTAATGACTACGGCGTCCTTCCGGAATTCAGTTTTTGCATCGGCACCGGGAAGCTCTTCGCCATCCACGACCAAAAAGAGCAGCTTCTTACGACCGTAACAGGTCGCAACAGAGCTCGACTCGAGACATCGCAAAATATTAACTGGCAGCCGACGTGAGACGGCGAACTCGGTCTTGGTCCTCTCAGCAATCCGGCGGACTTCCTCGTCGGAACGTCCGGGTACGCGCTTATCAACTGACAAATTATTCTCCCATTATCTATAGGCGCCCCCAATTCGCCCGTCCTGTTGAATTGTTCTCACGAACACCCGGTCGTGCTCCCACACGTATCGCACTTCATGCAGGTCCCATTCCTGACCAGCGTGAAATTCCCGCACTCCCCGCAGGCCTCGCCTTCGTAGCCCTTGGCGCGCGCCTCGGCGCGCTTCTCGGTGGCCGCGTGCTTGGCGTGCTCGCGCACGTCCTGCTCGTCGATGCGGTGGGCGTGTTCCAGCTGCTGCGCCGGCGAGAGCTTGGCCTCCGGCTCGGCTTTGAGCGCCGTCGCGGCCCCGCTTGAGCCGGCAAAAGCCGTTACATTCGACGCCGCAACACTGCCCGACGAGGAGGGAGACGAACTCACCACCGATAGCCGGTCGGTGCGCGAGCGCGTCAGCCCGCGCGACACGAAGTTGTTGGCGGGCGCGGGCTTGCCTTCCGCTTCGCCCTTGCCGAGCGCGTCGAAGCCCGACTCGCTCGGATCGACATGGGCGAGATCGAAGCGCTCAAGATAGCTCACCGCCAGCTCGCGGAACACGTAGTCGAGGATCGAGGTGGCGTATTTGATCGAGTCGTTGCCCTGCACGGGGCCTTGCGGCTCGAAGCGGGTGAAGGTGAAGGCGTCGACATATTCCTCCAGCGGCACGCCGTATTGCAGGCCGAGCGAAATGGCGATCGCGAAGTTGTTCAAGAGCGAGCGCAAAGCCGCGCCCTCCTTGTGCATGTCGACGAAGATCTCGCCGAGACGGCCGTCGTCGTATTCGCCGGTCCGCAGATACACCTTGTGGCCGCCGACCACGGCCTTCTGGGTGTAGCCCTTGCGGCGCGACGGCAGCTTCTCGCGTTCGCGCAACACCGTGATGCGCTCGACGATCTTCTCGACGACCTTTTCGGCCAGCCCCGCGGCGCGCGCCGCCGCCGGACGCTCGAGGAAGGCCTCGACCGCGTCGTCCTCGTCATCCTCGTCGGCGATCAGCTGCGAGTTGAGCGGCTGCGACAGCTTGGAGCCGTCGCGGTAGAGCGCGTTGGCTTTCAGCGCCAGCTTCCAGGACAACAGGTAGGCCGCCTTGCAGTCTTCCACCGTGGCGTCGTTCGGCATGTTGATGGTCTTGGAGATGGCGCCGGAGATGAAGGGCTGCGCCGCCGCCATCATGCGGATATGGCTTTCGACCGACAGATAGCGCTTGCCGATCTTGCCGCACGGGTTGGCGCAGTCGAACACCGGATAGTGCTCGGCTTTGAGATGCGGCGCGCCTTCCACCGTCATGGCGCCGCAGGCGTGGATGTTGGCGGCCTCGATCTCGCGCTTGGAAAAGCCGAGCGCGGCCAAAAGGTCGAACGTGGACGAGGCTAAGTCCTCGGCCGAGATGCCGAGCTTGTCGCGGCAGAATTCCTCGCCAAGAGTCCACTTGTTGAAGACGAACTTGATGTCGAAGGCGGTCGGCAGCGCCTTGTCGATCTTGGCGATCGCCTCGTCGGTGAAGCCCTTGGCCTTCAAGGTCGTGTGGTTGATGCCGGGCGCCTGCGCCAGGCTGCCATGGCCGACGGCATAGACCTCGATCTCGGCGATGTCGGATTCGCTATACCCCAGTGTGCGCAGGGCTTCGGGCACCGCGCGGTTGATGATCTTCCAGTAGCCGCCGCCGGCGAGCTTCTTGAACTTCACCATGGCGAAGTCGGGTTCGATGCCGGTGGTGTCGCAATCCATGACCAGGCCGATGGTGCCGGTCGGCGCGATCACGGTGGCCTGCGCGTTGCGGTAGCCGTGCTTTTCGCCGAGCGCCAGCGCCTTGTCCCAGGCGGCCTTGGCGTGCGCGATCAAATCCTTGTCGGGGCACGAGCCGTGGTCGAGCGGCACCGGCGGCTGCGAGACCTTCTCGTAGCCGGTGCGCTCGTTGTAGGCGGCGCGGCGGTGGTTGCGGACCACCTTGAGCATGCCGTCGCGGTTCTTCTTGAAGCCGGGGAAGGGCCCGAGCTTTTCCGCCATTTCGGCGGAAGTGGCGTAGGACACGCCGGTCATGATGGCGGTGAGCGCGCCGCAGATGGCGCGGCCCTCGTCGGAATCGTAAGGGATGCCGGAGGTCATCAGCAGGCCGCCGATATTGGCGTAGCCGAGGCCAAGCGTGCGGAATTCGTAGGACAGCTGCGCGATCTGCTTGGACGGGAACTGCGCCATCAGCACCGAGATTTCCAAGACCACGGTCCACAGCCGCACGGCGTGCTCGTAGTCCTCGACCTTGAATTTGCCGGTCTTCTCGTCGCGGAACGTCAGCAGGTTCATCGACGCCAGATTGCAGGCGGTGTCGTCGAGGAACATGTATTCCGAGCACGGATTGCTGGCGCGGATTTCGCCCGAGGCCGGGCAGGTGTGCCAGTCGTTGACCGTGGTGTGGTATTGCAGGCCCGGATCGGCCGAGGCCCAGGCGGCGTAGCCGATCTTTTCCCACAGCGCGCGGGCGTCGAGGGTCTTGGCGATCTTGCCGTTCTTGCGAAACGTCAGGTCCCACTTGGCGTCGGATTCGACCGCCTTGAGGAAGCCNNGTGTCGTAGATCGGGAAATCGATATCGGTGTAGCCCTGCCGGGCGAACTGGATCACGCGCTTGATGAAGTTGTCGGGCACGTAAGACCGGCGCGCCAGCTTGATCTCGCGCTTCAAGGCCGGGTTCTTTTCCGGCATGAAGCAGTCGTCGCCGGAGCCCTCGCAGTTGACGCAGGCTTTCAGCACGGCCTTGAGGTGCTTCTGGTTGATCCTGGAGCCGGTGACCAGCGCCGCGACCTTCTGCTCCTCCTTCACCTTCCAGTCGATATAGGTCTCGATGTCGGGGTGATCGACGTCGACGATCACCATCTTGGCGGCGCGCCGCGTGGTGCCGCCCGACTTGATGGCGCCGGCGGCGCGGTCGCCGATCTTGAGGAAGCTCATCAGGCCGGACGACTTGCCGCCGCCCGACAGCTTCTCGCCTTCGCCGCGCAGCGCGGAGAAGTTGGAGCCGGTGCCGGAGCCGTATTTGAACAGGCGGGCCTCGCGCACCCACAGGTCCATGATGCCGCCTTCGTTGACCAGGTCGTCATTGATGCCCTGGATGAAGCAGGCGTGCGGCTGCGGATGCTCGTAGGACGATTTCGATTTGGTCAGCTTGCCGGTCTGGAAATCGACGTAGTAGTGGCCCTGGCTCGGGCCGTCGATGCCATAGGCCCANNTGCAGGCCGGTGTTGAACCATTGCGGGCTATTTGGCGCGCAAATCTGCGCCGCCAGCATGTAGCGCAGCTCGTCGAAGAAGGCGCGCGCGTCCTCTTCCGAGTCGAAATAGCCGCCCTTCCAGCCCCAATAGGTCCAGGTGCCGGCGAGACGGTCGAACACCTGCTTGGAGCTGTGCTCGCCGATCGTGCGCTCTTTCTCCGGCAGCGCGGCGATGGCCTCCTCGTCCGCGACCGAGCGCCACAGGAAGGAGGGGACCGTGTTCTCCTCGACCCGCTTCAGGCGGGCGGGCACGCCGGCCTTGCGGAAATATTTTTGCGCCAGCACGTCGGAGGCGACCTGCGACCAGAATTCCGGCACCTCGACATTGTCGAGCTTGAACACCACCGAGCCGTCCGGGTTGCGGATCTCGCTGGTGGTAAGCCGGAACGCGATGCCGGCATAAGCGGCGTCCTGCGTGCTGCCGGTGCCCTGGGTGTCGTTGGCGTAGCGCCGTTCGATCCGCATTTTTGTCTCTAGCCCCTTAAATTGCCGGGCGGCTGGCGACCGCCCGATTATCCCTGACGGACCTGTCCTTGTCCGCCTGTTTTGCTCGGCACGCCGTTCGACGCCCCATCACTCACTCAGTTAGGCCCGGACCCTGGTTCCGGCACCGGCTACTCCCGGCTTTTTGACCCTCGGCGCACAGCAATCCCCTGTCCCAAATCACCGTTTCCGGCGTGGGCGTGGCTTACGACCAGGCGTCGTTGGAAGCTCGGAGGGAACCGAAAACGCGACTGCACCGAACACACCAAAACTAGGGGGACTCTACGCACGCGTCAACAATAGATAGACGTTAAATCTGAATCAAACACTAAATCTTGTGTCCGGACGGTGAACTGCGGGGACAACTTGCCGCGAAACGCCCGTGAGTATTGAGCGATCCGGAGGTCGCGGAAAGCGTTTTTATCGGCGCGCGCCAATAGGGCTGAATTCCTGCCAGCATGACGGAAAAATGACGCAAAATCGCGGTTTCGCGGTTATCCGCCGCAAAATCCCTCTGCCGCCCCGGCCGGGGATAAAGCCGGGAAAAGCCGCTCAATCGGCGGCCGGGAGTCGCTGATTCTCAAAACCAAGTCAGTGCCTTAGCCACGACGCGCCGGCGCTGGCGGAGGGTGGCGGGCAAACCCACGCCTGTGGATTTGCGCCAACGACGAAGACGGCTTTCCGCCAAGCGATCCGCGGTTGTTGTTGTTTTGGCGCGAGCCGGTTGGCCTTAGGCAGCCATTATGGCGGCGGCCCCCCTGTGCGGTTGAGCCCGAAACGCGAAAAAGGCGGACCCCATTTGTGGGGCCCGCCTTTCGCACCGGCACTGTCATCTCAACTATCAGCGTCGTTGAGGCGGAACTAGGCGACTCGAACCCGCGCTGATGAATTCCTAGGCAGGATAAGCGCGCCCGTCCGGAAAACGCAATATGCACCGCAACATAGGCTGCACTAGCCTTGCGCGGCGGCTTTGCGCACGGCCTCGCGCCTGGCCTTTGGGGATTTCGAATCCGGGAGACCCGAAACGGCGACATCGGAACGCTGGCGCGGCAGCGCCTCCGGATGATGCTTTTGCAGGAACTCGACGAGGTGCTCGCGCACCTCGCAGGGCAGATCGAAGGCCCTGCCGGCATTGCGCGCGCTCATCAGGCAGCGCAGCTCGATGGTCCGCTCCTTGGCGTCGGTCACCTGCAGGTTGATGACGCGGCCGTCCCAGTTCTTCGAAGCCTTGACGATCTCGCTGAGCTTGTCGCGGATGATGCCGACCGGCGCGCTGTAATCGACATAGAGGAAGGCGCTGCCGATCAGCGCCGAGTCCTCGCGCGTCCAGTTCTGGAACGGCTTCTCGATGAAGTAGCTGAGCGGCACGATCATGCGCCGCCAGTCCCACAGCCGCATCACCACATAGGTCGAGGTGATTTCTTCGATGTTGCCCCATTCGTTCTCGACGACCACTGCATCGTCGATGCGAATCGGCTGCGTCATCGCCAGTTGCACGCCGGCAAACAGGTTGCTGAGCAATGGGCGTGCCGCCAGGCCCGCGACGATGCCGGCGACGCCGGCTGAGGCGAACAGGCTGACGCCGTATTGCCGCACCGGCTCGAAGGTCATCAGCGCAGCGCCGAGCGTGACCACCACCACCAAGACGTCGGCGGCGCGCAGGAGCACGCGCACCTGCGTGACGTGCTTGCGAGCCAACAGATTATCGTCGACGTCGATCCGGAAGCGCAGCAGGTAGAGATCGGCGGCGATCTTGAGCGCCGTCATCGCCCCCCAGCCGATCAACCCGATCACGCCGATCAGCACCAGCCGCGTCATCCATGCGGCGGTATCCGAGCCGACAGGCGCCACCGGAATGGCGATGATGATGGCCAGAATCACCAGCCCAAGCTGGGTCACGCCGTGCATCTGGGTGAAGATCGAGAAGACGAATGGGGCACGGTGCGCCAGCAGCCGGCGGATGAGCTTGCGCACGATCCTGTGCAGCAAGAAAGCGATTGTCACCGCCAGCGCCAGGAGGATGGCGGCGACCGCCGGATTGGGCAGCCAGGCGAGCACCGCTTTGATGGAAGTCAGTGCGTTTCGGATCGAATCGATTTGGCCTTAAGGCTTTTCATGGCGTCGCGGTGAGCATGGCAGTCTGGCGAAAGTGCGCCCTGGACAGCAGCGTGACGAGGTGGCAGAACGCCCCGGTATTCAATGTCTTTCAACGCGTGGCGGCGATGAAAAGTTTCCTGCTCAAGCTGTTTACCTGGTGGAATTCGCAGACTTTCGGGACCCAGTTCTGGACCTGGCGGTATGGCGAAGCGGTCGGTGAAGACGAATTCGGCAACCGCTACTACCGCACCAAGGGCGGTAAAATCGACCGCGGCCTCGGATTTGAGCGGCGCTGGGTGATCTTCAACGGCTACATGGATCCCTCGACCATACCGCCGTCCTGGCACGGTTGGATGCACCACACGGTCGATACCCCGCCGACGCAAGAGACCTACAAGCCGCATGCCTGGCAAAAGCCGCACCGGCCCAATATGACCGGCTCCGCGGGCGCCTACCGGCCGTCCGGATCGACGCTCGCCGCCAACCGGCGTCCGAAAGCGACCGGCGACTACAAGGCGTGGAGCCCCGACCGCCGGGGCTGATTACCGGCCCAATCGCGCCCTTTCGCCGCCGTATTCGCCGTGTTAACCGAGCGCTACCGGGGGCCGGCGAATCCGCACTGTCACCCTCGCGTAAAACATCCGGCTTTATGGCGCGAACTTCGCTCACCGCTTGCTGGCTTGTCTTGGCGACGTTGCTGGCGGCAACGCCAGCTTTCGCGCAATCGATTTTCAACAATTTTCCGCCGCGGCCGCCGGCCGACGTGCCGAGCGCGCCGCCGTCGCAGCAGCCACAGCCGCCGNNCCGCCGCAACAGCAGCCGCCGCAGCCGCGTAGTTTTCCGAACCAGCAGCCGAATTTCCAGCGCGGTGAAGCGCCGCGTCCGCCGGCCGCGAGCCGCTCCGATCAGCCGCCGGCGCAGCCGCTACCGGCGCCGATGAGCTTGCCGCCATCGAGTCGACCCGGCGGCGGCACCATCCAGTCGCAGCCGCTGGCGCCGCCGCCCGGCGTTGCCGCGCCAGCGCAAGCGGTCGCGCCGCCTC